>LUYO01000167.1:0-2724 GCA_001603295.1 Rhodobacterales bacterium Alpha_02
GGGCCAGGTCTTGGGTGAGCTGGATCCGGTGGACCTGAACGACCGGATAGAGGGGCAGAAAGCAGCCGTACGGCGGCTGGAGTCTCTCGTAGCGGCGGCTGATTCACGGGTTGCCGAGACGAAAGCGAGAAAAGAGTACGCCGAGGCGCAGGCCGCGCGCTACGAGAACTTGTTGAAGAAAAAGGCGGTAAGCGTCGAGGCTGCCGACGCCAAGCGCCAGGAGCGGCGGACGACCGCCGCCGTGTGGTCGTCCGCGCGCGCCGATGTGGAGGCCGCCCGGGCGGAGCAGGCGCGTGCCGGATCCGAGCTGAAGGGGCTGCTCGCCCGCAAGGAAGATCTGAAGCTCGTGTCGCCTGTACAAGGCCTTCTGGCGGCCCGCGAAGCGGAACCGGGGAGTACGGTTGTTGCAGGACAGAGCGTGTTTCAAGTAGTGGAAACCGAGGGCCTTAGGATCTCCGTCCGGTTCGACCAGTCGATGGCTTCCGGACTGCGGGCTGGACTTCCCGCGGAGATCGTTCTCCGCTCCCGTGCGGACGAGGTCTTTGCCGGGAATATCCTCCGCGTCGAGCCGATCGCGGACGCGATCACCGAGGAGCTGGTGGCGAAGGCTGTTTTCGAGCAGACTCCCGGAACGCTGCCCCCTCTCGGCGAGCTGGCCGAGGTGACGGTGCGCCTCCCCGCGCTGCCGGAAGGGCCTGTGGTCCCCGACGCGGCGCTCCGGCGTTTCGACGGACGCCTCGGCGTCTGGATGATGGAGAACAGCTCCATCTCGTTCCGTCCGGTGGTTGCCGGTCGGCGCGACTTGAACGGCATGGTGCGCATTCTTGAAGGGCTTGAACCGGGAGAGCGCGTCGTGGTGTACAGCGTGAAGGCGCTGACTCCGCGAAGCAGAGTGAAAGTCGTGGAACGACTGGGAGGCGGCGTATGATCAGCCTGGCCGGGAGGGATATCCTCCACGGATGGGGGAAGTTCGTCCTTACCAGCGTCGGACTGGGGCTGCTCATCGGCGTGACGCTGACCATGGGCGGGGTGTACCGCGGCATGGTGGACGACGCGAAGGTGCTGCTCGACAACAGCGGCGCCGACCTGTGGGTGGTGCAGCGTGAGACGCTCGGCCCCTACGCCGAGTCGTCGAGCATCTACGACGACGTCCGCCGGAGCGTCTTCGGCATGCCGGGCGTGGAGCGCGCCGCGAATGTCACCTACCTTACCACCCAAGTACGGCGTGGAGGCGAGGATACCCGGGTGATGGTCGCGGGGGTCGAGCCGGGGGAACCCGGCGCTCCGGGGCAGCCGGGGTACCTTACGGCGGGGAGGCATCTCGCCCGCAGTCACTACGAGGCCGTGGCCGACGAGGCGTCGGGCTTCCGTCTCGGGGATACGATCCGCATCCGCAGGAACAGCTACACCGTGGTCGGACTCACGCGGCGGATGGTCTCGTCCGGAGGCGACCCGATGGTCTTCATCCCGCTGAAAGACGCGCAGGAGGCGCAGTTCCTCAAGGACAACGACGCTATTCTGCAGCAGCGGCGGCGGACGGCGGCGAATCCGTCGCTCAACCGGCCGGGGGTTCCCGGAATGCTCGACGGCGTGATCGCATCTCAGGGCGTCAACCCGTATGTCAACGCCGTTCTGGTGCGCCTCCTTCCGGGCGCCGATCCCGAGAAAACGGCGGAACACATGCGGCGGTGGATGCGCCTCGAAGTCTACACCAGGGCGCAGATGGAAGAGATTCTGCTGGGGAAACTGATCGCCACGTCGTCGAAGCAGATCGCTATGCTTCTTGTGATACTCGCCGTTGTGAGCGCGGCTATCGTCGCTTTTATCATCTACACGCTCACCCTGGGGAAGATCAGGGAGATCGCGGTGCTCAAACTCATCGGTACGAAGAACCGGACGATTATCGGCATGATCATGCAGCAGGCTATCGCCCTCGGCGTCCTCGGCTTCATGATCGGCAAGGTCTCGGCGACCTTCTGGGCGCCGAAGTTCCCGAAATACGTGCTGCTGGAGGTCCGCGACGCGGCGACGGGATTCGCCGCCGTGATCATAATGTGCGTGATCGCAAGTCTTCTCGCGATACGGGTCGCCGTCAAGGTGGACCCTGCGGAAGCGATAGGATAGGCGGCCCCTATGAGCGGGATACGCATCGAAGCGCTCAGGAAGCGGTACGGCTCGGGGGAGACAGCGGTGGACGCCCTCAAGGGAGTGGACATGGAGGTTGCTCCCGGAGAGGTCGTCGGGCTCATCGGGCCTTCGGGATCGGGGAAGAGTACGCTGCTTAAGTGCCTCGGCGCCGTGATTGAGCCGACGGGAGGAAAAATGGTGCTCGGCGGGAAGACGATCTACGACGACGGATGGAAGATCTCCGACCTCCGGATGCTGCGGCGGGACAGTATAGGGTTTATCTTTCAGGCGCCCTACCTTATCCCTTTTCTCAATGCGCTGGACAACGTCGCGCTGCTCCCGATGCTCGCCGGTCATCCCGACGACGAATCGCGGGAGCGGGCTATGGAGCTTCTGGAGGCGCTCGACGTCGCGCACCGGGCGGCGGCCATGCCGTCGCAACTTTCCGGAGGAGAGCAGCAGCGCGTCTCGATCGCCCGGGCGCTGGCGAATCATCCGCCGGTCATACTGGCCGACGAGCCCACCGCCCCTCTGGACAGCGAGCGCGCTCTCTCCGTGGTCCGGATTCTGCACTCGATGGCGCACCAGTACGAGACG
>LUYO01000168.1:0-8092 GCA_001603295.1 Rhodobacterales bacterium Alpha_02
GGACAGAACGGCCTCGGGATGCAAACTTTCCGGCAGGCCGCGCCGGCCGCGCGTTCCGCGTGGCCGACCGGCGCGGCCGCCACGACAAACGGGTTTTTCCATGCGCGTTACGCTGGAGCGGTCGCACCTCCTCGCTTCCCTCACCCACGTCCACCGCGTCGTCGAGCGTCGGAACACCATTCCGATCCTCTCCAACGTGCTGCTCCGTACCGACGGCGACGAACTGAAGCTGAAGGCGACCGACCTCGACCTCGAGGCGCAGGAGGCGGTGCCGGCCATCGTCGAGCGGCCGGGCGCCACCACCGTGCCGGCCCACATGTTCTACGACATCGTGCGCAAGCTGCCGGAGGGGGCGCAGGTGTCGCTCGAAGCGTCGGCCGACGGCGCCACGCTGGCCATCTCGTCGGGCCGCTCGCGCTTTGCGCTGCAGATGCTGCCGGAGAGCGACTTCCCCGACATCACCGTCGGCGAACTCAGCCACGCCTTCACGCTGGAGGCCGGCGATCTCAAGCGGCTGATCGATCGCACGCAGTTTGCCATCTCCAACGAGGAGATCCGCTACTATCTGAACGGCATCTTCCTGCACGCCGTCGACGGGCCGGAGGGCACGCTGTTCCGTGCCGTCGCCACCGACGGCCATCGCCTCGCCCGCGCCGACATCGCCGCGCCGAAGGGCGCCGAGGGCATGCCCGGCATTATCGTGCCGAGGAAGACGGTGGGCGAGATCCAGCGGCTGATCGAGGACCCCAAGGCCGAGCTGAAGGTGGAGCTGTCGGACGCCAAGATCCGCCTCACCGTCGGCAACGTCGTGCTGACCTCCAAGCTGATCGACGGCACCTTCCCCGACTACGGCCGGGTGATCCCGCAGGGCAACGACAAGGAACTCAGGGTCGACAAGGCCGAGTTCGCCGAGGCGGTCGATCGCGTCTCCACCATCTCCTCGGAGCGCGGCCGCGCCGTCAAGCTGGCGCTGGCCGACGGCCGCCTGGTGCTGACCGTCGTCAACCCCGATTCGGGCACCGCCACCGAGGAGGTGATGGTCGACTACGAGGACGCGCCGCTGGAGATCGGCTTCAACGCCCGCTACCTCCTCGACATCGCCGGCCAGCTCACCTCGGAGACGGCGGTGTTCCACCTCGCCGACGCCGGCTCGCCGACGCTGATCCAGGATGCCGGTGATGGCGCCACGCTCTACGTGCTGATGCCGATGCGGGTGTGACCCGCCGGAGCATTATGACCGATCCCCGTCCTGAGGCGCCCCGTCCGGAAGCGAAGGTGCGCGTCAGTCGCCTTCGCCTCACCGATTTCCGCAACCACGCCGATCTGGCACTCGATTTCCCGGGCCGCTCGGTGGTGCTGGTCGGCCCCAACGGCGCCGGCAAGACCAACGTCTTGGAAGCGCTGTCGCTGCTCGCCCCCGGTCGCGGCTTCCGCCGGGCGACGCTGGCCGAGATGGCCCGCATCGGCGGCCCCGGCGGCTTTTCCGTCATGGCCGAGGTGGAGGGCGCCTTCGGCCCGGTGCGCATCGGCACCGGCGCGGTGCCCGGCGAGCCCGGACGGCGCCTGCTGGTCGACGGCGAGCCGCAGAAGGGCAGTGAACGGCTGTCCGACCATTTGCGCCTGATCTGGCTGGTGCCGGCCATGGACGGCCTGTTCACCGGCCCGGCCGGCGACCGCCGCCGCTTCCTCGACCGTCTGGTGCTGGCCGTCGACCCGAGCCACGGTCGCCGCGTCTCGGCCTACGAGGCGGCGGTGGCCGGCCGCAACCGCTTGCTCGAAGCGCGCGAGGCCGACGCCGCCTGGCTCGACGCGCTGGAGGCGGAGATCGCCGCCACCGGCGTCGCCGTCGCCGCCGCCCGCCGCGAGACCGTGCATTGCCTCGCCCGGCTGATCGAGACGCGGCCGGACGGCGACGGTGCCTTCCCGCGCGCTTCAGTGCATCTTGCCGGCGACGTCGACACAGCGCTCGACGGCGCGGCGGCCGCCGACGTCGAGGACTGGCTGAAGGCCGACCTCAGGGCCGGCCGCTCGCGCGACCGGGCGGCCGGCCGGACGCTCGTCGGTCCGCATCGCTCCGACCTCGCCGTCCGTCATGCGGTGAAGGACATGCCGGCTTCGGCCTCCTCGACCGGCGAGCAGAAGGCACTCCTGACCGGTCTGGTGCTCGCCCAGGCGGCACTGGTCACCGAGCTGACAGGCCAGCCGCCGGTGCTGCTGCTCGACGAGGTGGCCGCCCATCTTGACGGCCGCCGCCGGCGGGCGCTGGTCGAACTGGTGGCGGCGCTCGGCGTCCAGGCCTTCATGACCGGCACCGAGGCCGCCCCCTTCGAGGGGCTCGGCAACGAGGCCGAGATCATCGCCGTTCCCGACGCCGGCGCCCTGTTTTCCGGGGATTTTCCGGCCTGATTCGCCGCTTTGCCGCCCGATTGGCGGGGTAGGGTGCGGGCACCATGGTCCCAGCGCCGCATCATTGCCGGCAAGCTATTGAAAGAAAACGGCTTTCGACCTCCCTCGGCGGGTGGTTGAAGCCGCCCCCGCCAGCCTCTATGACAAGGTTGGCGGGACGGGACCCGAGAGAGAGACGAAGGCATACATGACCGACACCACAGCCTACGACCCCGACGACTACGGCGCCGAATCCATCAAGGTGCTGAAGGGGCTCGACGCGGTGCGCAAGCGCCCCGGCATGTACATCGGCGACACCGACGACGGCTCGGGCCTGCATCACATGGTCTACGAGGTGGTGGACAACGCCATCGACGAGGCGCTGGCTGGCCATGCCGACATCGTCAAGGTACGCCTCAACGCCGACGGCTCCTGCACGGTGCGCGACAACGGCCGCGGCATCCCCACCGACATCCACAAGGAAGAGGGCGTGTCGGCGGCGGAAGTGATCATGACGCAGCTGCACGCCGGCGGCAAGTTCGACCAGAACTCCTACAAGGTGTCGGGCGGCCTGCACGGCGTCGGCGTCTCTGTGGTCAACGCGCTGTCGGTGTGGCTGAAGCTCAGGATCTGGCGCCACGACCAGGTGCACGAGATGAGCTTCTCGAACGGCGTGCCCGACGGACCGCTGACGGTCACCGGCACCTCGGTCGGCGAAAAGGGCACCGAGGTGACCTTCATGCCGAGCCACGAGACCTTCAAGGGCGTCACCGACTTCGACTTCGCCACGCTGGAGCGCCGCCTGCGCGAGCTGGCCTTCCTCAATTCCGGCGTCCGCATCGTGCTCGAGGACAACCGCGGCATCGAGCCGCGCGTCGAGGAGCTGCACTACGAGGGCGGTCTCGAAGCCTTCGTGCGCTATCTCGACCGCTCCAAGAAGCCGGCCATATCCAAGCCGATCCTGGTGTCGACCGAGAAGGACGGCATCACCGTCGAGGTGGCGCTGTGGTGGAACGACAGCTACCACGAGAACGTGCTCTGCTTCACCAACAACATTCCCCAGCGTGACGGCGGCACCCATCTCGCCGGCTTCCGCGCCGCGCTGACCCGCCAGGTGACAAACTACGCCGAGAGCGCCGGCATCTCCAAGCGCGAGAAGGTGACGCTGACCGGCGACGACTGCCGCGAAGGGCTGACCTCGGTGCTGTCGGTGAAGGTGCCCGATCCGAAGTTCTCCAGCCAGACCAAGGACAAGCTGGTGTCGTCGGAGGTGCGGCCGGTGGTCGAGGGCGCGCTCAACGAGGCCTTCTCCACCTGGTTCGAGGAGCATCCGCAGGAAGCGCGTACCGTGGTCGGCAAGGTGGTCGAGGCCGCCGCCGCCCGCGAGGCGGCGAGGAAGGCGCGCGAGCTGACCCGTCGCAAGGGCGCGCTCGACATGGCGTCCTTGCCCGGCAAGCTCGCCGAGTGTCAGGACCGCGACGCCGCCAACACCGAGCTGTTCCTGGTCGAGGGCGATTCGGCCGGCGGCTCGGCCAAGCAGGGCCGCAATCGCGAGTTCCAGGCCGTGCTGCCGCTGCGCGGCAAGATCCTCAACGTCGAGCGGGCGCGCTTCGACAAGATGCTGTCGTCGGCCGAGATCGGCACGCTGATCACCGCCTTGGGCACGTCGATCGGTACCGACGAGTTCGACCCGGACAAGCTGCGCTACCACAAGATCATCATCATGACCGACGCCGACGTCGACGGCGCCCATATCCGCACGCTGCTCCTGACCTTCTTCTTCCGTCAGATGCCGGCGCTGATCGAGCGCGGCCACGTCTACATCGCCCAGCCGCCGCTCTACAAGGTGACGCGCGGCAAGTCCGAGCAGTACCTGAAGGACGAACGGGCGCTCGAGGACTTCCTGGTGACGCAGGGGCTCGACGAGGCGGTGCTGCGGCTTGCCGACGGCGAGGCGCGGGCCGGCCAGGACCTCAGGGCCATCGTCGACCGTGCGCGCGCCGTGCGCGGCCTGATCGAGGGCCTGCACCATCGCTACAGCCACGACGTCGTCGAGCAGGCGGCGATCGCCGGCGCGCTCGACGCCCGCCTCCTCGACAATCTCGAGGCGGCGCAGAACGCCGCCGACAGCGTGGCGCTCCGCCTCGACACCCTGGCCGACGAGTTCGAGAAGGGCTGGACCGGCGAAGCGCTGCCGAACGGCAGTCTCGCTTTCCGCCGCGTGGTGCGCGGCGTCACCGAGACCAGCATCCTCGACGCGGCGCTGCTGTCGTCGGCCGATGCGCGCAAGCTCAGCGGCCATCACGAGCATCTCGCCGCCATCTACGGCGCGGCGGCGACGCTGCGCCGGCGCGACGCCGAGACGGTGGTGCGCGGGCCGCGGGCACTGCTCGACGCCGTCTATGCCGCCGGCCGCAAGGGCATCACCATGCAGCGCTACAAGGGCCTCGGCGAGATGAACGCCGAGCAGCTCTGGGAGACGACGCTCGACCCCAACGCCCGCTCGCTTTTGCGCGTGCAGGTGCACGAGGCGGTGGAGGCCGATGACATCTTCGAGCGGCTGATGGGTGACGAGGTGGAGCCGCGCCGCGAATTCATCCAGGCCAACGCCCTGTCGGTCGCCAACCTCGACGTGTGAGGCCGGCCAGCATTGAAATGCCTGTTGGTGGGCCACCTGCCGATGTCTCCGCTGATGTGGGCGGGACATCGGCCGTGGCTCGATGCCCGGATGCGCCGGCATCGTCGCGAGGCGATCGAGGGCGGGTGTCAGGGCCTCGGCGGCGGAACCGGGCGATCGTCGAGCGTCAGTTGCAGGAAGGCGAGGTCGAGCCAGGTGCCGAACTTGGCGCCGACCTGCCCGAGATGCCCGACGCGCTCGAAGCCGAGGCTCTCGTGCAGCCGGATCGACGGCGCGTTGCCCGCCTCGATACCGGCCACCATCACATGCTTGCCGATGCCGCGCGCCCGCTCGATCAGCGCGACGAGCAGCGCCCGGCCGATGCCATGACCGCGCCGGTCGGCGCGGACGTAAACCGAATGCTCCACGGTATGGCGGTAGCCGTCGAAGGCCCGCCAGTCGCCGAACGAGGCATAGCCCAGCACCTCGCCGTCGGGGTCCGCGGCGACCAGCACCGGATAGCCGGCCCGCTGCCGGTCGGCCAGCCAGGCGAGGCGGTTGGCCACGTCGACCGTCGCCTCGTTCCAGATCGCCGTCGAATGGGCAACGGCGTCGTTGTAGATCGCCGTGATGCCGGCGATGTCGCCCTGTGCCGCGTCGCGGATATGCATGTCGGTCTCCGGGAAGTCCTATCGCTTCTGTCTAATATGATGGACGATTGTCGTCAAGCCGGCAGGGCGCGGCGCAGCACCGCCACCGCATAGCGACAGGGTCGATCGCCGTCATTGCGGAACAGGCAATCGGCGGGCGGTCCCAGCTCCAGGCAGTCGCCGGCCGCCATCTCGTGTCGCGTGCCGCCTTCCATGAACACCAGCTCGCCTTCCAGCACCCATATCAGCTGGTTGACGAAGGCATAGGCCGAAGCCGGCATCGGCACCGCCGCGCCGGCCGGCAGGTTGACCTCGACGAGATCGAGCGGCAGGTCGGAGGCCGGTGACACGTGGCGGCGGCGGTAGCCGCTGTCCGGATCGGTCCAGATCGGCTGGTCGGCGCGGCGCAGCAAGCGGCCCTCGCCGATCTCGGCGCGCGCCATCAGCGTCGACATGCTGAGGCCAAAGGCGCCGGACAGCCGGCCGAGCAGCTTGGCGGTCGGGCTGCTATCGCCGCGCTCCACCTTGTGGATCATGGCGCGCGATACCGAGGCGCGGCCGGCCAACTCGGTCAGCGACCAGCCGCGGCTTTCCCGTTCGAGGCGGATGCGGGCGCCGATGCGCGCGTCGATATCGTCGGTGCGGTTCATTATGATACTATAGTGGACGACTGCCGCTGTCGCAATCGCTACGCAACGGCACCCACACCGCCGAGGCGTCGTCGCCATGGGCGCGCGCCCGACCGTCGAGCGCCATGGCGCCGGCATAGGCGGCGACCGCCGCGTCGAGACGGTCCTCGAATCCCTTGAGGGTCTTGCCGCGCGCCTCGAATGGCGGCAGGCGGAGGAGGTCGGCGCTGCCGGCAAGGACGCTGTCGAGGGCGGCGACGATGGTCGTCCACACCGCGTAAAGGCGCTGCCGCCGCTCGGCGAGCGGCAGGCCCGGCCAGTAGCGGCCGGTGCGGCCGATCTTGTATTCGAGCCGCCTTGCCGCGCCGGTCAGCTCGATCAGCGCCGGATGCGGGTAGATCTCGATACGGCAGGGCGGCACGAGGTCGAGCGTCGCCAGCGGATAGCCGGCGGCCGCGAGCGCCGCCTCCAGCGCCCGGCCGGCGGCGCCGGGCCGCTCCGGCGTCGGCGAATGGGTGCCGGCGCCGCGACCGGCATAGGCGCGGTTGACGGCGTCGTCGGCGGCGCGTCGCCCGGTGATCGGCGCGTCCATCATCGGCATGTCCACGGCGACGAGATCGGGCTTGCGGCCGGCCAGACGGCTGGCGGCGGCGATCACCGCCGTGGGGCCGGCCGCTTCGGACGGCCCGACGAACGCCTCGAAGGAGGACGCGGCGGCGACGAGGCGCCAGACGCCGGCGGCTTTGACCGCCAGCGCCACGCCACTGGGGTTCTTCGCCGTCCAGGCGGCGTCGATGCCGAGAACGACGCCTTCAGGAGGAGAGGCCGGCATGCTTTCTCGCGGTGCGCGGCGACCGGCGGGCGCCGGCCAGCATCAGGAAGATGCCGGAGAGGCCGGAGACGGCCAGCGTCGGCCAGGCGAGCACCGCCGGCCCCCAATCGGCCCAGGCCGCCTCGCCGATCAGCGGCACCGCCGCCGCCTTGAGCCGATCGACGATGTCGGGGGCGATCAGCGTCAGACTGGCCGACAGCGGCGTCATCACCAGCTTGTCGGCGGCGATCGACGCGATGCCGTCGGAGATCAGCGACACCACGCCGACGGCGAACAGCACCAGCCCCAGCATACGCGCCACAAAGGACAGCATCCCCCGCGCTCCCCCAGACCGAAATCCCCTTGGCAAAAGGGCATCCGCCGGCATCTTGCGGCCTTCGCGCCCGCCGTGCAACGCCGCCGCCCGGCCAATTCGTTAATATTGAACTTTTTCCAGCCTGCGGTTTCACTTGCCGGCCGGCGCGGCTATGATTTGTCGTCTGTTTGAAGAGAATCACGCCGGGAGCCACGGCGCCGTCTCTTCGCTCCGGGAGCCCACCTGATGCGCATCATCGCCGCCGCCTCCGTCCTTTCCGCCCTCGCGCTGGCCGCCTGCGCCAGCTATGCGCCGCCGCCGCCCCAGCGCATCGTCCCGCTGGCGCCGCAGCCGGTCAATCCCGTGGCGAGCCAGGCCCTGCCGCCGCCCACGACGCCGGGCGCGTCGCAGCCCACCACCGACATGGCCATGGTGCAGCCGGCCAACCCGGCGGCGGCGCCGGAGATCCGCAAGCCGGATCTGGTCGGCGGCTGGACGCTGGCCTCGGCCGGCGAAACCTGCCAGCTGTCGCTGTCGTCCACCAACTGGACCGGCGGCCTCCGCGCCTCGACGCGTGGTTGCGTCTCCGACGAACTCAAGTCCATCAACGCCTGGGACCTGGCGGACAAGGCGGTTCTCCTGAAGGACGCCTCCGGTTCGGTGGTCGCCCGCCTCTATGGCTCC
>LUYO01000169.1:0-2070 GCA_001603295.1 Rhodobacterales bacterium Alpha_02
GGTCTGGCGGGCGATGCGCGACGGCGGCTCGGCCACCTTGGCGCCGATCACCTCGACGGCGACGTTGCCGAGCCGGTCGGACAGGCCGAGGTTGCGGGCGGCGATGCGGACGCTGAGGGCGAGGCAGCCGGCCAGCGAGGCGTCGAGCAGTTCCAGCGGGTTGAAGCCTTCCATCGACGGCGATCCGGCCAGCGGCAGGCTGGCGCCGGATCTCGCGACGACGTTGCCGCGGCCGTTGCGGTCGAGGCTGGCGGTGGCGCCCATCGGACGAACGCGGGTCTGCGACATGGATATCTCCTCTCCGGATGGTTCGGCCGGGAGGATAGCCGCAATGCCCTGTGGTGGCGAGCCGGAGAATGCCGGGAGGCGGGAAGGCACAGCCGGCCGGGTTTTCGCCCGACATGGGCCGTCCAATCTATTCAAAGGTTTGCTGGTGATGTAGATTTCGTCCGGACAAACCAGACAACCGGTATCATGGACGCCATCAATCGTACCTCCGCCGAGCCGTATTACCAGCAGCTCGGCCACATCCTCGAACAGCGCATCCGGTCGAAGGAGCTGTCGCCGGGCCAACGCCTGCCGTCGGAGAGCGATCTCTGCCGCACCTTCGATCTGTCCCGCTCCACGGTGCGCGAGACGCTGCGCTCGTTGCAGGAGCAGGGACTGATCCGGATGATTCCCCGGCGCGGCGCCTTCGTCGCCGAGCAGAGCAGCGGCGACTGGATGTTGCAGGTGACGCGCGGGTTCTTCGAGACGGAGGTCGACGGCACGCGCACCGTCGACACGACCGTATTCCGCAGCGGCCTCGAACCCTTGCCGCGCGAGGCCAGCGACGCCCTCGGCCTCGAACCGGGCGCCGCCGGCTTCATTCTGGAACGGCTCCGCTGTCTCGACGGCAAGCCGGCCGTCTATTCGACCAACTTCATGCCGCCGGAAGTCGGAGCGGCACTGGCCGGCACCGACGTGCTGCGCGGCACCCAGTCGCTCAACCAGACCCTCCGGGCCGCCGGCTACCAGATTTCCAGCGCCCGCCGCGAGGTGGCGGCGGTCGGCGCGCCGGAACTGCCGGCCCGCTTTCTGGGCCTCGATGTGCGGGATCCGGTGCTGCTCATCCGCTCGCTGTCGCGCGGCGCCGACGGTCGGCCGTTCGACTATTATCGCTCCTATGCCCGCTCCGACGTGGTGACCATCGCGGTCGAGGCGCAGGCGATGGATGGCGACTGATACCAAGAGGCTTTGAAAAGGCCTCCCAGTTACTCCGCTTGCCGATTTCTCATGCCGCTGATGCACCTGAGAAATCGGCAATGGTTTCAATGAGCGGATGCGTCAGCATCTTCGCGAATTGGTATGAGGCGCTCAGGCGACGATCTCGCCCATTTTTAGCATATGTGCGAGATCCGGCCGGGCGCCGGCGATCAGTGCCGCGCCGAGGGCGGCGAGTTCGGGCTCGTCGATGCGGCGGATCGGGCGGCCGAGAACGTCGGCGCGCAGGCGCATCAGCGCGTCGGAACGACTCCAGCCGCCGGTCGCGAACAGCGGGCCGTCGCCGACGCCGGAGGCGGCGAGGTCGTCGAGGATATCGGCGGTGATCCGGGCGCAGGCGACGAGCACGGCGGCAGCGATGCGGCGCGCGTCCGACTCGCTTGCCT
Organism: Rhodobacterales bacterium Alpha_02; assembly: GCA_001603295.1. Taxonomy (GTDB): domain Bacteria; phylum Pseudomonadota; class Alphaproteobacteria; order Rhizobiales; family Pleomorphomonadaceae; genus Pleomorphomonas. Next base: position 1,650 of record LUYO01000169.1, read on the forward strand.
GGGCGAGGGCGGCGGCGACCGCCGCGTGATCGGATGGATCGATGACAGTTGCCGCATCGACCGAAATTTCGGCGGCGGAAAGCAGGTCGGAGAGGAGATCGCCCGTCGGCGTGGGAATCCTGAGCGGCGCCAGCGCCGCCGCGAACTCGAACACCTTGAAGCGGGCTTCGCGGTCGCGGCGCAGCACGGAAACCGAGCGGACGATGTCCGGTCGTGGCGGCACGGGACGATCGGTCTCGCCATAGACCAGCTCGGCGGTGCCGAGCGAATCGACGATGGCCGCCGGATCGAGGCGGTGGGCGACCGAGGCGGCGACCGGATGGTCGTGGCCGCCGGCGACCAGTCGGGTGGCGGTGGTGGCCGCCCCGGCTTGCGTCAGGCGCCCCGGCCGCATCGTGCCGACCGTCGCGCCGGTCGGCAG
>LUYO01000023.1:0-31175 GCA_001603295.1 Rhodobacterales bacterium Alpha_02
GTATCACACGGCATCTAAAATTTATACGTGTATTACATGTAGAAATCTATCAGTGATCGTTTTGACGGCGTGGCCCATCCTCCAGCCCGGTGTAGCCCTCCGGCTGGAAACGCGGCCGGCAGAGGCAGAGGAAGACGAGGTCGGCGGTACCGATATTCTCGATGCGCTGCGGCGTACCGGCCGGGATCAGCACGCTGTCACCGGCGACGACGGGAAAGCGCTCGCCATCCAGTTCCATCATGCCGCGCCCGGTCTCGATGATATAGGTTTCCTCGACGTCGAGGGCATGCAGCTCGGTGACGATGCCGGGCTCAACGCGCGCCCGCGCCAGCGACATCTCCGGTCGTGACGAGTGGTTGAGGAGTTCGCTGATGAAGCAGCGCTCCCGGGTGAAGAATTCGGGAAGGCCCTGGCCGGGCAGCAGCAAACGGTGGGTCATGGCGGTCTCGTCGGTCGGCCGACTGTGGGCCATCGGGCATTCGGCGGCAACTCCCTTTACGAGCGGCCGCGCCTGGGCGATGAAATGGTGACCCCGGAGACAGCATGCCCAGCCCCGATTTCGTCGTCCGCGCTCCCTATGTCGTCACCTGCGACGACGCCATGACCGTGATCGAGGACGGCGCCGTCGCCGTTCGCGACGGCATCGTCGCCGCCGTCGGCCCGGCCGACGCCGTACCCTCGGACGGCGCCGAACTGATCGAGGCGGCGGGACGCATCCTGATGCCCGGCCTCGTCAACATGCACTGCCACGCCGGCGACAGCCTGTTTCGCGGCCTCGTCGAGAACCTGCCGCTGGAGCCCTGGCTTGAGACGGTGTGGAAGGCTGAGCGGGCGATCCTCGACCCCGCCGCCTGCCGGCTCGGCGCCGAGCTGGGCCTTGCCGAGCTGCTGCTCTCCGGCGTCACCACCGTCATGGACATGTTCTGGTTTCCCGAGGAGACGGTGCGGGCGGCCAAGGCGCTCGGCATCCGCGTCGCCACCGGCGGCATCTTCTTCGATCCGCCCGGCATGGACGGCCACCTCGCCGACCGGCGCCTTGCCGACGCCGTCGCCTTCTTCGACGCCGCCGAGGACGAGCCGCTGGTGTTCCCCGGCTGCCTGCCGCACGGCACCTACACGGTGTCGCCGGAGCATCTCCGGAACGCTGCCCGTCTGGCCCGGTCGCGCGGCGGTTTTGTCTCGACGCATGCCGCCGAAACGGTGGCCGAGCAGGCGACGGTGACCGGGCGTTACGGCCGCCGGGTGATCGCCCATCTCGCCGAACACGATCTGCTCGGTCCCGACGTGGTGCTCGCCCATTGCGTCCATCTCGACGCGGCGGAGATCGGCCTGCTGGCGGCGAGCGGCACCCATGTGGTGCACAATCCGCTGTCCAACCTGAAGCTCGCCTCGGGCTTCGCGCCGGTGCCGGCGCTCCTCAAGGCCGGCGTCAACGTGACGCTCGGCACCGACGGTGCCATTTCCGGCAACGACCTCGACCTGTGGCTGGCCATGCGGCTGGCCGCCACGCTGCACAAGGCGGTGACCGGCGACGCCGCCGCCGTCACCACCCACGAGGCGCTGGCCATGGCGACGAAGAACGGCGCCCGGGCACTCGGCGCCAGCGATCGCATCGGCTCGATCGAGGCCGGCAAGGCGGCCGATTTCATTCTGGTGGCCATCGATCGGCCGCATGCCGCGCCGCTGTTCGATCCGGTCGCCCATCTCGTTTACTCGGCCGGTCGCGGCGACGTCACCGACGTGTTCGTCGCCGGCCGGCAGCTGGTCGAATCGGGCAGGCTTCTGACCGCCGACGTCGCCGCGCTGGTCGCCGGGGTGAATGCCCTGAGGCCGGCTATCGCCGCCGCCATCGCCTGACCTGAGGTGATTCGGGCGCTTCGGCCGCCATATCGAGTTGCGGCGGAGGCTTCCGCGGCGAATGCGATTCCATTGCCGGCCCCGTAGGCGAAAGTCTTTGCCGGAACGCCGTTTTCGGCCGCCCCTCGCCTTCTCAGACGACCGGGGCTGCGCTACAGTCTTTCGCGTCGCGGTTTCGACAGCGAAGCCGTCGGGTCGAAGGGTCCAGTTTATTGTCCCGAACGCCCCTGAGAGGATGCCGCATCGGGCGTCCGCTGGCTGGGTTCCGAACAAGAGAGGATTTCGACATGTCCGATATCGAAGCCAAGATCAGGGCCAAGGCGCGCGAGCTCTGGCTGGCCGAGGGCCAGCCCGAAGGTCGCGCCGACGCCCATTGGCTGGAGGCCGAGGCGCTGGTGCGCGCCGAAGCCGACGCCGAGGCGAAGCCCAAGGCGCCCCGCAAGCCGCGCGCTCCCAAGGCGGAAGCGGCCGAGGCCAAGGCTCCGGCCAAGAAGCCGGCGGCCAAGAAGGCGCCCGCCGCCAAGAAGGAAGTCGCCGCCAAGAAGGACGAGGCCAAGAAGCCGGACCTCAAAGTGGTTGCGGGCAAGAAGGACGCCGCCGCCTGAGGCGTGGCAACCGGTCGCCGATGGAGTGTTGACAAGCCGGGCCGGCGCCATTGCGCCGCCCGAATGGGATGCCTAATGTCGCGGCCTTCGTTCTGGGAGCCGTGACATGACCCTTTCCGCCGACGTCGAAGCCCGTATCGTCAAGGCCATCGCCGCCGAGATCGGCTGTCGGCCGGCGCAGGCGGCCGCCGCCATCGGCCTGATCGACGAGGGGGCGACCGTGCCCTTCATCGCCCGCTACCGCAAGGAAGTCACCGGCGGCCTCGACGACACCCAGCTCAGAAAACTGGAAGAGCGGCTCGCCTACTCGCGCGAGCTGGAAAGCCGCCGCGCCGCCGTGCTGACCGCCATCGACGGCCAGGGCAAGCTGACGCCCGAGCTGTCGGAAAAGATCGCCGCCGCCGCCACCAAGGCGGAGATCGAGGACCTCTACGCCCCCTTCAAGCCGAAGCGCCGTACCAAGGGCGAGATCGCCCGCGAGAAGGGCCTCGGGCCGCTGGCCGAGGCGCTGCTCGCCGACCGGACGCTGGAGCCGGCAAAGGCCGCCGGTGCCTACCTCACCGACGCCGTGCCCGACGTCAAGGCGGCGCTCGACGGCGCCCGCGACATCCTGGCCGAACGCTTCGCCGAGACGCCGGAACTGGTTGGTCGCCTCAGGAGCTACATGCAGGGCCGCGCCGTGCTGCGCTCGTCGGTGGTGACAGGCAAGGAAGCGGCGGGCGAGAAGTTCGCCGACTATTTCGACCACCGCGAACGCTGGGCGACCGTGCCGAGCCATCGGGCGCTGGCCATGCTGCGCGGCCGCAACGAGGAGGTGCTGTCGCTCGAACTGGAGATCGACGCCGACGATCCCACGCCGGTCAAGCCGGTGGAGCGCATGGTGGCCGAGGCCTTCGCGATCAACGTGCCGGCCAAGCTGCCGGCCGACGGCTTTCTGTTCGACGTCTGCCGCTGGACCTGGCGGGTGAAGTTGCAGCTTTCCCTGTCGCTCGACCTGATGGGCAGCCTGCGCGACAAGGCCGAGGCCGAGGCGATCCGCGTCTTCGCCGACAATCTCAAGGACCTGTTGCTGGCCGCGCCGGCCGGCGCCCGCACCACCATGGGCCTCGATCCCGGCATCCGCACCGGCGTCAAGGTGGCGGTGGTCGACGCCACCGGCAAGCTCTTGGACACCGCCACCGTCTATCCCTTCCAGCCGAGGAACGACATCGCCGGCGCGCTGGCCACGCTGGCGTCGCTGGTCAGGAAACACAAGGTGGAACTGATCGCCATCGGCAACGGCACAGCCAGCCGCGAGACCGACCGACTCGCCGCCGAGCTGATCGCCGCCCTGCCGGCGCCGAAGCCGGTCAAGGTGGTGGTGAGCGAGGCCGGCGCCTCGGTCTATTCGGCCTCCGAACTGGCGGCGCGCGAGTTCCCCGGCCTCGACGTGTCGCTGCGCGGCGCCGTCTCCATCGCCCGCCGCCTGCAGGATCCACTGGCCGAGCTGGTCAAGATCGAGCCGAAGTCGATCGGCGTCGGCCAGTATCAGCACGACGTCGACCAGGGCCATCTGGCGAAAGCGCTCGATGCGGTGGTCGAGGATGCGGTCAATGCCGTCGGTGTCGACCTCAACATGGCCTCGGCGCCGCTCTTGTCGCGCGTCTCCGGCCTCGGCCCGTCGCTGGCCGAGGCGATCGTCGCCTATCGCGATGCCGCCGGCGCCTTCCCCAGCCGCAAGGCGCTGATGGCCGTGCCGCGCCTCGGCGCCAAGACCTTCGAGCAGGCAGCCGGCTTCCTGAGGATCCAGGGCGGCGACGAGCCACTCGACGCGTCCTCGGTGCATCCGGAAGCCTATGGCGTTGCTCGCCGCATCGTCGCCGCCTGCGGCCGCGACATCCGCCAGCTGATGGGCGACAGCGCCGCGCTGAAGGCGCTCGACCCGGCGAAATTCGTCGACGATCGCTTCGGCCTGCCGACGGTGCGAGACATCCTCGTCGAGCTGGAAAAGCCCGGCCGCGACCCGCGCCCGGAGTTCCGCACCGCCAGCTTCGCCGAGGGGGTGGAGGACATCGCCGACCTGAAGCCCGGCATGGTGCTGGAGGGCACGGTGACCAACGTCGCCGCCTTCGGTGCCTTCGTCGACATCGGCGTCCATCAGGACGGCCTCGTCCACGTCAGCCAACTGGCCGACCGTTTCGTGAAGGATCCGCGCGACGTGGTGAAGGCCGGCGACGTGGTGAAGGTCCGCGTCGTCGAGGTGGACGCCAAGCGCAAGCGCATCGGCCTCTCCATGCGCAAGGACGACGGCGGCGCGCCGAAGGGGCTGGCGGGCGGCAAGCCGGACAATCGCGGCGCGAAGCCGCCGGCGGCCTCCGGCAACAATGCCATGGCCGCCGCGCTCGCCGCCGCGCTGAAGCGACGCTAATCGATCGGCGCCGCGACAGATGGATACATTTTCAGGCGGCGTCCGGCCCGGCCGGCCATTGGTATCCGGGGGAATTGGTATAAGCTCGGCGGCGTAAACCATCGTGGGAGTCCGCCATGGCCAAGCAGTCCAACGGTTACACCGTCCTCCAGCTTTCGCTCCACTGGCTGATCGTGCTGCTCGTGTTCTTCCAACTGATCTTCGGCGAGGACATGGCCCGTTACAACTATGCCCTGCGCTCCGGAGAGGAAGTCGCTCCGCTGATGACCGGCTATTACCTGCACATCGGCGTCGGCCTGGTCATCCTGGTGCTGACGCTGTTCCGTTTCGGGCTGCGCCTGACGATCGGCGTGCCGGCGTCGGTGCCCGGTCCCGCCCTGCGGGTCAGGGCCGGCGAGGCGCTGCACTATCTGTTCTACCTGATGCTGATCGTCACGCCGATCACAGGGCTGCTGGCCCAGTTCGTCGACATGCGCACCTTCGGCGGCATCCATTCCCTCAACAAGCCGATCTTCGTGCTGCTGATCGTGCTGCACGTGGCGGCGGCGCTCTACCATCACTTCGTGCTGAAGGATTCCACCCTCCGGCGGATGATGGTGCCGCATACGTTCTGAGCGACTGCAAAAGAAAACCCCGCGGGAGAGGCTCCCGCGGGGCTTGATCTGTCGATCCGGTCGCCTTGATCAGGCGGCGGACAGGTTGTCGGCCGAGGACTTGCCGGAGCGGCGGTCCTGAACGACCTCGAAGTTCACCTTCTGGCCGTCGTTGAGCGAGCCGAGGCCCGAGCGCTCGACGGCGGAGATGTGGACGAAGACGTCCGGTCCGCCGGCGTCCGGAGCGATGAAGCCGTAGCCCTTGGTGGCGTTGAACCACTTGACGGTGCCGAGAGCCATGATGGGATCCTTTCCTGAAGAAAGTCGTATCTAAGAAAGCCGCGTGCCCGCACGGGAGCGCGCGGCTGGTTGGTTTACCGAGTTTGGAAAGGTCGTCACGTCGCGGAGGATATACCTCAGGCGTTCAGGGCCGATGGTCTGGCCAAAATCGATCCCTTCTCATACTACGGGAGGGCGCTCCGATCAAGCAACTTAAGATGGTCGGAACGCCCGGCATACCGCAGGGTCGGTTTCAATGCGTCCGGCGCCGATCAGATCGAGGCAATAGGGAATGGCCGGGAACACCGCGTCGAGGCAGACGGCGATCGACGCCGGCTTGCCCGGCAGGTTGACGATCAGCGTCGTGCCGCGCGTGCCGGCGGTCTGGCGCGACAGGATGGCGGTGGGCACCTTCTCGAGGCTGATCTTGCGCATCAGTTCGCCGAAGCCGGGCAGTTCCTTCTCCAGCACCACCTTCATCGCCTCGGGCGTCAGGTCGCGCGGCGAGGGGCCGGTGCCGCCCGAGGTAAGGATCAGGTCCACCCGTTCCTCGTCGCAGAGCCGCACCAGCTCGCCGCCGACGCTGTCGACGCCGTCCGGCACCACCGAGGTCAGGAGGTCGTGAGGAGAGGTGACCGCCGTCTTGAGCCAGGCGGCCATCGCCGGGCCGCAGAGGTCCTGATACTCGCCGCGCGCCGCGCGGTCGGAGACGGTGACGAGCGCGATGCGAACCATGGTCGAACCTCCGGGCTGTGAATCACGGGTGAAGATACACCTAGCATCGCGCTTCGCCCTTGGCCAAGCCGGCCGAATCGGACGACAGAGAAGGCGCGCCCGCTGCGGCGTAGCCTAAAGTATGAGTCGGGTGGGACGAAGACGTCGGCATGACCTTCAGCGTGGACATCGGCAACAGGACGAACGGCACCCGTGCCGCCTTCGATCTCGAGGAGCTGCTCGCCACCCGCCTGCTGGTCCAGGGCAATTCCGGCTCCGGCAAGTCGCACCTGTTGCGCCGGCTCCTCGAGCAGAGCGCCGGCTGGGTGCAGCAGGCGGTCATCGATCCCGAGGGCGACTTCGTGACGCTGGCCGACCGCTTCGGCCACGTGGTGGTCGACGCCGCCGGTTCCGAGCGCGACCTGATGCTGATCGCCGCCCGCGTCCGCAAGCACCGCGTCTCCGTGGTGCTGAACCTCGAGGGGCTGGACGTCGACGGCCAGGTGCGCGCCGCCGCCGCCTTCCTGAACGGCCTGTTCGACGCCGAGCGCGACCACTGGTATCCGATGCTGGTGGTGGTGGACGAGGCGCAGCTGTTCGCCCCGGCCGCCTCCGGCGAGGCCGACGGCGAGGCGAGGCGCGCCTCGCTCGCCGCCATGACCAACCTGATGTGCCGTGGCCGCAAGCGCGGCCTTGCCGGCGTCATCGCCACACAGCGGTTGGCCAAGCTCGCCAAGAACGTCGCCGCCGAGGCCTCCAATTTCCTGATGGGCCGCACCTTCCTCGACATCGATATGTCCCGCGCCGCCGACCTGCTCGGCATGGAGCGGCGGCAGGCCGAGATGTTCCGCAACCTCGAACGCGGCGAGTTCGTCTCGCTCGGCCCGGCTATCGGCCGCCGTCCGGAGCCGGTGAGGATCGGCCCGGTGGAGACGACCGGTCGCGGCGGCGGCCCCAAGCTGACGCCGCTGCCCGAGCAAGGCGGCGAAGCGGCGCGGGAACTCATCTTCCGTGCCGCCGACGGCGAGGAAGCGCCGCGCCTCGCGGCGGCGCCGGTGTCCACCGCCGACATCCTGGCCGAACTCGCCCGCTCGCGGGCGGCGCTGGCTCCGGCGCCGGAAGATAATCCCGAGCAGGCGGATCTGCTCGGCTTCGCCGCCCGCGACGCGGCGATCGAGGACATCCTCGCCGAGATGATGGCCGAGCCGGACGCCGCCTTCCAGCCGGTGTCGATGCTCTACCAGGACTTCCTGGTGCGCTGCCGCATCAAGCGGGTGACTGGCGACAGCCTCGATCTCCAGTCCTTCCGCAAGCGCCTGACGCTGGCCCGCGCCGGCGTCGAGACCGAGGAGGTCGACGAGGCGGCCTGGCAGCAGGCCAGCCTGATCGCCGCCTCGCTGCCCGAGGACATGCGCGGCGTGTTCCTGCTGGTCGCCAAGGCGGCGCTCCTGAAGGCGCCGTGCCCATCGGACGCCGACATCGCCCGCGCCTACGGCACCCGCTCGCCGTCGCGGGCGCGGCGGCTCCTCGCCTACATGGAGGAGCGCGGCTTCCTGGTCTCGGCCTCCGACCTCAGGGGGCAGCGGCTGATCCAGCTGCCCGACCTCGGCTGGCAGACGGCGCCCGGCTCGGCGACGGCCGCCGCCGCCGAATAGGCCGCCAAGCCCTATTGCCGTGTTCCCACCCCCTTGGAGCGCAACGCAAAAGACGACAGACTGCCCGCTTCGGCGGCGGACGACTCGGGAGGAGCGTCCGGCCGCCCGACGGGAGGAAAGCATGGTGTTGTCGAGGTTGGGCGAGGGGACGGCGGCGGCCGTCGACCTTCGCGGCATTGCGTTTTCGGAAGCCGAACGGATTGTCTTCCGCGCCGGATCGCTGACGGCGGCGGCCTTCCGCTTCGCCTCCGGCGTCGACGCCGTGCGCCTGTCGAATGGCGTCGACGAGGTGGTGGTGCTGCCCTTCCAGGGCCAGCACGTCTGGTCGGCGCGGCTCGGCGGCCGCGACGTCGGCATGAAGTCGATGTTCGACATGCCGCGCCCGACGCAGAAGTTCTTCGAGACCTACGGCGGCTTCTTCCAGCACGCCGGCATCACGGCGATCGGCGCCCCCGGCCCGATGGAACGGCGCGAGCAGCACGGCGAGCTGCCCAACGCCGCCTATCGCGACGCCGCCGTGGTGCTCGGCGAGGACGGCAGCGGCCGCTACATCGCCGTCACCGGCCGCTACAATCACACCGTCGCCTTCGACGTCAATTACGAGGCGGTGCCGATCCTCAAGCTCTACGAGGGGCGGCCGCGCCTCGCCATCGGCATCGCCGTCACCAACCTGAAATCGACGCCGCTCGACATCAACTATCTCGGCCATCTCAACTGGCGGGCCCGCGAGGGCGGCCGCCTCGTCGGCACCGTCCACGAGCGGGCGGACACCATGCGCGTCCGGCAGGAGATCCCGCCGCACATCAAGCCGGGGCCGGGCTACGTCGAGTGGATCGCCGAACTGGCCAGGGACCCGAGCGTCGCCGGCACGCTCTCCTCGGACAGGATCTTCACGCCGGAGGTGGTGTTCGCCTTCGATCCGCTGACCGACGACGACGGACGCTCGCATTTCATGCAGCTGCATCCGGACGGCACCGCCGACTACGTCTCCTTTGCGCCGAGGCACACCGGCGCCGGCGTCCGCTGGATCTGCCGCACCGGCGACCAGGAGGCGGTGGGCATCGCCTTTCCGGTGCGCTCGCCCGGCCAGCCGGGCAACGTCAACGGCCGGCCGCTGGTCCATCCGCCGCTCGACAAGGGCGAGCGCTTCGAGAACGAGATCGTCGCCGCCGTGTTCACGCCGGCCGAGGCCGAGGCCATGGCCCGCCACATCGAGGCTGTGAAGGAGAAGCGCGCCTGAGGGGAGGTCAGCTGAAGGCGTCGAGCGTCGTCTTCAGCATGTCGTTCGCCACCTTCATCGTCTTGGCCGAGGCCTGATAGCTCAGGCGGGCGGTCATGACGTTGACGAGTTCGCCGGCCATGTCGACGTTGGGGGCGGCCACCATGCCCTTATCGTCGGCGTCCGGCGAGGCCGGATCATAGGCGGCAACGTAAGGGTCGGCGGCCTGGACGATGCGGGCGGCAACGCCGCCGCCGCGGACGTCGCTCTGCGTCACCGTCACCGGTGCATAGGCGGTGGTGGCGCCGCTGGCGTCCGGCAGCGGCCCCGACGACCTGACGTTGGCGATGTTGCCGGCCGATGCTTCGAGCCGCGTAGCGGCGGCGTTCATTCCCGACGCGGAAATCGACAGCATGGAGGAGAGGGACATCGCGACAGGCTCCGGCGGCAGCAGGGTCGTCGGCTATCCTCGGCCGGACATGCTAACGCCGCCTTGCCGCGACGCGCCGAATTTGAATCTTTGCCCGGTTTCCCGGCTTTCGGCGGCGCTTGCGGGCGATTTATCTCCATTTTCCGGAATCTTTGGATGACGGTTCCTCGCGGAAACGCCCCCGCCGGTGCCAAATGACGGGGCATCCTCAGGGATGCGGCGGAATTTGACAGCAGCTTGCGACCGCCGATTCAAACGCTAAAGCGCCATGCCCCCGCATGGTGGCGCCTGCCCAGGAGGCGGACGACCATGAATGCCAGAAACGCCCTTTCGATGCCCCCGATCCAGCCGCGCCGACGCTGTCGGCAACTTTGTCGAACGTGCGCTTGAAACAAGTTGGCACGGAACGAAGTTAATAGGCGGTGGATGGCCGGCGAGTGTGTGCCGGCCCAGGAGGTCTCAAATGAACAGCGGTTATATCGTTGAACTCTCCGGCGATGCCGTCGGGGTTCTGGTCGGCGCGGGCAATGCCTACGAGTTCCACGCCGTCGATCCCCGCTTCCGCGCCCTGGAAGGCGCCACCTTCGACAATGGTTTCGCCGCCGAGCGGGCGGTGCGTCGTCTCGCCCGTCGCGGGGTCGCCAAGCCGGCCGGCCGGCGCGGTCGCCGCCAGTATTCGCTCTTTACCGACGGCCTCGGCCTTACCGGCCGGCCGATGGAGGCTTTCAGCACCTGATCATAGTCGAGGACTATTTCAGCCCTTTCCTTCAGACATTTGCTTTATTTCTTGCCTTGGTTGTCCTTCTCGGCCCGTTTCCCTTCCTAGCGCGCCGATCACTGCCCCGGGAGCCACCGCTCCCGGGGCTTTTTACATGGCTCAGGTCGAAGCTGCCTGGGCGCGGCCGGCGATCAGGTCGCGATACCAGATGGCCGACGACTTCGGGATGCGCGCCTGCGTCTCATAATCGACGTAGACGACACCGAAGCGTTTGGCATAGCCGTGCGCCCACTCGAAATTGTCCATCAGCGACCAGACGAAATAGCCGTCGACGCGGATGCCCTTGTCGCGGGCGTCGGCGAGCACGGTGAGATGCTGCTCGAGATAGTCGATGCGGCCGGGATCGTCGCATTTGCCGTCCACGAGCACGTCGTATTGGGCGCAGCCGTTCTCGGCGATGTAGATCGGCGGCAACGGATAGCGGGCGGCGAGATCGGTCAGCAGGCGGTCGAGGGCCGGCGCGTGGATTTCCCAGCCCATGGCGGTGCGCGGCACGTCCTCCGCCAGCACCGAGCGGGCGCGCGGGTAGGGCAGGGCGGGGTCGGCGGCGATCCGCTCCGGCGCATAGAAATTGAGACCGAGGAAGTCGATCGGCGTTGAGATGATATCGAGGTCGCCCGCCTCGATCCTCGGCATGATCGGGCCGAAGGTCTCCAGCACCTCGGCCGGATAGCGGCCGAAGAACAGCGGGTCCAGGAACACGCCGTCGTGGAAGGCGCGGTAGCGCTCGACGGCGGCGGCGTCCTCCGGCCGGTCGGAGGCGGCATAGAGCGCCTTGGCGTTGTAGACGATGCCGGCCGGCAGATCGGCGCGGCGCGCCTTGATCGCCTGCACGGCGAGACCGTGGCCGAGGTTCAGCGTGTGGATGGCGGCCAGCGCGGCGGCGAGGTTGCGCTCGCCCGGCGCGTGCTCGCCGATCAGATAGGAGAGATGGCCCGAGCACCAGGGTTCGTTGAGCGTCATGACGCCGGACAGGCGGTCGCCGAGGCGGGCCATCACCACGTCGGCATAGTCGGCGAAGGCGTAGGCGGTGTCGCGGGCGCACCAGCCGCCGCGGCCGTGCTGCTCGATCGGCAGATCCCAGTGGTAGAGCGTCGCATAGGGCTTGATCTCGGCGGCAAGCAACGCGTCGACCAGCCGGTCGTAGAAGTCGAGTCCCTTGGCGTTGACCGGCCCGCGACCGTCCGGGATGACGCGCGGCCAGGCGATCGAGAAGCGGTAGGCGTCGGCCGACAGCGATTTCAGGAGCCGCACGTCCTCGGGCATGCGGTGGTAGTGATCGCAGGCGACGTCGCCGCTGTCGCCGCCGCGCACGCGGCCGGGAATGCGGCAGAAGGCATCCCAGATGCTCGGCTTGCGGCCGTCTTCGTCGTGAGCGCCTTCGATCTGGTAGGCGGCGGTGGCGTAGCCGAAGACGAAGTCGCGGGGAAAACGTTTCGAAAGCGCGGTGCTGGACATGCGGTTCCTCCTCCTCGATCACAAGGCATTGCCATGAATCGGTTCACCCGTGAAGGCCCCGCCGTTTCTTTTTGCCTTCATCGGGAATGGGCTGTATTTGGGCTTTCATCGACCATCCCCGCGAGGGGCCTTGGCATTCCGGTCGTGGATCCCCCATATCCCCGACGCGGGCGGGACGGTCCAGATGCAGCCGACGGACGGCTGCCTCGGTATCTTGGCGAATGGGCATCGCCGTCGGAGACGACCGGACACGATGGACAAGCTGGCTTCCTGCAACTGGGTGAAGATCGCTTCCTACCTGATCACCGGCGGCGCCCTACTGATCTGCCTCGAAATGGGCCTGCTGGCCGGCCTCTTGGCCGGGCTTCTGGTCCACGAGACGGCGCTCACCGCCGCGCCCTGGCTGCGCGGCCGCACCGGCTGGACGCAAGAGATGGGCAAGGCGGTGGCGCTGATCGTCATCGTGGCGCTGATCTCGCTCGGCCTCACCGCCGCCGTCATCGCCGCGGGCTCGCTGTTCACCAACGGTTCGGAGGGGCTGTTCGGCCTCATCCACAAGATGGCGCAGGTGCTGGAGACCGGCCGCACCTACCTGCCGCCATGGATCGGCGACTACCTGCCCGGCAACACCGACGAACTGCGCCGGCAGGCAGTGAAATTCCTGCAGGACAACGCCTGGCAGCTGCAGCGCTTCGGCCAGGACGTCGGCCGCATCCTGGTCTACATCCTGTTCGGCATCATCATCGGTTCGCTGGTGCTGTTCCGCAAGGCGCCGGTCAAGCCGCACGGCCCGCTGTCGCTCGAACTGATCGACCGCGTCGGCCGCCTGACGCTGTCCTTCCGCCGCGTCGTCTTCGCCCAGATCCGTATCTCGCTGCTCAACACCACGCTGACCGCCCTGTTCCTCTACGGCCTCGATCCGCTGATCGGCGTCCAGCTGCCGTTCCTGAAGACCATGGTGGCCGTCACCTTCATCGTCGGCCTGCTGCCGGTGATCGGCAACATCATCTCCAACACGGTGATCTTCATCGTCAGCCTCGGCGTGTCGGCGCCGGCGGCCATCGCCGCGCTGATCTTCCTGATCGCCATCCACAAGCTGGAATATTTCGTCAACGCCCGCATCATCGGAACGCAGATCAACTCGCGCGCCTGGGAAATGCTGACGGTGATGCTGGCCATGGAAGCGACCTTCGGCGTGCCCGGCCTGATCGCCGCGCCGATCTTCTACGCCTACGTCAAGGAGGAGCTGGCCGCCAACGGCCTGCTCTGAAGGCCCCCTTCTGGCGGCTTGCGCCGCTCCGGCCATCGTTATAGCCTCGATTACATAACGATCGGATGGGGACTTCAAACATGAGCAAGCCGCTTCTTCTCGCCGCGCTGGCGCTCGGCGCTTTCGTTACCGCCGCCCAAGCCGCCGACCAGGTCAGGATCTTCGCCGCCGCCTCGGTGGCGCCGTCGCTTCAGAAGATCGCCGACGCCTACGTGGCCGGCAAGGACGTCGCGGTGACGATCACCCCCGCCGCCTCCGGCGCGCTCGCCAAGCAGATCGAGGCCGGCGCCCCGGCCGACGTCTTCGTCTCGGCCGACCGCAAGTGGATGGACTACACGGTTGAGAAGGGCCTCGTCGACAAGGCCAGCGTCTTCGATCTCGTCGGCAACTCGCTGGTGCTGGTCGCCGCCAAGGACGCCGCCGCCGCCGTCGATCTCGCCGACAAGGCGGCGCTGCCGGCCGCCCTCGGCGAGGAGCGCCTCGCCGTCGGCGAAGCCAAGAGCGTGCCGGCCGGCGCCTATGCCGAGGAGGCGCTGAAGTCGCTCGGCCTCTACGATGCCCTGGCGCCGCGCTTCGCGCCGGCCGAGAACGTCCGCGTCGCGCTGCAACTGGTGGCGCGCGGCGAGGCCAAGCTCGGCATCGTCTACGGCACCGACGCCGCCGCCGAGTCGGGCGTCGCCGTGGTCGCCACCTTTCCGGAGACCAGCCACGCGCCGATCGTCTACCCGATCGGCCTCGTCAAGGGCGCCGGCCCCGCCGCCGCCGGCTTCGTGACCTATCTGAAGGGCCCCGAGGCGGCCGCCGTCTTCTCGGCCGCCGGTTTCGTGAAGCCGGCAGAGTGACGCCGTCGGCCCGCCGGATGTGAGCCGATGCCGGAACTCTCCCCCGCCGCCTGGTCCGCCATCGCCCTGAGCTTCAAGGTCGCCGCCGTCGCCACCCTGTGGGGCGTGCCGGTGGCGACCGCGCTGGCGCTGCTGCTCGCCCGCGGCCGCTTCCCCGGCAAGGCGCTGCTCGACGGCCTGATCCACCTGCCGCTGGTGCTGCCGCCGGTGGTTACCGGCTATGCGCTGCTGTTGCTGCTCGGTCGCAAGGGGCCGATCGGCGCCTTTCTCGACCAGCAATTCGGCATCGTCTTCGCCTTCCGCTGGACCGGCGCCGTGGTCGCCGCCGTGGTGATGGCGCTGCCGATCATCGTCCGGGCCATCCGCCTGTCGATCGAGGCGGTCGACGTCCGCCTCGAACAGGCCTCCGGCACGCTCGGCGCCGGCCGTGTCGCCACCTTCTTCCTGGTGACGCTGCCGCTGTCGCTGCCCGGCATCCTGGCCGGCGCCACGCTGGGCTTCGCCAAGGCGCTCGGCGAGTTCGGCGCCACCATCACCTTCGTCTCCAACATTCCCGGCGAGACGCGCACCATCGCCTCGGCCATCTACACGGCGAGCCAGACCCCGGACGGCGACGCCGAGGCGCTGGCCCTGTCGGCGGTGGCGGCCGTCCTCGGCCTTATTGCGCTCGTCGCCTCCGAACTCCTGGCCCGCCGGGCGCGGGGGGCGTTGTCGTGATCGACGTCGACATCCGCCAGCGCCTCGGCGACTTCTCGCTCGACCTCCGCTTTACGGGCGGCGCCGGCGTCACGGCGCTGTTCGGGCCGTCCGGCTCCGGCAAGTCGTCGGTGATCAAGGCGATCGCCGGCCTGACGCGGCTCGACGCCGGCCGCATCGTCGTCGGCGACATCGTGCTGGCCGACGACGGCCGCCACACGCCGCCGCACCGCCGCCGCATCGGCGTGGTGTTCCAGGAGGCGCGCCTGCTGCCGCATCTCTCCGTCCGGAGCAACCTCCGCTTCGGCCGGCTGTTCACGCCGCGGGCCGAGCGGCGCATCGCCGAGGGGCCGGTGATTGACACGCTCGGCATCGGCCATCTGCTGACCCGCCGGCCGGCGANNTGCTGCTGATGGACGAGCCGCTCGCCGCCCTCGACGAGGCGCGCCGCAGGGAAATCCTGCCGCTGATCGAGACGCTGCGCGACGAATTCGCCATCCCCATCGTCTACGTCAGCCACGCCGTCGAGGAGGTGGCTCGGCTCGCCGCCAAGGTGGTGGTGCTGGACGCCGGCAAGGTGGCGCGCGAGGGATCGCCGGCCGACGTGTTCCGCGCCGCCACCGACCGCTTCGAGATCATCTCGGTGGTCGGCGGCCGGCTTGGCGCGCCGGATCGCGACTTCCGCCTGACGCCGGTCGAGACGCCGGCCGGGCCGATCTGGCTGAACGGCCTTGCCGGGCCGGTCGGCCGGCCGGTGCGCGTCCTCGTCCATGCCACCGACGTGGCGCTGTCGCTGGCCCGGCCGGACGGGCTCAGCATCCGTACCGTGCTCTCCGGAACCATCGCTGGCGTCAGCGGCGGCGACGGCCCCGCCGTCACCGTCGACCTGGCGCTGGAAGGCGGCGACCGCCTCGCCGCCTCGGTCACCCGACGGTCGGCGGTCGAGCTTGACCTCACGCACGGTCGGTCGGTGTTCGCGCTGGTGAAGGCGGCGGCGCTCGACGAACGGCCGGTATGACCGGCGATCGCCGCATCTGAATGCTTTAGCCCCTTTCCTCGCCGGGCCGGCCGGGCTAACTAGCTCCAGCCCAAACGCCGACGAGGTTTCCGACCATGGCCGACGCTGCCAAGCGCACCCACATCCTCACGCTCTCCTGCGCCGATCGCCCGCGCATCGTCGCCTCGGTCACCACCATTCTCGCCGGCCTCGGCGGCAACATCGCCGAGAGCGCCCAGTTCTGGGACCGCGTCACCAACCGCTTCTTCATGCGCATCGCCTTCGAGACGCCGGCCGCCCTCAGCGCCGACACCATCCGCGCCGCGCTGTCCGACACCATCGACACCTTCGGCATGACCGTCGACCTCGTCGACGCCGCCCGCACGCCGAAGATCATCATCATGGTCTCCAGGTTCGACCACTGCCTGCAGCACCTGATGTACCAGATCCGCGTCGGCTGGCTGAAGGCCGAGGTGGCGGCCATCGTCTCCAACCACGAGGACAGCCGCGCCTTCGCCGAGGCGCAGGGCGTGCCCTACCATTGCTGGCCGGTCGAGCGGGACAAGTCCAACAAGGCCGAGCAGGAGGCCAGGGTGCGGGCGCTGGTCGAGGAGACCGGCGCCGAGCTGGTGGTGCTCGCCCGCTACATGCAGGTGCTGTCCGACGAGCTGTCGTCGGCGCTGTTCGGCAGGATCATCAACATCCACCACTCCTTCCTGCCGTCCTTCAAGGGCGCCCGGCCCTATCACCAGGCGCACGAGCGCGGCGTCAAGCTGATCGGCGCCACCGCCCATTACGTGACGCCCGACCTCGACGAAGGCCCGATCATCGAGCAGGAAACCTCGCGCGTCACCCACGCCCTCTCGGCCGAGGACCTGGTCGCCGTCGGCCGCGACAACGAGTCGCGCGTGCTGGCCCGCGCCGTCAAGCTGCATCTCGAGGCGCGCGTGCTGATGCACGGCAAGAAGACCATCGTCTTCGCCTGATCGGCACGCCGTTCCCCCGCCTGCCGCCCGGCGCCGCCATCGGCGGCGTTAAGCGTTGTTTCACGCCGTCCTGCCACATTCGATGCCAACTTTAACGGATGGCGTGGACGTTACGGTGCTGAACGGCAGATTTCCCGGAGGCCGGGCCGGAATCCTGGTAGGCTGCGGCTTCGTCTACGCCGGCCTTTCGGCGGCGATGATCGCGCTGGTCGTGTTCGCCGGCGTCCGGATGCCCGCCTGGCCGGCCGACGCCGTGGTCGTGGCGCTGCTCGCCAATCGCTCGACCGGCGATCGCCTCTACGGCGTCGCCGGCGCGCTTCTCGGCTGGCTGCTGTTCGCCTGGTTGCGCGGCGGCGAGGCGCAGTTCTTCCTGTCCATCCTGCTGGTCCGGGCGATCACCATGGGCACCGGCCTCTGGGTGATCGACCGCGTACGGGCCTGGACCGAGCGGACGCGCAACGAGGCGTTGTTCGAGGTGGCCGCCGCGCTGGCCGCCACCATCCTGCCGCCGCTCTTCAGCCTCGCCGCGGCGCTTCTCCTGTCGACGACCGGCATCCTGTCGCATACCCCGATGCCGCTCGGCATCTGGTGGGGCGGCGCCACCGCTGCCTTCGCCATCTTCCTGCCGCCGCTGCTCTACCTGCAGCGCGATGCGGCGAGCCTCGGCCGGCGGCCGGCCTGGCTGAGCGATGGCGTCTTCGCGGCCGTGGTCGTGCTGTTCTCGGTCGGCGCCGTGGCGGCTACCGCCACGCTGCCCGAGCCGATGGTGTTCTTCGTCGTACCGCTGCTGCTGGCCGGCTTCGTGCTGAGACCGGTCGACATGGCGATCCTGTCGGGTACGGTCTGGTTCGCCACCATGATGGCCGCCTTCGGCCTCGCCGACGCCCAGGCGGTGCCGCTGCTCATGCCGCTCGGCATCGGCATCGGCACGCTGCTGCCGATCGCCAACTCGGTGCTGATCGAGCGCCTGCGCCTGCGCGAGCGCGACCTCGCCGAGAGCCGCAGCCTGTTCCGGCGTGCCATGGACGATTCCTCGATCGGCGTGACGGTGATCGGCGCCGACCTGCGCTACATCTCGGTCAACGCCGCCTTCTGCGCCATGATGGGCTACGAGGCGTCCGAGCTGATCGGCCGCGACTACCGCGAGGTCACCTTCCCCGACGACCGCGACGGCTGCGACGGCCTCTGCGCCGGCATTCGCGACGGCACGCTGCGCTCGCTGCATATCGAGAAGCGCTACGTGCGCAAGTCGGGCGAGGCGTTCTGGGCCAAGGTGTCGACCATCGTCATCGACGACCCGCTGACCGGCAAGCCCCATCGCCTGTTGTCGCAGGTCGAGGACATCGACTTGCGGCGCCGCGCCATCGAGGCCATCGAGCAGAGCGAGATCCGCTGGGCTTTCGCGCTGGAGAACGGCAAGCAGGGCGTCTGGGACATCGACAAGGTCACCGGCCGGCTGTTCACCTCGCCGACCTGGAAGCGCATGCTCGGCTACGAGCCCGACGAGCTTGTCGTCGACGGCGGCGACGCCTGGATGGACCTGATGCATCCCGACGACCGCGACGGCTTCCTCGCCATCAACGGCGCCCATGAGCGCGGCGAGACCGGCCACATCGAGGCCGAGTTCCGCCTGCGCCACAAGGACGGCCATTGGGTGTGGATCCTCGACCGCGGCAAGGTGATCTCCCGCGACGCCGACGGCAGGCCGCTCCGCATCATCGGCACCCACACCGACATCTCGCGCAACAAGGCGGCCGAGCGGGAAATCCAGCTCCTGGAGGAACGGGTACGCCTCGCCGTCGAGGCCGGCGGCATCGGCCTGTGGAGCATCGACCTCACCACCGGCGCCGCCACCTGGAACGGCCAGACCTTCGGCCGCATGGCCGCCGACGGCAGCGGCCCGCGCTCGCTCGAATGGCTGCGCTTCGTCCATCCCGACGATCGGGACGGCCTGTCGGACCTGCTGCACCAGGCGGCGCACGACCCGCAAGCGCGCGTCAACACCACCTGCCGCCTCCTGAGCCCGGTGCGCGGTGTGCTGCACATCCGCGTGCTCGCCGACCAGGTGACGCTGTCGAGCGGCGACCGGCTGCTGCTCGGCACCGCTTGGGACATCAGCGAGCAGGTCAGCGCCGCCCAGGCGCTGCGCGACGAGAAGGAGCGCCTCCGCATGACGCTGCACGCCATCTCCGACGGCGTCATCGCCACCGACGCCGACGGCCGCGTCGTGCTGGTCAATCCGGCCGCCCAGCGCATGACCGGCCTCAGCGAGGCCGAGGCTTCCGGCCAGCCGATCGAGGAGGTGTTCCAGGCCATCCACGACGACAGCGGCCAGCCGGCGGCGTCCTGCGTGCGGCAGGTGCTGGATGCCGGCGTTCCCGTGGAGCGGCTCGGCACCCAGGTCATCGACGTGCGCGGCCGCGCCATCCACTACATCCGCGAGGCGGCGGCGCCGATCGCCGCCGGCCCCGGTGAGCGGGCCGGCGCCGTGCTGGTGTTCCAGGACGTGTCGGCCGAGCGCGCCATGCAGCGCTCGCTGGCCCATGCCGCCAGCCATGACGACCTGACCGGCCTTGCCAACCGCCGCCATTTCGAGACGCGCATCCATGGCATGATCGCCGCGGCGCGCCAGGACGGCAGCCGGCACGGTCTGCTGTTCGTCGATCTCGACCGCTTCAAGATCGTCAACGACACGGCCGGCCATCTGGCCGGCGACGCGCTGCTGCAGGAAGTGGCGCGCATCATGCGGGCCATCGTGCCGATCAGCGATTGTCTTGCCCGGCTCGGCGGCGACGAATTCGCCGTGCTGATCGAGAATTGCGACCGCCAGTTCGCCGCCTTTGTCGGCGAGAAGCTGATCGCCGCCATCGAGACGATCCGCTTCACCTGGGAGGGCAAGGTCTACGAGGTCGGCGCCAGCGCCGGCGTGTCGCAGGTCGACGCCACCACGGCCAGCGCCGAGGCGGTGCTGGCCGAGGCTGATGTCGCCTGCTACGCCGCCAAGGCAGCCGGTCGCGGCCGCGTCTCGGTGTTCCTGCAGGACACCGGCGAGGCGCAGCGCCACATGAGCGACTTCCGCATGGCCGCCCGCATCCGCGAGACCATCGAGAACGGCCGCTTCGTGCTCTACGCCCAGGAGATTCGGGCGATCGCCGATCCCGGCGCCCGCGGCCGCTCGCTGGAACTGCTGGTCCGCATGCTCGATGACAACGGCGGCGTGCTGACGCCCGACACCTTCATCCCGGCCGCCGAGCGCTTCGAGCTGATGGGCAGCATCGACCGCTGGGTGCTCGGCAAGGTGATCGGCGACTTCGGCCCGGCGATCATGGCGGTGCCCAACCTGCGCGTCGCCGTCAACCTCTCGGCCAACTCGCTCAACGATCCGACGCTCTGGCGCTATCTCGCCGAGCTGTTCCGGGGCAGCCGGCTGTCGCCGTCGCGCGTCACGCTGGAGATCACCGAGACGGCGGTGATCAACTCCTTCGAGGTGGCGCGCGACTTCATCCGCGCCGCCCGCGGCATCGGCTGTCACGTCAGCCTCGACGACTTCGGCTCCGGGCTGTCCTCCTTCACCTATCTCAAGAGCTTCGACGTCGACGCCATCAAGATCGACGGCAGCTTCGTCCACACCATGGCCGAAAGCGCCTACGACCGCACCGTCGTCCGGGCGATCAACGAGATCGGCCGCCAGCTCGGCGTCGACGTCATCGCCGAGCGCATCGAGGACGAGGCGACGCTGCGCGAGCTGGCGGCGCTCGGCGTTCGCTACGGCCAGGGCTATCTCTTCCACCGTCCGCGCGACTTCCAGACGGTGCTCGCCGACTACGGCGTCGAACTCGTCGAGGAGGCCGAGGCGCTGCGCGCCTGAGCCTTTGCCCATATATTCAAGCGATTGGACCTTCTTGCCGATTGTATCGAGGCCGAAGGCGGCCCATCATGCAGCCGTCGCGAGGTCGGCGACACGGCCGGCCGCGCCTTCGATCAGGAGATCGACATGGCAAAGGGACAGGTGAGAAAAACCAAGGAAGCGCGCAAGCCGAAGGCCGACAAGCCGAAGGGCGGCAAGGCCGGTTCGGCGGTGACCGATGTGTTCGCCAAGGCGACCGAGCAGGCCACCCATCACGCCGGCAAGAAGTCGTCGGCGGCGTGACGCTGGCGCGAGAGACGGGCATCCGTTGCCCGTCGACCCGCCGCGCCGCATCCTTCAGATGAGATCGAGGGTGGTGACGTCCTCGCCATAGGCCGCTGCCCAGTCGGCGGCAAAGCCCGCCAGGCCCGAGTCGGTCAGCGGATGACGGATCAGCGCTTCCAGCATGTCGGGTGGCAGCGTCACCGACTGGCCGCCGGCCATGGCCACGGCGTGCACCTGCTGAACCGTCTTGAACGAGGCGGCCAGCACCTTGGTGCCGAGATCATGCACCCGGCAGAGATGGACGATGTCGGCCACCACCCGGGCGCCGTCGCCGCCGATCATGTCGAGCCGGTTGACGTAGGGAGCGACGAAGGCGGCGCCGGCCACCGCCGCCATCAGCGCCTGCTGCGGCGCCACCACGGCGGTCGCCGTGACGCGGAAGCCGAGACCGGCGAGGCGACGGATCGCCTTGATGCCCTCGGCGGTCACCGGCACCTTGGGGTGGAAGCCGGCGCCGACGAGGTCGGCGAGCTTCTTCGCC
The DNA here is from genome assembly GCA_001603295.1 of Rhodobacterales bacterium Alpha_02. Taxonomy (GTDB): domain Bacteria; phylum Pseudomonadota; class Alphaproteobacteria; order Rhizobiales; family Pleomorphomonadaceae; genus Pleomorphomonas. The sequence goes on from LUYO01000023.1 coordinate 21,460, forward strand.
TCAGTCACCATGGTGTCGGCGTCACGGCCGGTCACCTGCACGTGCAGCATGGCGCCGTCGCCGATCACTGAGCGGATGTCGCGGATAATTTCGGCAAACGGTCGCTTCTCGCGGGCGATCAGCGTCGGATTGGTGGTGACGCCGGCGATCGGGTAGAGATCGCAAAGCCGGGCGATGGCAGCGGCGTCGGCTGTGTCGAGAAAATAGATCATCGGGGGCTCCTCTCGGCGGGACAATAGACCAGCGGACCGAAAAGTGGGCTTACTTTTCAGAAGAATCCCACGCACAAACAAAAGACTGGAGCGGCAGCCCGGATAGGTCCGGGCGTCCGCCGCTCCAGCCGCCGATCGCGCCGTCACCGGGGAAGCGCGGCCATGCGCTGCCAGAGCCGCGCCGCCGCGGCGCGCGCCTCGGCTTCGATTGCCTCGGCGTCGGCGGTGACGAGGCGGCCGCCTTCGACGACCAGCCGGCCGCCGACCACCACGTGCCGCACCCGGCCACCCACCCGTACCACCAGGTCGCCGGCCGCGCCGGGACTGAGGCCGACGGCGGCAAGGCCGAAGCGCTCGGCGATCAGCCACTGGCCGGCCGCCAGCCGTCCGTCCGCATGATCGTCGCCATGGACGGCGGCGAGACGATGGAGAGCGGCCTCCTCGACGGCCATGTCGGCGGCCCAGCCGTCCGTGCCGAGCGCCACCCTCTGCGAAAAGCGCAGGTTGACGGGGTAGCCAACGCGGTTGCCTTCATTGGAGCGCGGATTCTGGACGAGCCAGAGGCCGCGGCTATCGGCCTCGCTCACTGCCTCGGCCGGCAGATGCACGCCGTGAGCGAGGATGGAGCCGGTCGGCAGGGCATCGAAGGCAATCAGCCGTTCGAGCGGCCCGGCATAGCCGCGCGCTTTGGCGTCGTCGACATCATCGGTGGCTTCCGCCACGTGGACGTGCAGTACCGTGCCGAGCTGGCGGCAGAGATCGCCGGCCTCCCGGAGCGTTTCGTCGGAGACGGTGAAGCTGGCGTGCAAGCCGACGAGGCGGCGGACGAGCGGCGTCTCCTCGACATTGGCGCACTCGGCGAGCCCGGCCTCCGCTTCGTCGCGGCCGAAGTTGCGCTCCGTGGCGCCGAAGGCGAGCAGTGCCCTGACGCCCAGTTCCCCGGCCGCCTCGGCCAACACCTGAAGCGATCCCTTGATGAACCGCGGCGATTCGTGATGGTCGACGAGGCTGGTGGTGCCGGCCAGCAGCGCCTTGGCGATATAGTCGCGCGCCGACGCCCTGAGCGTTTCGGTATCGAGCGCCCGGTCGAGCCGCCACCAGACCTTTTCCAGGATCTCGATGAAACTTTGCGGCGCCGGCTCGGCGGCGGGCATGCCGTAGGGCGCGAGGCCGGAATAGAGATGGGTGTGGGCGCAGACGGCGCCGGGGCCGATCTCGCCGTCCGGACAGGCGATCACCGGCGCCGCCGGATCGGGCGTCGCGGCGATCACGCCGTCGACGATGGCGACGGTGCGGCCGGTCCGGTCGGGTCCGATGGTGATCGAGCGGGTCAATGCCAGTCGCTCCGGTCGAGGTCGGGATCGAGGCCGACGCTGAGCGCCCGCGCCGCCGGGCTGTCGATCATCGGCAGCACCGTCCGGCGGATGCCGTCATAGGCGGCGAGCGCCCCGGCGACGGCGCCGGCCGTCGGCACCAGACCGATCTCGCCGAGCCCCTTGGCGCCGAACGGCCCTTCCGGCTCGGGTTCCTCGATCAGCATCACCTCGACCTCCGGCATATCGGAGGCGCGGAGCACGCCGATCTCGCGCAGATTGACGGTCACCGGCATGCCGTTCTGGCAGGGAAGCTGCTCGGTCAGCGCGTAGCCGAGGCCCATGTGCACGGCGCCCTCGATCTGGCCTTCGGCGAGCCGCGGGTTGAGCGCCCGGCCGACGTCGTGGGCGGCGATCACCCGGTCGACGCGGCCGCTGTCGTCGAGGATCGCCACCTGCGTCGCCCAGCCGAAGGCGGTGTGCGTCTTGATCTTGCCCTCGCGGTTGCGCTGGCCCGGCGCCGTGGTGTCGTCGATCAGGATGTCACCGGCAAATACCTCGCCGATCATGTCCTTCAGCGTCCGGCCGCCGTCGAGCGCCGCCCTAAGCGCCGCCGCCGCCTTGATCACCGCCCGGCCGGCCAGCAGCGTGCCGCGCGACCCCGTGGTCTGGCCGACGCCGACCTCGAAGCGGGAATTGACCTGCGGCACGAAGATCGATGACGGCAGGCCGCTGACCTCGGCCGCCGATTGCGCCGAGATGGTCAGGAGGCCCTGGCCCATCTCGGTGAAGCCGATGTGGAGGCCGATGCGATCCTCGGCCTCGATCTCCAGCCGGCACTTGCCCCATTCGAGCGCGCCGTTGCCGATGCCGGAATTCTTCACCGCGCAGGCGATGCCCACCGCCTTGCCCTCGGCCCTGGCCGCGTAATAGGCGTCCTTGACGGCGAGCAGCGACTTTTCGAGCCCGACCGACTTTTCGAGGATCTGGCCGGACGAGAATACGTCGCCGACCCGCACGCCGTTGCGCCAGCGCATCTCCCAGCCGTCGATGCCGACTTTCTCGGCGAGGAGGTCGAGGCAGCCCTCCATGGCAAACGACGTCTGGTTGACGCCGAAGCCGCGCATGGCGCCGCAGGGCGGATTGTTGGTGTAGGCGGCGACCGAGTGGATGGAGAGGTCCGGCACCCGGTAGGGGCCGCAGGCGTGGCCGGCCGCCCGCTCCAGCACCTTGTCGCCCACCGAGGCGTAGCAGCCGCTGTCGCCGAGGATGTCGATCTTGGCCGCCGTGATGTGGCCGTCTGCGTCGCAGCCGACGGAATAGGTCATGGTCATCGGATGGCGCTTGGGATGGAGGCGCACCGATTCCTCGCGGCTGAGCGCGAGCCGTACCGGCCGGCCGGTCAGGCGGGCGAGCAGGGCGGTCTGCGCCTGCACCGTCATGTCCTCCTTGCCGCCGAAGGCGCCGCCGGTCGGCACCAACTCGACGAAGATGTTCTCCACCGGCTCGCCGAGCACGCCGGCCACCGCCTTGCGATCCTCGAACACGCCCTGGCCCTGCGAATGGAGGTGCAGCCGGCCGTCATCGAGCGGCACGGCCAGCGCCGCCTCGGGTTCGAGGAACAGGTGCTCGATGCGCTGGGTCTGCCATGTGCCGGAGACCACGTGGACGGAGGCGGTCAACGCTGCGTCGGCGTCTCCACGGCTGATCAACGTCTCGGACAGAAGGTTGGGATGGCGCGGGTTGACCTGCCGCGCGCCGGGCTTCAGCGCCTCTTCCGGCGACAGCGTCGGCTCAAGCAGCGTGTAGTCGACGGCGACCAGCGCCGCCGCCGCACGGGCGGCAGCCGGGGTCTCGGCGGCGACGGCAGCGATGACATCGCCGACATAGCGCGCCTCCTCGCCAACCGCCACGAACACCGGCCAGTCCTTCTTGATCTGGCCGACCCAACGGTCGCCCGGCACGTCCTCGGCCAGAGCGATGCGCACGACGCCGGGATGGACGAGCGCCTGCGTCAGATCGATCGAATCGACGCGGGCGCGGGCATGCGGCGACAGCACCAGCGCGCCGTGCAACAGGCCGGGTACGTCGATGTCGGCGAGGAACGGCCGGTCGCCGAGCGCCAGATCGTCGCCCCGGAAGCGCTCGACTGGCCGGCCGACGCCACCCGACGGCAGCGGCCGGGGATGCGGCTTCAGGCCGGCCTTGACGTCGCGGATCAGCTCGACGGCGTCGATCACCTTCTTGTAGCCGGTACAGCGGCAGAGGTGGCCGTCGAGCGCGGCAGCGATCGTCTTGCGGTCGGTGGCACCGCCGGCGTCGGTCAGCGCCTTGATGCGGACGACGAGGCCGGGCGTGCAAAAGCCGCACTGGACGCCGGCCGCCGCCTGGAAGGCGTCGGCATAGAGCCGCCGCTCCGCCTCGTCGACGCCTTCCAGAGTGACGATCGGCCGCCCCTTCACGGCCACCGCCTTGACGGTGCATGTCTTGCCCGGCCGGCCGCCGATTAGCGCCAGGCAGCAGCCGCACTGGCCCTGACCGGAGCAGCCGTCCTTGGGCGAGGTAATCTTCAGCCGGTCGCGCAGCACGGCGAGCAGCGTTTCGTTCGGCTCGACGTCGAGACGATGGTCGCGGCCGTTGACGGAAAGGGTGATGGCGGTCATGGCGGGTTCCGTCAGTCGAAGGCGGCGTTGGCGTAGGTGACGAGGTCGGGCGCCGTCACGGCGGCGGCGATGCGGGCGAAGAGCGCCAGCCGGTCGGCGTCGAACGGTTGATCGGCGCTGCCGTCGGCCTCGATCGTCAGGCGCCGGCCGCCATCGCGGAGATGGATGCGACGGCCGGCCGCCGTCATCTCGACGAACAAGCCGTCGCGGTCCGGCGCGTCTTCCAGGCTGTCGAGCGAACCGAACACGTTGGGCTTGCGGGCAAACGGCCCGCCGTCCTCGGGACAGGCGACGTCGCAGTTGCCGCAGCGGTTGCAGACATCGGCGAAGATGCCGATCTGCTGGGCGCGCGCCGCCAAGAGCGGATAGCGGAATACGGCGTCGTTGGGGCAGACGTTGATGCACTTGCCGCAGGTCTCGCAGTCGAGAAGGGCGAGCGGCACATGCGTCTTGCGCGGCGGATGGGCGGTCTCGGCGCGGCCATAGCGGCGGTCGGCGCGGACGCGGGCGGCGTAATGGACGGTGTTGCGCAGCCGGGCGGCGGAGACCCAAGCCGTGAAATCGGCGCCGGCGGCGGTGCGCAGATCGTCGCCGGCTTCGACCGCGCCGGCCAGCGCCGCCTTGCGCTCCGCCGGGATGTCGAGATCGTCGAGTGCCGCCGTTGCGAGCCCGAAAGCCTTGAGCGTGTAGACGTCGAGGTCGGGCGCCTCCACCTCGGCCATGCGGTCGGCGAGGTCGGCGATATATTCCGAGCCCTTGCCATAGCCGGCGCCCTTTAGCAGATCGGTACAGACGCTGACCGGTTTCAGCCCCAGCGCCACCGTCTCGGCGAAGTTGCCGACATCGATGCCGGCCGAAAAGGAGATCGGAAAGCGGTCGCCGAACTCGGCGCGGAAGCGCTCGACCAGCGTCACCGCCAGCACGTGCAGCGGCGGCCCGGAGAGATACATCTCACGGGTGCCGGCCGGGAAAAAGTCCTTGTGATTCTCCACCAAGAGCGTGTTGGAGAACTTGACGCCGAAGCCACGGCCGAGCCGCTCGGCGAGATTGCCAAGCCGGCTAACGATACCCTTGACGTCCTGCCACTTGGCGTCCTTGTCGAAGGTCGCGTCGGGCACCACGAGATCGGCGTAGCCGAGTGTATCATGGAGGAGGGCATCGAGATCGGCCTTGCCGAGCAGCGTCGGGTTGAGCTTGACGACGACGTCGAGCCCTTCCGCCTCCATCAGATGGGCGGCGATCGCCTCGATCTCGCCGGGTGGGCAGCCGTGGAAAGTCGAGACGGTGACGCTGTCGGAGATGCAGGTGGGATAGTCGAGATCGCGGAAGCGGGCGTAGGCGTCGGGGATCTCGCGCCGCAGCTTGTCGATGACGGCGCCGGCGTCCTTCATGCCGGCGATGAAGGCGCGCACCTTGTCCGACCGGATGCCCTGGAGGTCGTAACCGACGCTCATGTCGAACACGGTGTCGTCGAGGCCGGGCGCGAGGCCTTCCGTCTTGGCCATCTCGATCAGCATCGCCGCCTTGACGTATTCCTCGAGCGACTGCGTCAGCGTCAGCTCCTGCGACCATTCGATGTTGAAGCCGACCGTCGCCATGTCGATGCAGGGGCGGCCGATCTCCAGCCGGTCGAGCACCTGGACAGTCTTCAGCTCGATCACCCGGCCGCCGCAGAGCCACGACAGCACGATGTTCTGGGCGAGCTGGGTGTGCGGCCCGGCCGCCGGCCCGAAGGGCGTCGCCGCCCGTCGGCCGAAGATCGACGTCGAGAGGTCGCGTCCGGCCGCCGCCCGCACGAACTTGAAGCGCGGCAGATGGAAGGCGCTGTTCTTCGCGGCGATCTCGCGGAACATCCGCTTGACGAGCACCGGCAGCGGGATCGGCGTCAGGTCGGCCATGGTCGATCAGACCTTTGCCGACAGCAGCGGATACATCTCCGGCCGCCGGTGCTTGGCGAAGTTGAAGATGTTCTCGCGGATCTCGGTGCAGCGGTCGAGGTCGCAGTCGTGCGTCACCAGTTCGTCGCCGAGCGTCGAGGCCATGGCGACGATCTCGCCGGTCGGCGCGATGATGCAGCTCTGGCCGATCAGCAGGCAGTTCTCCTCGTTGCCGGCCTTGCCGACCCCCACCACCCACATGCCGTTGGCATAGGCGCCAGCCTGCATGGCCAGATGGTTGTGGAAGCACTGGAGATGGTCGTGCTCGGGGGCGAGCGGATAGTGATGGGGCGTGTTGTAGCCGATCAGCACCATCTCGGTGCCGCGCAGGGCGTGTTCGCGATAGGTCTCCGGCCAGCGGCGGTCGTTGCAGATGGCCATGCCGATCTTGCCGCCGAGGCAGTCGGCCGGCGCGAACAAGGTGTCGCCCGGCTCGAAATAGCGCTTTTCGAGATGCTGGAACGGTCGCCAGGGCTCGTTGTCGGTATGCCCCGGCAGGTGGACCTTGTGGTAGCGGTGGACGATCTCGCCCGCTTTGTCGGTGAGGATCGCCGTGTTGAAGCGCCTGACGCGGCCGTCCACCACCGTCTTCTCGGCATAGCCGAAGCTGATGGCGATGCCGAGTTCCCTGACGCGCCGGAACAGCGGCGCTGTCGCTTCGTTCGGCATCTCGGTCTCGAAGAAGGCGTCGACCTCGGCCTGATCGGCCATGAACCAGCGCGGGAAGAAGGTGGTCAGCGTCAGCTCCGGATAGACCACCAGATCGCAGCCGCGCCGGGCGGCCTGTTCCAGCAGCGCGATCATCCGGCCGACGACGGCGGCACGGCTGTCGGCGCGGGCGATCGGCCCCATCTGGGCGGCGCCGACGACGATGGTACGGGACATGGTTTCTCCTCAGGCCGGCGCGTTGGCGCGGCCGGCCAGTTCCAGCGCCAGCGTACCGAGCACCGCCAGACCGTTGGCGATGTCGTCCGGCGCCGTGTATTCGGCGATGTTGTGGCTGAGCCCGGCGATCGACGGCACGAACACCATGGCGGCCGGGCAGACGCGGGCCAGCATCTGGGCGTCGTGGCCGGCGCCCGAGAACATGCGGCGGGTGGTGAGGCCGAGGCTTTTCGCCGTCCGCTCCACCCGGCTCACCAGATCACGATCGAAGGTCACCGGCTCGAAGCGGGCGAGGCGGCGGCGGGTGAAGGAGACGTGCTCCTCCTCGGCGACGCGGGCGACCAGCGCGGCCAGCCGCGCCTCGGCTTCGGCCAGCACTTTTTCCTGCGGGTGGCGGAGATCGACGGTGAGCTGCGCCATCTCGGCGACGACGTTGACGAGGTTGGGCCTGAGGCGCAGCGAGCCGACGGTGCCGACCATGTCGCCGCCGATCGATCGGGCGATGTCGGCAACGCCGTGGCTGATGCGGGCGGCGGCGAGGCCGGCGTCGCGGCGGAGGCGCATCGGCGTGGCTCCCGCGTGGCTGGCCCGGCCGCTCAGCGTGATCTCGGTCCAGGAAATGCCCTGCACGCCCTCGACGACGCCGATATCGACGCCTTCGGCCTCCAGCACCGGCCCCTGCTCGATGTGATACTCGAGATAGGCGGCTGCCTGGACGCCGCCGAGCGGCGCGTCGCCGGCATAGCCGATGTCGGCAAGATCGTCGCCGAGCCGGGTGCCGTCGATGGAGATGGTGTCGAGGGCTTCCTGCAACGGCAGGCCGCCGACGTGGACGAGGCTGCCCAGCATGTCCGGCTGGAAGCGGGCGCCCTCCTCGTTGGTGAAGGCGGCGATGGTGACCGGCCGCACGGTGGCGATGCCGGCGTCGTCGAGGGCGTTGAGCACTTCGAGGCCGGCCAGTACGCCGAGATTGCCGTCGTAGATGCCGCCGGTCGCCACCGTGTCGACATGCGAGCCGATCATCACCGACGGGCCGTCCTGCGTGCCCTTGCGGGTGGCGAAGATGTTGCCGATCGGGTCGATCGCCACGGCAAGTCCTTGCTCCTTCATCCAGCCGACCACCAGGTCGCGGCCGGCGCCGTCCTCGGGCGTCAGCGCCAGGCGGCAGACGCCGCCCTCCGGCAGCGCGCCGATCTGGCCGAGCGCCTTGAGGCGGCCGATCAGGCGGTCGCCGTTGACGGGAAGGGCGGCAGAATGGTCGGTCATCGCAAAGCTCCAGCGCGGACCGCCTCGCCGGTGCGGCCGACGATGCGGGCATAAAGGTCCGGATCGGTATCGCCCTCGCTGCCGAACACCAGCACGCGCGCCCCGCCGTCGAGACGGAGCGCCGCGCGCCAGTCGTCCCGTCCGGCGGCGACGATCAGCCCGGCAAGGCCGGCGACGCCCGATTCGCCGCCGACGATGGTGGCCCCGCCAACGCCTGACGCCAAGAGGCGCATGGTCTGAAGGGCCGCCTCGTCGGGAATGGCCATGAAGGCGCTGGCGCCGGCCTCCAGGATCGGCCAGGCGATCAGTGACGGCTCGCCGCAGGCAAGGCCGGCCATGACGGTGTCGAGGTCGCCGGTGACCGCCACCGGCTTGCCGGCCTTGGCGCTTTCGTAGAGGCAGGCCGCCTTGTCCGGCTCGACGACGGTGATGACCGGTACCTCGGCGCCAAGGGCTTCCCAGAGATGGGCGGTGACCGCCGCCGCGAGGCCGCCGACGCCGCCCTGGACGAAGACATGGGTGGGCGGCGCATCGAGGGCGGCGAGCGCCTCGGCCACCATCACCGCATAGCCCTGCATGACGTCGCGCGGAATGTCGGTATAGCCGGGATAGGAGGTGTCGGAGACCACGAACCAGCCGTTCCCGGCGGCGGCGCGGTCGGCCTCGCGCACCGAATCGTCGTAGTTGCCGGCCGTCCGCACCACCTCGGCGCCGTAGCGGCGGATCGCCTCGGCCCGGCCCTCGGAGACGGTGGCGTGGATGAAGATCACCGCCCGCGCGCCGAACAGCCGCGCCCCCCAGGCAACGGAGCGGCCGTGGTTGCCGTCGGTGGCGCAGCAGACGGTGATGTCCCTGACGGCCTCCTTCAGGCGGCCGTCAGCCAGCGCCGCCTCGTCGACCGTGCCGTCGCGCCGGCGGAGTTCGGCGGCCAGCAGCCGGAACACCGCATAAGCGCCACCCAGCGCCTTGAACGAGCCGAGGCCGAAGCGACCACCTTCGTCCTTGTAGTGAAGGCTGGCGATGCCGAGCCGGCCGGCCAGCGCCGGCAGCGATACCAGCGGCGTCGGCGCGTAGCCCGCCCAGGCGGAGACGACGCTTGCCGCCCGGAGGTGGCCGGCATGCGACAGCGTCGCCTTAAAGGCTTCCGGGTAGGGACCGGCCCGGCGGCCGGGGTTGGCGAACAAGGCGGCGCTGGCGGGCGACAAGGCTGGATCGGCGAACGGCTCGGTCATCGGGTCGGGCTTCCTGTTGCCGGGGCGTCCGGCTTGACAGCTGAGACTATATGAAAGAGAATTTTCATGAAATGGAAAAGATGAAAAAAGAGGCGATTGCCGCCGCGACGGGCGCCAAGCCGGCAGACGACGTCGAGGCGCGCATCGCCGCCGCCTTCGACCGGCTGACCGAAAGCGAGAAGCGGCTCCCCGAGGCGGTGCTGGAGAC
>LUYO01000024.1:0-16369 GCA_001603295.1 Rhodobacterales bacterium Alpha_02
GGCCAGCCGAGATCGTCGACGGTCTGGCGGGCGAGGGCATAGGCCTCGACGGTGGAGAGGTCGGCCGCCTGTGTGGTCAGATCGGGATAGGCGTCCTCCTGCAATGCCGCCGCGTCGTCCGGATCGGCGCGCAGGTCGATCGGCAGCGCCACCTGCGAGAAGCCGGCCGGCGGCGCCGGCGGATCGTCGGTGTCGGTGGAGACGCTGTCGAGGGCGGGGTAGGCGACATAGGCGGCAACGGCGCCGATCAGCGGCGAGAAGGCGACGATGATCAGCAGCAGCGTGCCGAAGGCGCTGCCCGCTCCCCGTCGTCCCTCGCGCCAGATGTCGCGAAACGTCACCGCCAGCACGGCAATCGCCAGCATGCCGAGCAGCAGGCCGGCGCCCACGGCGCCGTACATGCTGGCGCTCGAAATGAAGTCGAGATGGCGGGAAGCTATCCCCACCACCATCACCATGACGGCGAGGCTGGCGATGAAGCGCGCGGTTCGGGCGCCGCGCGCCGGAGGCAGCGGCAGCGGCGGCAGACGGCTCATGAGGAGAATTCCGGCCCGCGCACGTCGTAAGGCCGCATCTCGCGCCAGCGCTCCATCAGCTTCTCGAGGCCGGCGTCGGCGCCGTCCGGCAGCACGATGCGCGGGGTGACGAAGATGTCGCCTCGTACGCCGCCCTTGTCGGGCAGGCCCTTGCCGCGCAGGCGGAACGCCTTGGAACCGGTGACGCCGGCCGGGATGGTCATGTCGACGGCGCCTTCCAGCGTCGGCACCCGCACCTTGCCGCCGAGCACCGCCTCGTCGAGCGTCACCGGCAGGTCGAGGCGGAGGTTGTAGCCGTCCGGCCGGAACAAGGCGTGCGGCTCGTAGACCAGGATGGCGATGGCGTCGCCCGGCGGCGTGCCCTCGCCGCCCTGGCCCTTCAGGCGGAGCTGCTGGCCCGGCTCGAAGCCGGCCGGGATCTTGGCGTCGAGCGACTTGCCGTTGGGCAGCGTGACGCGCACCTTGCCCGAGCCGACGATGTCCTCAAGGCGGACGCGAGCCGTCACCATGACGTCGGCGCCCTTGGCGGATGCCGCGCCGGCGCCGGCCGCGCCGCCGGTCGAGAAGCCCTCGAAACCGGAGAAGCCGCCGCGGCGGCTACCGCGCGTGCTGCGGGCCGAGCCGCTCGCAAAGTTGGAGAAGGCGTCGCCGAAGATGTCGTGCAGGATGTCGTCGGTGGCGCGGCCACCGGCCTGGCGGAAGCCGCCGCCACCCATGCCGCCGCCGGCCCCGGCACCGCCGAAGCCCTCGAAGCCGGTGAAGCGCGGCTTGCCGTCGGCGCCGATCTCGCCGGCGTCGAACTGGCGGCGCTTGTCCTTGTCGCCGACGATCTCGTAGGCCGAGGTGATCTCGGAGAAGCGTTCCTTGGAACGCGGGTCGTTCTTGTTGGCATCGGGATGATGCTGCTTGGCAAGCTTGCGATAAGCCTTCTTGATCGTTGCTTCGTCGGCGCTCCTGGGCACGCCCAGGACCTCATACGGATCACGCATGCGGGTTGGCCCTTCTCGATTGGATGATGGCGCCGAACGGCGCCTTTGGTCTGCCAAGCATGTAATGCCCGATCACGGTCCGTTCCAGAGCGAGCCATTATACGGGCCGGATCGTTTTGACAAAATCTTTTCGGCGGACCGGATCGGAGGTTGTCGCCAGCCGGGATGAGGCTATATGCCGATCGGACGCTGCCGCGAATCTGGCCGCCGGCCGGAGCGCACGACGAGGCACCGACGAGAGATGTCCGCAACCGAACCCGACTTCACCGAAGCTTCCGAGCCTTACCAGCTGTTCGTCGCCTGGATGAAGGAAGCCGAGAAAAGCGAGCCCAACGATCCCAACGCCATGGCGCTCGCCACCGTCGACGAAGACGGCATGCCGGACGCGCGCATGGTGCTGCTGAAGGGCTTCGACACGCGCGGCTTCGTCTTCTACACCAACTTCGGCTCCGCCAAGGGCGAGCAAATCCTGAAGACCGGCAAGGCGGCGCTGCTGTTCCACTGGAAGAGTCTGAAACGCCAGGTGCGGGTGCGCGGCACCGTTTCCGAGGTGGCGAAGGAGGAGGCCGACGCCTATTTCCAGAGCCGTGACCGCGGCAGCCGCATCGGCGCCTGGGCGTCGAAGCAGTCGCGCCCGCTCGAAAGCCGCTTCGCCCTCGAGAAGGCGGTGGCCGAATGGGGCTTCAAGTTCGGCGTCGGCGCCGTGCCGCGCCCCGACTACTGGTCGGGCCTGCGCGTGTCGCCCACCGCCATCGAATTCTGGCGCGACGGGATGTTCCGCCTGCACGACCGCGTCCGCTTCCTGCCCGACGGCAACGGCGGCTGGACGCGCACCCGCCTCTATCCCTGACCGACGAAAGGCCGCCGCCATGACCCAAGCCACCGACGTCGCCGCCCTCAGCTTCGAGCAGGCATTGAAGGAACTGGAAGGCATCGTCGCCCGCCTCGAGCAGGGCTCGGTGCCGCTCGAGGAGAGCATCTCCATTTACGAGCGCGGCGACGCGCTCCGCAAGCACTGCGACGGCCTCCTGAAGGCCGCCGAGGCCAAGGTGGAGAAGATCCGCATTGCCGGCGACGGCTCGGCCGCCGGCACCGAGCCGCTCGACCGTGAGTGAGGCGCCGGCGAAATTCGGAAGGCCGTTCGCGGATTTGCCGCAATCGGCGCCGATAAACCGGGCTTCGCGAATTGAAGAGACTGTGATTGACTGATATTTGAGGGAAGAGGCATTCGCCCTCGTAGTTTCACGGATTTATTCGGATTGCCGCGTCCCGTTACCCCGCTTCTCGACAGGCTGTCGTCGCCCGACGACCTCAAGCTGCTCTCGCTCGGCGAGTTGGAGCGGCTTGCCTCCGAACTGCGCGCCGAGATGATCGACGCCGTGTCGGTGACCGGCGGCCACCTCGGCGCCGGGCTCGGCGTCGTCGAGCTGACGGTGGCGCTGCATGCCGTGTTCGACACGCCGCGCGACCGGCTGATCTGGGACGTCGGCCACCAGGCCTATCCGCACAAGATCCTGACCGGCCGCCGCGACGACATCCGCACGCTACGCCAGGGCGGCGGCCTCTCCGGCTTCACCAAGCGCTCGGAAAGCCCGTTCGACCCGTTCGGCGCCGGCCATTCCTCCACCTCGATCTCGGCCGGCCTCGGCATGGCGGTGGCGCGCGATCTGAAGGGCGGGGACAACCAGGTGGTCGCCGTCATCGGCGACGGCGCCATGTCGGCCGGCATGGCCTATGAGGCGATGAACAACGCCGGCGCCATGGACAGCCGCCTCGTCGTCATCCTCAACGACAACGACATGTCGATCGCCCCGCCGACCGGCGCCATGAGTGCCTATCTGGCCCGCCTCGTCTCCGGCCCCACCTATCTGACGCTGCGCGAGGCGATGAAGCAGCTCGCCTTCAACCTGCCGCGCAGCCTCCGCCAAAAGGCGCAGCAGGCCGAGGAATACGCCCGCGGCTTCCTGACCGGCGGCACGCTGTTCGAGGAGCTGGGGTTCTATTACGTCGGCCCGATCGACGGCCATAACCTTTCCCATCTGCTGCCGGTGCTGCGCAACGTCCGCAACGCCAAGGACGGGCCGGTGCTGCTGCACGTCGTCACCAAGAAGGGCAAGGGCTATCCGCCGGCCGAGGCGGCGGCCGACAAGTATCACGGCGTCGGCCGCTTCGACGTGGTCACCGGCGCCCAGATGCAGCCGAAGGCCAACGCGCCGAGCTACACCCGCGTGTTCGGCGAAACGCTGGTCGACGAGGGCCGGCGCGATACGCGCGTCGTCGGCATCACCGCCGCCATGCCGGCCGGCACCGGGCTCGACCTCTTCGCCGAAGCCTTCCCCGACCGCATGTTCGACGTCGGCATCGCCGAGCAGCACGCCGTCACCTTCGCGGCGGGCATGGCCACAGAGGGCCTGAAGCCGTTCTGCGCCATTTATTCGACCTTCCTGCAGCGCGCCTATGACCAGGTGGTGCACGACGTCGCCTTGCAGAACCTGCCCGTCCGCCTGCCGATCGACCGCGCCGGCTTCGTCGGTGCCGACGGCGCGACGCACGCCGGTGCCTTCGACACCGCTTTCCTCGCCTGCCTGCCCAACATGGTGGTGATGGCGCCCGGCGACGAGGCGGAACTCCGCCACATGGTGGCGACGGCGGTGGCCTATGATGGCGGCCCGATCGCCTTCCGCTATCCGCGCGGCGAGGGCGTCGGCGTCGACATGCCGGCGCGCGGGCAAATTCTGGAGATCGGCCGCGGCCGCGTCGTCGCCGACGGTGGCAAGGTGGCGATCCTGTCCTTTGGCACCCGCCTTGCCGAAGCGCTGAAGGCGGCCGAGGAACTCGCCACCTTCGGCCTGCCGGCCACCGTGGCCGACGCGCGCTTCGCCAAGCCGCTCGATCGCGAGCTGATCCGCCAGCTCGCCGCCCACCACGAACTGCTTGTTACCGTCGAGGAAGGCTCGACCGGCGGTTTCGGCAGCATGGTGGCGCAGGCGCTGATCGACGACGGCCGCTTCGATCGCGGCTTCCGCTTCCGCGCCCTGACGCTGCCTGACGCCTTCGTCGACCACGACAAGCCGGAGCGCATGTATGCCGCCGCCGGCCTCGACGCACGCGGCATCGTGCGGGCGGCGCTGGCGGCACTCGGCCGCGACCGGGTCGAACTGGCTGGCGCCGTCGGCAAGTAGCAGGGTTTGGGGGACCGGGTGATGGGCATTCTGGAATCGGATGGCAGCGCGCCCGTCGGGCCGGTGGTCGAAGGCTGGACGACGCGGCCTCGGCCGTCGCGGGTGGTGCTGGAGGGGCGGACGGCGCGGCTGGAGCCGCCGTCGCTCGACCATGTCTCCGATCTCTTCGCCGCCTTCTCGACTGATGCAAGCGGCCGCATGTGGACCTATCTCGGCGTTGGCCCCTTCGCGACCGAGGCCGAACTGGCCGGCTGGATCGGGGCGATCATCCCTTCCGAGGACCCGCTGTTCTTCACGGTGGTGGACAAGGCGAGCGGCAAGGCGGTCGGCGTCGTCGCCTATCTGCGCATCGATCCGGCGAATGGAGTCATCGAAGTCGGCTGGGTGACCTGGTCGCCGCTGATGCAGCGGTCGGCCGTCTCCACCGAGGCGCAGTATCTTCTTATGAAGAACGCCTTCGACGGCCTTGGCTACCGCCGCTACGAATGGAAGTGCAACGCGCTGAACGCGCCGTCGATGCGGGCGGCCGAGCGGCTGGGCTTTACCTACGAGGGCACCTTCCGGCAGGCGGTGATCAACAAGGGCCGCAACCGCGATACCGCCTGGTTCTCGGTGATCGACGGCGAGTGGCCGGCGCGGAGGGCCGCCTTCGAGGCATGGCTCAGGCCGGACAACTTCGACGCCGATGGCCGGCAGAAGCGGCGACTCGAAGATTTGCGGTGATTTCAGCTGGCCCGGCATGTCGGCCCTTGTCACAGCCACGACAAGAGCGTTGGCTAGACAGCAAGCCGTCAATCCCGGAGACTCGCCGCCATGCCGATCCACCGTCTCAGCCGCCGCGACCTGCTGCTGGCCACCGCCGCCGGTGCGCTCGCCGCCTTCGCGCCCCGTTTCGCCCTCGCCGCCGAGCCGGCCATCCGCCTGCGGTTGATGGCGACCAGCGATCTCCACGTCAACGTCTACCCGTATGACTATTACCGCGACAAGGCGGACGATACCGTCGGCCTCGCCAAGACGGCGGCGCTGATCGCCGCCGCCCGCGACGAGGTGCGCAACGCGATCCTGTTCGACAACGGCGACCTGATCCAGGGCAGCCCGCTCGGCGACTATGTCGCCTACGAGAAGGGCATCCCCGAGGGCGCCAAACACCCGATCGTCGCGGCGATGAACGGCCTCGGCTACCTCTGCGGCACGCTCGGCAACCACGAGTTCAACTACGGCCTCGACTTCCTCGGCAAGGCGCTGGCCGGCGCCGAATTCCCGGTGGTCTGCGCCAACGTGCTGAAGACCGACGGCACGCCGCTGGTCGAACCGACGCGCGTGTTCGACGCCAAGGTGACCGATTCGACCGGCGCCGAGCACGTGCTGCGCATCGGCGTCATCGGCTTCGTGCCGCCGCAGATCGTCGAGTGGGACAAGGACCACCTCGACGGCAAGGCCACCACCATCGACATCGTCGATGCCGCCGGAAAATACCTGCCGGAGCTGCGCCGGCAGTCCGACGTGGTGGTGGCGCTCTGCCATTCCGGCATCGTCGGCGGCGAGCGGGCGGGCCGCGAGGAGAACGCCGCACTGTTCCTCGCGAGGGTGCCGGGCATCGATGTCATCTTCACCGGCCACCAGCATCTTGTATTCCCCGGCAAGGACTTCGCCGGCATCGAAGGCGCCGACATCGACAAGGGCACGCTGAGCGGCGTGCCGGCGGTGATGCCCGGCTTCTGGGGCAGTCACCTCGGCGTCATCGACCTCGATCTGGCCAAGGCCGGCGACGGCTGGAAGGTCAGCGGCTTCCGGGTCGAGGCCCGGCCGATCTACGAGCGCACCGCCGACAAGAAGATCGTCGCGCGGGTCGATGCCGTGCCGGCCGTGCTCGCCGCAGTGAAGGACGACCACGAGGCGACGCTCGGCTACGTCCGTCGGCCGGTGGGTGAGACCTCGGCCGCCATATCGAGCTACTGGGCGCTGGTCGCGGACGATCCGTCGGTGCAGATCGTCTCCCAGGCGCAACTCTGGTACGGCGCCCGGCAGGCGCGGGCAGCCGGCCTGCCCGACCTGCCGATCCTGTCGGCGGCGGCGCCCTTCAAGTGCGGCGGCCGCTCCGGGCCGGACTACTACACCTTCGTGCCCAAGGGGCCGATCGCCATCAAGAACGTCGCCGACATCTACCTCTATCCGAATACCATCCGCATCGTGAAGGTCACCGGCGAGCAGGTACGCGAGTGGCTGGAGCGTTCGGCCGGCATCTTCAACCGCATCGATCCGACCAGGACCGACGAGCAGGCGCTGATCGACACGTCCTTCCCCTCCTACAATTACGACGTCATCGACGGCGTCACCTACCGCATCGACGTGACTGAGGAGAAGCGCTACGACAACGACGGCAAGCTGGTGGCGCCGGATGCCCACCGCATCGTCGATCTCGCCTGGCGGGGCAAGCCGGTCGAACCGGGCCAGGAATTCCTGGTGGTGACCAACAACTACCGCGCCGGCGGCGGTGGCCACTTCCCCGGCGCCGACGGCTCGACCGTGGTATTTCAGGGACCGGACACCAACCGCGACGTCATCGTTCGCTACATCGTCGAGAACAAGACGATCGATCCGTCGGCCGACGGCAACTGGTCGATCGCCAGGCTGCCTGACGGCGTCAATCTCGCCTTCCCCAACTCGCCCAACGCTACGCTCGACACCGTGCCGGCCGGCGTGACGGTGGAGAAGGTCGGCGACGCCGGCGAGGGTTTTGCCAAGTACCGCCTGCGGGTGGGGTGATGTCGGTCCGTCGGGCGGCGGCGCCATTGCTTGCATTCGGTCCGCTCATCTGTAAGCATTTGCCCTTCATCGGCTTTTCCGCCGACCGGAGCATCTCTCCAGATGAGCGCCGTTTCGCCCGATTCGAAGCTGTTGCGGTCCCGTTTCGACAGCCGCGCCCTGCCGGCCCATCTCGCCCAGCCGACCTGGAACGAGGCGATCGGCGTCATCTTCGATTCCCGTTCGCGGAAAAGCGTCGAGGACGGCTTCTTCGCCAGCGTCGACGCCGCCTTCATGGGCGAGGTGGCGCTCGGCCGGCTGAAGGCGACGGCGCAGGACTTTGACCGCTCCCGCTACAAGATCGCTCGCGACGGCATGGACGGCTATCTGCTGCAGTTCTACCTGCGCGGACAGAGCGCCACGCGCGGCGGCAGCAATGCCGAGGTGGCGGGCGAGGGCGATCTCTACGTCATCGACATGGCCCAGCCGCTTGCAACCTCCACCAGCGACCATGACCAGATCAGCCTCGTGGTGCCGCGCCGGCTGATGGCGGAGCGGCTCGACGGTCCGGACGGCGTCCACATGCGCGTCGTGCCGGCCGGGCTGCCGCTCGTCGCTCTGTTCCGCGACAGCCTGAAGAGCCTCCAGCGCCAGATCGACGGCATGTCGCGCCGCGAGGCCGAGGCGGCGCTGCCGCCGCTCCTGGACCTCGCCGCCGCCGCCATCAACGGCCATGTCGACGAGCGCAGCATGGCCGGCGTCAATCTGGCGCAGTTCGTCGCCGTGCGGCGGCATGTCGAGGAGCGGCTGCTCGATCCCGGCCTGACGCTTGACGGCGTGCTCGCCGCCTTTGGTCTGTCGCGGCGCAAGGCCTACCGGCTGTTCGAGCCGGTGGGCGGCTTCGCCACCCACGTCAATCGCCGCCGGCTGCAACGGTCGCTGCTGGCGCTGCGCTCGGCCGAGTGGCGGCACCTGACGATATCGGAGATCGGTAGCGCCCACGGCTTTGCCAACGCCGAGAATTTCAGCCGGGCGTTCCGCCGCGAATACGGCCTGTCGCCGCGCGAGGTACGGCAGCTTGCCGCCACCGGCCGCAGCCTGTCCGAGGTGGCCGGCGCCCTGCCGCAGACCGAATGGACCGACTGGATCGGCAGGGCCGGCCGTTGAAACAGCGCTTTCCTTAACGCGCGAACCGTTGACACGGGCTGCGGGATGCGTGGCACGCAGCGACCATTTCCGGGCTGCTACGTAATAAGCCATAGAAATCCGCCGCACCACATGCGATGGAATGTCGGTCCCGAGACGATCGGGCTCATCGAGGCGGTTGAACCGGCGGCGATCCGGCGGCAAGCAATTTTCTTCAGGGGTTTTCAAGCCTTTCGGACAAGTCCTAATAACGGCAATTTTGAACTCCGGCAGACCCGCCCGGCGCAACCGCCTCGATTTTCCGTCCGGCCGTGCCGGCACCCACCGATCAGGACAGCGGCAGGCAGTTGCCGACGTCGGCCGGCTTGACGCGGCCCGCCTTGAGGTCGCTCAACTGTGGGACCGTCGGATCGAAACCGCCGGTCCCCGCCTCGTAGACAGTGCGATCCACCTCGATCGGTCGCCCGTTGGAGGAGAACATCACCAGGCCCTTCTTGCCGACGTAGGCTTTGTACGCCTCCATCTTGCAGAAATACCGCTTGGTGCCGTTCGAGGCGACCCAGCCGGGCAGGCCTGACTTTCCGGTGGTGAGCTTGCCAAGCTTGTAGCCCTGCTGTGTCAGCTTGGTAAAGGATTCGGCCTCTGCAACGCCGGCCGTGGCGAGCAGAATAGCGAGCGCGCCGACGGCGATTTTCTTCATCGACATGGACAAGGAAGCCTCCCGGAGGTCGATCTCGACCGCACCCTTTTTAGCAGAGCGGAAGACTGCAACCCCAGCCTGAATCAGCCGGCGGCAGCGCTGTCCCCCGGTTTCAGGTCGCTTACAGCCAGCGCTTCCAGCGGAACAGGCCGTAGGTGCCGGCTGCCGACAGGACCATCGCCGCGATGCCCCAGAGATAGCCGTAGCTCCATTCCAGTTCCGGCATGAAATGGAAGTTCATGCCGTAGAAGCTGGCCACCAGCGTCGGCGGCATGAAGATCACCGCGAGAACCGAGAAGATCTTTATGGTGTCGTTCTGCTGGATCGAGATCAGGCCGAGCGTCGCGTCGAGCAGGAAGGTAATGCGCTCCTCCTGACCTCGGCAATGATCGGCCAGCGCGGTGACGTCGCTCTTCATCGGCTTCAGGCGGGCGACGTCCTCCTTGGAGTAGCGCGGCCCTTCCATCTTGGCGGTGAGGAACAGCAGGAGGCGGGAGAGCGAGATCAGGCTCTCCTGGAAATGGCCGAGCCTCAGGCCCTCGCGGCCGATGCGCCTCAGCGAACTCTTGTAGCGGTCGCCGGTCGGCGAGGTGCGCGAATCGTCCTCGAAAACGCGGCGGGCAATGGTCTCGATGCGGGCGCCCGACTGCTCGATGACGTCGGCGAGCCGGTCGATTGCCGCTTCCAGGATGGTGAGCAGCGCGCCGTGCGAGGTCGTCACGTTGGCGCCCGCCGTCGTCACGTTCTTGATGGCGAGCGGGATGGTGCCCGGCTCGTCGTAGCGGACGGTGACGAGGTGCTTGTCGGTGAGCACGAAGGTGACGACGGTAATGCCCGGATCGTTGCCGCCGGCGCGGCAGGGCAGGGCGGCGGTGAGATAGAGTACGTCATTTACAGCCGACAGGCGGCTCGACGGCTCGATCTCCTCCATCTCGGCGCGGGTGGGCAGCTCGGCGCCGATGAACCGCTCTACCGCCAGCTCCTCGTCGCGCGTCGGCGTCATCAGGTCGATCCAGAGCGTATGCTGATCCGGCACCAGCGCGCCACAGTTGGGCGCATACTCGAGCTTGTCGCCGACGGGATGGAAGGCGTTGAGCATGGGCAACGTCCGGAATCTCCGGCCTTCGCGAGGCCGGTTCGCTTGGCGATGGGCAATGTCTCCGAATGCGGCCGCGTCTTCCCCGAAGGAAAGCGCCACCGTCCGTCTGTCTATACGGGGGCACGGCGGCGGTCGAGTCTTTCCCGCCCATCCTTGCACAGGGCAATGGCCTTCAAGCGATTGCCCGGCTGGTTCCTGGTCCGCGTCAGCCGTCGCCCCTCGGGCTTTCCGCGCCGCACTGTTGTCGCCTTGCGCCGCTTAGGCGATCTGATAAGTGTTTCGTCGGATGGAGAGGCGAGGAGAGTATGGCGCGCGGCGGCTGGCGATGGGGACTGGCGGAACTGGGACGCGACATGCTGCGCGTCCTGCTGGTCTATGCTCTGCTGCTGCCGATGCTGGTGCCGGTCGCGCTGGTCCGCGCCGAGGCATCCGCGCCGTCGGTGATCGTCCACTCCCTCTGTTCCGCGATGCCGCAGGCCGCCGACGACCAGCCGGAAAAGTCCACGGTGTCGGTCGACTGCCTGCTCTGCTGCCTGGTTCCCGCCGCCGGCCTTCCGCCGCAGGCGGCCGCGCAGCCCGCCCCGGCCGAGGTCGTGCTGCCGCTACGCCGCATCCTGGCGGCGAAGGCAGTTCGTCTGGTGGTCAGGGGCGACCCGCCGCCGCAACGGGCGCCGCCTCGCCTCGCCTGACCGATTCCGGCCCCGCGACAGGATGCGGCGGCCGTCTTCGCGTGCATCGCGCCGGCCCTGAAGCGCCGGCCCGCCGGCGCCTTGAGGCGATCGGCCGTCAACGACAGAGGTTCCCCATGTTGCAGAATTCCCGCAAGCTGTTCCGCGCCGCGCTGGTCGCCGGCCTCCTCACGGCGCTGCCCGCCGTCTCCGGCTTCGCGGCCGAACCGGCCGTCGCCCACGAGTTCAAGGCCGGCGCATTGACCCTGAAGCATCCGTGGACGCGTGCCACGCCGAAGGGCGCCGAGATGGGCGGCGGCTTCGTCGCCATCGTCAACGCCGGCGGCGAGGCCGATCGGCTGATCGGCGGCAGCTTCGCGCTGGCCGGCCGTACCGAGGTGCACGAGATGAAGATGGAGGGCGACGTCATGAAGATGCGCAAGCTCGATGGCGGCCTCGACATTCCGGCCGGCAGTACCGTCGAGTTGAAGCCGGGCTCCTACCACCTGATGTTCATGGACCTGAAGGCCCCGCTCGAGGCTGACGCCAAGGTGAAGGGCTCGCTGGTGTTCGAGAAGGCCGGCGAGGTGCCGGTGGAATTCGCCGTCGAGGCGATCGACGCCACGGCCAAGGGCCACAAGGCCGGCGGCCACGGTGCCATGCCGATGGACGGCAAGATGGGCAAGGCCGGCCACGGCGGCTGACCACCGGACCGGAGATCAACGGCTGTCTGAAAACGAAACGGCCGGAGCACGCCGCTCCGGCCGTTTTCGTACACGTCCGCCTGTGTTCCGAGGGCATAAACCCACCTCACGCGACAAGCCGCAGACGGCCAATCGCGCCAAGCCTTCGAACCAAGCTGGAAGAGAGTCGCCCGCCGGGCCGGCCACGGAGGGCGCCGGCCCCGGAAAGCCGATCGATCAGTCCTCGTAAGAGAACATCGGCGCGGTCTGCTGACCGGTCGTGTAGTCCTTCTGCTGCACCTGGCGGCGCATAGCGCGCGCGGCGGCATTCACCGCGGGAATGCCGATCTCATGATACTGGGCATCGAGTTCGATTTCGCTGCCTTGTTGGATCTGACCTTTGTTGACAGCGTCAGCCTGCTTGACCATCTGGGTTCCGTCCTGCCCGGTCACCGGGATACGTGGTTTGTATTATGTATTCGTTCGGGAGCGTCGTGTTTAAATCACGCCTTCGACGGTCATATATTAAGCCTGCGAATGAGGCCGAACAAGGGCAGGCAGCATTCGCACGCTTCGGGTTTCCCACTACGTCGGATTAGATTTTCAGAGGCGTGACCAAAATGCGACATTTGCTTTGCCTCTCACCATGGTCGAACGCTGAACAAGTATTCAGCTCTCTGCAAAGCACCTGACCATAGCAAGAAAAACTTAACGGCAATTTAAGCAAAAGCTGTTCGGTCGCCTGGAACGCCTGCCTACTGGCGCGGCGGCCACCAGCGGAACGTAGAAATCATCGATCGCACGGTAAAAATCGTCATTCAACGCGGCAAGGCGAAAACGTCGGGAGCGACCGCGAGGACTCGCGGCGGCCGGACGTAAACGCATTTCCTCTCCCAGCCGGTCAACGTTCTTCGCACCTTTCAATGCCCCATCAGCGCGGAAACATGGGCGGCGGCCGACAGGCCGAGGGCGTCGATGTCGTAGCCGCCCTCGAGCAGCGAGACGATGCGGCCGCCGCAGACGCGGTCGGCGACCTCCATCAGCGCGCGGGTGAGGACGGCATAATCGCCCTCGACAAAGTTGAGATCGGCAAGCGGATCGCGGAAATGCGCGTCGAAACCGGCCGACAGCACTAGGAGGTCGGGGCGGAAGGCGGCGACGGCCGGCAGGATGTGCTCGGTGAGCGCGGCGAGCGCCACGGCGCCGTTGGCGCCGGCATTGAGCGGCACGTTGAGGATGTTGCCGGCGTCGCCGGTCTCCGATGCCTCGCCGGTGCCGGGGAACAGATGCGCCTGATGGATCGAGGCGTAGAACACCGTTGCATCGGCCTGGAAGATGTTCTGCGTGCCGTTGCCATGATGGACGTCGAAGTCGACGATGGCGACGCGCTCGGCGCCGTGCGCCGCCTGGGCATGGCGGGCGGCAATGGCGGCATGGTTGAAGAAGCAGAAGCCCATGGCCTGCCGGGCGCTGGCGTGGTGGCCGGGCGGCCGGGCGGCGGAGAAGGCGTTGTCGACAAGGCCGGTCATCACCTCGTCGACGGCGAGGCAGGCGGCGCCGGCCGCCAGCCGTGCCGCCTCGTAGGTGCCGTTCGACAGGATGGTGTCGTTGCTGATCGACATCAGGCCGTCGTGCGGCGCCTGGATGCGGATGTGGTCGACATAGGCGGCCGGATGGACGCGCTGGATCTCCTCGTCGGTGACCGGCCGCGCCAGATCGCGGATCAAATGCTGGAACGCCTCGCCCTCCAGCCGCTGCTCGATGGCGGCGATGCGCTCGGGCTGCTCGGGGTGGTTGGGCGGGGCAAGGTGGTCTCGATAGCGCGGGTGGCTCAGAAAAAGTGTCCGCAAGGTGCGACGGTCTCCGGAGGGACGCCTCTGGTGTCCGTGAAAGTCCTGAGACAGAGGACCTTGCCGGCGCCGCGCCGTCAAGTGGCGGGAAGGCTTAGCGGTGCGTCAACCGGAGACGGACAGCCGGGCCGTCGGATGGATGTGGGCGGCGAGAAGGCACGCGGTTTCCCTGGCGGCGATGCCAAGTTCCGACCAGGGCGACGTGGCGCGCGCTGGCCGACGGGAGACCAGCGTTCCGATTCCGCAAAGGAAGGATCAGGAACCGAAGCCGCTCCGGTCGCGCGGTGCCGCCGCCCGAGTCAGACGGTCGCGAATCGCCTCGCCGAGGCCATTGGCGGGAATCGGCGCTACGGCGATGCCGGAAATGTCGTCGCCATCGACCCGGCGCAGCATGTCGAACAGGTTGGCCGCCGCCTCGCGCAGGTTGCCCGACGGACTGAGGTTGAGGACGCGCGCCGCCTCGCCGACGCCGCGGACCGGCGCGCCGCCGAAGGCGAGCAGCGCCTCGCCCGGCTCGACGCGGTGCACGTCGAGCCGCACGCGGGCGCGGGGGGCGTAATGAGAGGCGAGCATGCCGGGCGCCACCGGCGCGGCCGACGGGTCGCCCTCCGACCGCACGACGGCGAGGCCGGCTGCCGCCTCGATTTCCTCGCGGGCGAGCCCGCCCGGCCGAAGCAGATAGGGGACGCCGCCCTGCACCTGCAGAATGGTCGATTCGAGGCCGACCTCGGTGCGGCCGCCATCGAGGATCAGCGGGATGCGGCGGGAGAGGTCGCCGTAGACGTGGGCGGCGGAGGTCGGGCTGACGTGGCCGGAGACGTTGGCGCTCGGCGCGACGATCGGCACGCCGGCGGCGACGATCAGGTCGAGCGCCACCCGGTGCGCCGGCATGCGCACGGCGAGCGTGTCGAGGCCGGCGGTGGCCAGCGAGGAGACCGGGCAGTCCGGCCGCGCCGGCAGCACCAGCGTCAGCGGCCCCGGCCAGAAGGTCTCGGCCAGATGCCGCGACAGCGGGTCGAAATCGACCAGAGTTGCGGCCATGTCGACGCCGGCCACATGGGCGATCAGCGGATTGAAGGAGGGGCGGCCCTTCGCCTCGTAGATGGCGGCGACGGCCTCGCCGCGCGTCGCGTCGGCGCCGAGGCCGTAGACGGTCTCGGTCGGGAAGGCGACGAGATCGCCCCGCCGGATGTGGTCGGCGGCAAGGCGGATCGCCACGTCGGTCGCCGCTTCGATGCGGGCAAGCTCTTGGGAACGGTGGGGCACGGAGGGTCCTGCGATGGGGCGGCCTCGCAGCCGCCCGACAATGCTGGTTTGGAGTCAATCTATGGCGACGTCAAGGCCGGGAGGGAAGGGAAGCGTGTCGCGGATCGAGATTTGGCTATGGTTCAAAGGAGACATCGAATTACGCCATATTTCCAATGCTGAGTATCGAGAGCTAGGGAAACCGGCACATGCTGACGACACACGACAACCGACTTGGTTATTGGCTGGTGGGCTTTGCTTTAATTTGGCTGCTGCTGCCTGTCGATCTCGTCGACATCATGATCGATCCCACATGGTATGCGCCAAACCCGCAATGCGACAGTCTTGGGGTCCCGATACTGCAAGTAAGGGCAGTTTTAGGCGTGTGGACCGTCATTGCGGCGCTGATTTCGGGGGGCGCCGTACTTCTGGTACGCAGGAGAATATCCGGAATAGGTGTCTTTAGGCTGCGTCTCGGAACGACCTATTGGAATCTTGTCATCACCCTGATTGCTATCGCGATCATCGCTCCGGCCATGTTTGATATTATCAGGCGTGTTTGGCAGGCGATCGTTCCTCAAATGATCTCGGAAGATTGCGGTGGCTATGCTGAACTGGTGATCGTTAATAGGCGCGCTCCCATGCTCCAGTTCACCCCTCTCCTGGAGCTTGGGGTGGTGCTTTGGATTTTGCACATCAGAGCACTCCTGCTTTCTCCGCGCGTACCATGACCGCTTACGGCACAGTCCTGTCGCGACCGACGGAGGCCTGAAGGACCATTCGTCGGCCGTCACTCCCACAGGCCGCTAGACCATCTACCCCGCACATTCCCGTCCTTGACTCTCCGCGAACCCCTTCTATACTGGAACATAAAGAGAACATCGCTCCGGAAAATGGGGTTTGAACCGTGCTCGCGCCCGAGTCGACGGACAGGATTGCTTTGCTTCGACGGGAAGTCGCCCGGCTGGAACGGGCGCGCGGCCGTGGCGAGAGCCGGGCGTCGGTACCCGTCACAGCGGCCGTCGCAGCGCCCATCGTGACGGAGGAGGTCGATGGCCTGCCGGTGCGCGACATCGCGCCGGTGCCACTCCGTCCATCCGCCTCATCTACCGTTTTCCGCGACAGGCAGGCCGGCCATGTCTGGACGGGACCGGAGGCGATCCCCTTCGGTCATGCGGCCGTCGACGCGGCGACCGGCGGCCTCCGACGCGGCGCGCTGCACGACGTGTTGCCGGCCGGCGCCCCCGACATGGCCTCGGCGACCGGCTTTGCCTTGGCGCTCGCCGGGCGGCGGCTGGCGGCGGCCGGGCGCGGCAGCCTCTGGCTGTGGGTGCAGGCGGAAATGGCCGGCCGCGAGGCGGGCGAGCCCTACGGCCCCGGCCTTGCCGCTTTCGGCCTCGATCCCAACCGCCTCGTCGCGGTGGCGGCCGGCGACACCGCCGACGTGCTGCGCGCCGCCGAGGAGGGGCTCGCCGCCCGCGCCTTCGCGGCGGTGTTGATCGAGCCGTTCGGCGACGATCGCCGCC
>LUYO01000003.1:0-75366 GCA_001603295.1 Rhodobacterales bacterium Alpha_02
ATCAAGGGTCATGGGACATCTCCATCAAGACGTATATTATAATATACTCATATAATAGAAAAAGCAAGGGGCAACCATACGGAGTTGCCCTCGTTCCGGCCGGCCGGTCGCCGCTGCCGCGCCCGTCGCTTTCCGCTCCGCTTTGGTGGTAGCCTCGCCCGCGAATCTCGGAGAGGAATGCATGGTCATCGCTTTCGACATCGGCGGCTCGAAAATCGCGGCGGCGCGGGTTGGCGCCGACCTGACGGCGGTCGAAATCGGCCGCCTGCCGACGCCCATCCACGACTACGCCGCCTTCTGCGCCGCCATCGGCAAGCTCGCCGGGCCGGGCGAAGAGCCGATCGGCATCTCGATCGCCGGCGTGGTCGATCCGCGCGACGGCCGGCTCACCGTCGCCAACATTCCCTGCGCCGACGGCCGGCCGCTGGCCGCCGACTTGGAGGCGCGCCTCAAGCGCCGCGTGCGCGTGCTCAACGACGCCAAGGCGTTCGCCCTGGCCGAAGCCGCCGTCGGCCTCGGCAAGGGCCATGCCGCCGTATTCGCGGCAATCATCGGCACCGGCATCGGCGGCGCCTTCGTGCTGAACGGGCGGCTGGTGATGGGCTCGACCGGCAGCGCCGGCGAATGGGGCCACGGCCCGGCGGCGGCCAATCGCACCGGCGTCTCGCTGCCGATCGTCCGCTGCGGCTGCGGCCGGCCCGGCTGCGTCGATACCATCGGCGGCGCCCGCGGCCTCGAACGCCTGCACAAGCACCTGTCGGGCCTGGAGGCGGACAGTCCGGCCATCCTCGCCGCCTGGCAGGCCGGCGAACCGGCCGCCGTCCGCACCCTCGACGCCTATCTCGACGTGGTCAGCGGCGCGCTGGCCAACGCCGTCAACATCCTCGACCCCGACATCGTGCCGATCGGCGGCGGCCTCGCCCGCAACCCGGCGCTGATCGCCGCCATCGACGCCGAGGTGCGCGCCCGCGCCCTCGGCATGCGGGGATCGGCGCTTTGCGTGCCCACCGAGGCCGGCCCGGAGAAGGGCCTGGTCGGCGCGGCGCTGCACGTCATGGAGACGGCGCCGTGATGACCGCCCGCCTCGAAGTCTGCATCGACGACGTCGCCGGCCTCGACGCCTGCCTCAGGGGCGGAGCCGACCGCGCCGAGCTTTGCTCGGCGCTCGACCTCGGCGGCCTCACGCCGTCGCCCGGCCTGATCGCCGTTGCCGCCCAATCGCCTGTGCCGGCCCGCGCCATGATCCGGCCGCGCGCCGGCGACTTCCGCTTCGGCGAGGCCGAGGTGGAGGTGATGCTCGCCGACATCGCGGCGGTGCGGGCGGCCGGTCTCGCCGGCGTGGTGCTCGGCGCCGCGACGGCGGCAGGCGAACTCGACCGGCCGGTGCTGACCCGCCTCGTCGCGGCGGCCGGCGGCCTCGGCAAGACGCTGCACCGCGTCGTCGACCTGCTGCCCGACCCGGTCGTCGCCGTCGATATCGCCGTCGACCTCGGCTTCGACTGCATCCTCACTTCCGGCGGCGCCCTTCGCGCCGAGGACGGCACCGCCGTCATCGCCGCCATGGTGGAGCGGGCGAACGGCCGCATCGCCATCATGGCCGGCAGCGGCGTCGCCCCCGGCAATGCCGCCGCCCTGCGCCGCGCCACCGGCGCCGGCTGGCTGCACGCCTCCTGCGCCAGCGGCGAGGCCAGCGGCGACGAAATCCGCCGCTTCGGCTTCGGACCGGCCGAACGCCGCCGCACCGACCCCAACCGCATCAGGGCGCTGAGGGCCGCCGCCGGCTGACGGCGGCGCCTTGCCGCACCTGCCGCGCCCAGAGACCGGGCGGCACCCCCATCAGCCGCCGGAAGGCGCGGCTGAAATGGCTCTGGTCGGCAAATCCGAGCGCCGCCGCCGCGTCGGCGATGGCCGCGCCGCCGAGAATGAGGCGCCGCGCCAGACGGAGCCGCGCTTCGAGCCGGTGCTCGGCCGGCGTCAACCCATAGAAGCGGCGATAAAGACGGTGCAGATGGAACGGCGACAGGCCAACCTGCCGGGCCAGGGCGGACAGGTCCAGCGGCTGGCCGAGGTCGACGGCGGCGACGCATCGGGCAAGCCGCACCGGCCGGCAGGCGCCTGGGGGCGCATCGCGCGGCGCCATCAGCGGGCCGGTCAACTCCAGCAGGGTCGAGACGAGCGGCCCGATGTCGGCATCGCCGGCCTCCGCCGCGCCGTGCAGGGAGTCGAAGGCGTCCGACCACGCCCGGTCGCGAACGATTCCCGGCATCCAGCCGGGGATGGAAAAGGCGGCCGGATCGACCGCGACGATGCGATGGCCGCCGTCGGCGGTGGCCGACAGGGCATGCGGCACGTCGGGCGGCATGACGAAGCCGTCGCCGGTCTCCAGCCGCCACGTTTCGCCGGGCAGCGTCAGGACCCGGCTCCCGGCATCGACCCGGCCGACCACCAGCGAGCGATGAGCGTGCATCGGCGTCGCCGTGACGCTGCCCGCGCACCGGACGGTACCGACGCGCCCCGTGCCGTCAAGCCCGTGCCGAATGATCGCCGCCACGCCTCCGCCCCGTCAGTTGATTGCCGGCGAAAACAACGCCATCAGCACCATACCATCGGCTCCGGCGACGATCGAGTGCGGCCGCCCGCGCGGAATCACCATCAGCGCGCCCGGCGCGTAGGCCACCTGATGGCCGTCAAGCTCCGCCCGTCCGTCACCGGATACCACGAAATGCTGCTCGGTCTGCCCGTCATGACGGTGCGACAGCATGGCGCCGCCCGGCGCGATCCGCACCATCAGCGTCGAGAAGGCGCCGCCGGTGGCCGCTCCCACGACGAGCGGCTTCAGCTCGACGCCGGGGAAAGTCGGGTGGGCCGACCAGCCGTCGTCGCCAGGTGTCGGGGCGGCCCTGTTTCCCTCGGACAGCCGTTCGGTCATCGTCGTCATGATCATCTCCATCCGGCAGCATGCGGACACGACGGAGATAGCCGGCGGCGCGCCTTGCGGATTGGACGATCTTGCTTTTTTGGCGATGGCCGCCGCTTGCGAGCCGCCCGCCCCTCGCCTAACCTCGGCGGGACTGAGTCCGGCGGCACAGGGACGCGATACGGGACTCCGCGACACTGGGGGACCCGTCGTGACCATCAGCGACAACATCAGGGGCGCCGTGCTTACCGTCTGCGCCTTCGGCATCTTTTCGTGCGCCGATACCGTCGTCAAATTCGAGAGCCAGTTCCTGTCGGTTCCCGCCGTCACGGCGATGGTCACCGGCGCGGCGACGCTGTTCGTGGCGCTTTACGCCATTCTCAAGGGCAAAGGCCGCGCCCTTCTGCCGGCGACGCCGGCCTTCACGCTCGGTCGCGGCGCGTTGCTCGCCAGCGAGACGGCGATCATCTACTACGCCTTCTCGGTCATCCCGCTCACCGACGCCTACGTGCTGACCTTCCTGACGCCGATCTTCGTGTCGGTGATCGCAGTGCTCGGCCTCAGGGAACGGCCGTCGCCGCTGGTGGCGGCCGGCGTGGCGCTCGGCTTCGTCGGCGTGCTGGTCGCCTTCCGGCCCGGCGCCATGGGCCTCAGCCTCGGCCATGTCGCCGCCGCCGGCTCGGCGCTGATCTTCGCCGTGACGCTGGTGATGATCCGCATCGCGCCGCCGCGCGAATCCGACCTGGCGCTGGTGATCAGCCCCTTGGCCATCCTGGCGATCGGCAGCGGCCTCGTCACCGCGTTCAGCGGCGGCTTTCCGGCCATCACGGCCGGCGAGGCGGCGATCCTGCTGTTCGGCGGCGTCTGCCTGTTCGCCGGCAACCTGTTGATCGTCCGCGCCTATCGCCTCGGCGCCGCCTCGTTCCTGGCGCCCTTCCAGTATTGCCTGATCTTCTGGGGCGCGCTGGCCGGCTGGCTGGTATTCGGCGCCTCGGTGGAGCTGTTCACCTGGATCGGCGCGGCGATCATCATCGCCGCCGGCCTGATGGTGCTGAAGGCCGAACGAGCGCCGGCCTGAGCCTCAGACCGTCCGCAGGAAGGCCAGCATCTCCGCCGCCAGCAGCGGCAGTTCCGGCGGCGGCAGTTCGTGGCCGACGCCGTGCAGCACGGTGAACCGCGCGCCGGCGATGCCCTCGGCCAGCGCCCGGCCGTTGACCAGCGGCAGCACCGGGTCCTCGGCGCCGTGGATCACCAGCACCGGCTGGCGGATGTCGCGGAAGCGGCCCGTCCAGTCGCCGTCGAGCGCCAGCCGGCTATGGTTGAAGGCGGCGGCGATATTGTCGGTGCGATCGAGGACGCGCTCGATCACCGCCCGCTCGCCCCTGGCGTCGAAGCCGTGACGGGAGCCGGCGCAGAGCAGCGACACTTCGAGGAGGAAGCCGGCCACCGCCGCCCGGTCGCTCCAGTCGAGCGTCGCGGCCTCCTGGAAATGCGCCATGATGGCGTCGGAGATATGGGAGAGCGGCTCGCCGTCCCAGCCGAGCGGCTCGCTGGCGATCAGCGTCAGCGACCGCACCCGCTCGGGCTGCGTCAGGGCGGCCATCTGGCCGATCAGGCCGCCGAGCGACATGCCCGCCACATGCGCCGCCGGCAGATCGTAGCCGTCGAGCACGGCGATGAGGTCGCCGACCATATCCTCGACGGTATAGCCGGGCTCGCCGGCCGGGCCGGTGGTCGATTGGCCGGTGTCGCGGTGATCGAAGCGGATCACCCGGAAGCCGCCGGCGGCGAGGCGCCGGCAGAGCGCGTCCGGCCAAGAGAGCATGGAGGCGGTCGCCCCCATCACCAGCACCAGCACCGGGTCCTCCGGCGCGCCGAAGCTCTCGGTCATCAGAGAAATCGGTCCGTTGGCCACCTGTTTCATCGCTGCCTCCCGTCCGTTTCCGTCAGCCGGCCAGCCGCCCCTCGGCCTCCTCGAGCAGCGCCAGAACGTGGGCGTGCGACGCCTCGAAGGCCGTCCGCTCCTCGTCGGTGAAGCGGCAGGCGACGACGCGCTCGCGGCCGGCCCGGCCGATGACGCAGGGCACGCTCATCACCACGTCGGAGACGCCGTATTCGCCGTCGAGCAGCGTGCCGACCGGCAGCACCGAGCGCTCGTTGCCGGCGATCGCCCGGATGATGCGGAACACCGAGGCGGCGATGCCGTGATTGGTGTTGCCCTTGCCGGCGAAAATGTCGAGGCCGATCTGCAGCACCCGCCGCCGGACCTCGGCGCGGTCAATCGGCGGCAGGCCGTTGAGCTGGCAATAGCTGTCGACGTCGAGGCCGCAGACGTTGCAGAGGCTCCAGGGGATGAAGCCGGTATCGCTGTGATCGCCGAGCACCCAGCCGAAGATGTTCTTCGGGTCGATCGCCACGTGCTCACTGACGATGCGCATGAAGCGGGCGGTGTCGACGATGGTGCCAAGGCTGATCACCCGCTCCTTCGGGAAGGAGGAATGACGCAGCACCACCTGCACCAGGATGTCGACCGGGTTGGTGACCATCAGCACGATGGCGCCGGGCGAGGTCTTCTCCACCTCGGCGATGATCGACCGCATGATGGCGCTGTTGATGCGGGCGAGCGCGTCGCGCGTCTGGCCGGCCTTGATCTGGGCGCCTGCGGTGATCACCACGATGTCGCTGCCGGCGGCGTCGGCGTAGTCGCCCGAAACGAGGCGGGGGTTCTGGGCGTAGATGAAGGAGGTCGTATGCGAGAAGTCCCAGATTTCCGCCTGCGCCTTGGCCGCCGCCTGATCGATCACCACGATCTCCGAGGCAATGCCGCTGTTGAGGAGATGGCCGACCACCTCGGTGCCGACCGCCCCCATGCCGATGACCGTGATCTTCATCGCCGCCCCCGCCGCTGCAACCGCTGACCGAGTCTAGACCACGTTCGCGGCGGCGGAGCAATTGCCGGGATGTCGCAACGCGTCAGCGCAAAAGGCCCTGGCCGCCGTCTATCCACACCGGGGTGCCGGTGATGTGGGCGGAGGCATCGCCGACCAGGAAGGAGATCAGCCGGGCGACATCCTCCGGTTGGCCGGGATCGCCGCCGGTGATCGGTATCTCGCCTTCCGGCCACTCCACGGGAACGGCGGTCTCGTGCTCGCCGCGCACCGTCGTGTTGTCGTCGATGCTGGTCTCGATCGCTCCCGGACAGACGGCGTTGACGCGGATGCGGTAGCGGCCAAGCTCCAGCGCCAGTTGCTGGACCATGGCGAGCTGGGCCGCCTTGGTCGCCGCATAGGCGGTGGCGCCGGGGGTGGTGAAGGTGCGGGTGCCGTTGATCGAGGAAACGACGACGATTGCCCCGCCCCCGCCGCGCTTCATGTGCGGCACCGTCGAGCGCAGCGTCAGATAGGTGCCGCGCAGGTTGACGGCGATCGTCTTGTCCCACTCCTCGGGGGTGATGTCCTCGATCGGCGCCCAAGTGCCGTTGATGGAGGCGTTGGCCACCACGGCGTCGAGCCGGCCGAAACGCTCGACGAGACGAGCGACGGCCGCTTCCATCTCGTCCTCGCGCGAGATGTCGGCATCGAGCGTCTCGGTGTCGGCGCCCGCATCCTGAAGCAGCGCCGCCACCTCGTTCAGTTCCGACACCGTATGCCCGAGCAGGCCGACGGCGAAGCCGTTGCCGGCCAGCTCGATGGCGGTGGCCCGCCCGATGCCCGAACCCGCTCCCGTCACCAAGGCGACTTTTCCTGTGCTCATGTCCCTCTCCCAACCGTTTAGCGATGGATCGCAGCCGGACGCTCCGTCCGGTTGCATCGGCGTTGCCGTTTGCCCTCGTTTTTGATGGCCCTCGACCTTTTGTGATGCCGACCCCCGTCTTCCGGCGCAGGACTCACTGGAGTATGATGCTCGCGGGAATCTCCACTTGCTGGTTGTACGCTCTTCGGCGTTTGACGGTTCCCGCGTCCAGAAATCCGTCCGGTCTGTTTCGATTTCCCGGCACACCTCGATCGGCGAGCGTTCAGGCTTCTCCTGTCGTCGGTCGAACCGCGTTGCCCGACGATTGTTCCCTTGCGTCTGCTTTCCCCCATTTCACGGGGAACAAATTCATGACGGCCCAGTTGCGCAATGTCGTTTGGGGCGAGGGATTGCAGCCCGTCGTCCGGCAGGGAGAGGTTGATGCAGTTGACCCGGAAAATCGAAACCCCCGAACCGGACGGCGACGACAACAGGGCCTTCCGCCTGGTCTCGCCGGATGCCGGACGCGATAATCGTCCGGTCCGCCTGTTCGAGCCGCTGACCATCCTTGCGGTGGCTTCGGAAGTGTTTCCGTTGGTCAAGACCGGCGGGCTCGCCGATGTCATCGGCTCGCTGCCCAAGTCGCTGCTGCCGCAGGGCATTTCGACGCGGACGCTAATCCCGGCCTATCCCTTGGCGCTCGCCAACTGCCGGCGGCGGGAAGCGATCGGCCGCCTGTCGGTGCTCGGCGCGGATGCCACGGTCTGGCGGGGCCAGTGCGAAGGACTGGAACTGCTGCTGCTCGATTGCCCAGAGCTGTTCGAGCGTCGCGGCGGCCCCTACATCGACGGTCACGGCCGCGACTATCATGACAACTGGCGGCGCTTCGCCGTCCTGTCGGCAGCCGCCGCGCA
The DNA here is from genome assembly GCA_001603295.1 of Rhodobacterales bacterium Alpha_02. Taxonomy (GTDB): domain Bacteria; phylum Pseudomonadota; class Alphaproteobacteria; order Rhizobiales; family Pleomorphomonadaceae; genus Pleomorphomonas. Next base: position 7,564 of record LUYO01000003.1, read on the forward strand.
GATCGCCGCCGAGGGCATCGGCGGCTGGCAGGCCGACGTCGTCCATCTGCACGACTGGCAGGCGGCGCTCACCGCCGCCTACATGCGGGCGGCCGGCCTCGACCTGCCGATCGTGCTCACCATCCACAATCTCGCCTTCCAGGGTCAGTTTCCGGCCGGCGTGTTTCCGGCGCTCGGCCTGCCCGACCATTTCTCAAGCGTCGACTGCCTGGAGTATTACGGCGACATCAGCTACCTGAAGGCCGGCATCCGCCTGTCGGACGCGGTGACCACCGTCTCCCCCACCTACGCCCGCGAGATCCTCACCGAGGAGCAGGGCATGGGCATGGCCGGCGTGCTCCAGTCGCGGCGGCAGGTGCTCTCCGGCATCGTCAACGGCATCGACCAGACCATCTGGAATCCGTTCACCGATCCCCACATTCCCCAGAACTACGACGCGCGCAGCATCGACCGGCGGCGGGTGAACCGGACGATGATCGAGCGGCAGTTCGGCCTGACGCCCGGCGACGGGCCGATCCTCAGCGTCATCAGCCGCCTGACCTGGCAGAAGGGCATCGATCTCCTGGCGCCGCTGGTCTCCGGCATCGTCGAGCGCGGCGCCCGGCTGATCATCCTCGGCGAGGGCGATCCCGGCATCGTCTACGGCCTGCTGGAGCAGGTGCGGCAGCATTCCGGCCATGTGGTCATTCACGTCGGCTACAGCGAGGAGACCGCCCACCTGCTGCACGCCGGCAGCGACATCGTGCTGCAGCCGTCGCGCTTCGAGCCCTGCGGCCTCACCCAGCTCTACGCGCTGCGCTACGGAGCCATCCCGATCGTCGCCCGCACCGGCGGGTTGGCCGAAACGGTGATCGACGCCAACGAGGCGGCGGCGTCGGCCGGCGTGGCGACCGGTTTCAAGTTCCATCCCGGCTCGTCCGACGATCTCTACCACGCCATTCACCGGGCGCTGACCGCCTTCGACAATGTCGATTTCTGGCGCGAGTTGCAGACGCAGGCGATGCGCACCGATTTCGGCTGGAGCCGCAGCGCCGAGCGCTACGCCCGGCTCTACCGGCAGCTCGTCCGCAGCCGCGTGGCGGCGCGGCGGGAAGCCTGAGCCGTTCGCCCCCGCGTCAGCCGGCCGCCGGCCGGCTGCCCCGCGATCAGTGGTAGCCTTCCCCCGGCCGCACCTTGCCGCGGAACACCCAGTAGGCATAGGCCGTGTAGATGAGGATGATCGGGATCAGCACCACCGCCCCCACCAGCAGGAAGGCAAGGCTGGCCTCCGGCGCGGCGGCCTCCGCGATGGTCAGCGACGGCGGCACGATATAGGGATAGAAGCTGATGCCGATGCCGGCATAGCCGAGCACGAACAGGCCGAGCGCCGCCAGGAACGGCTGGAGGTCCTTCTCCCGGTTGAGGCCGGACAGGATGGCGGCAGCGGCCGCCAGCACCAGAAGCGGCACCACCACGCTGAAGATCACCGTCGGGAAGCTGAACCAGCGGCCGAGATAGTGCGGCGCGATCAGCGGCGTCCACAGGCTGAACACCGCCATGCCGGCCAGCGTCAGATAGGTGGCCGGCCGGGCGATCTGCCGTGCCCGGTCGGCGAGGTCGCCGGTGGTCTTCATCGCCAGCCAGGTGGCGCCGAGCAGCGCGTAGCCGACGACCAGCGACACGCCGGTCGCCACCGAAAAGGGCGTCAGCCAGTCCCACCAGCCACCGGCATAGGCGCGGTCGACCACCGGGATGCCCTGGATCAGCGTGCCGAGCGAGATGCCCTGCATGAACGCGGCGATCATCGAGCCGCCGGCAAATCCCCAGTCCCACACCCTCAGCCAGCGCTTGGTGCGCCAGCGATACTCGAAGGCGACGCCGCGGAAGATCAGCCCGAGCAGCATGGCGATCAGCGGCGCGTAGAGCGCCGGCAGCACGGTGGCATAGGCCAGCGGGAAGACGGCGAGCAGGCCGCCGCCGCCCATCACCAGCCAGGTCTCGTTGCCGTCCCACACCGGCGCCACGGTGTTCATCATCGTGTCGCGGTCGCCCTTGTCGCGGAAGAACGGGAACAGGATGCCGATGCCGAGATCGAAGCCGTCCAGCACCACATAGGCGAGCACCGAGAAGGCAATCAGGAAGGCCCAGACGAAAGCGAGGTCAATGGCCATCGGGATCTCCCTGCAGTTTGGGCTGAGCCGGACCGGGCGTGATGCCGGCCGTCCTGACCGGCCCCTTGTCCAGTTCCTCCTCCGCCGTATCGACCGTTTCGGCCGGCAGACGCGCCAACAGACGGAAGATGTAGAAGATGCCTGCCCCGAACACGAAGAAATAGACCAAGATGAAGGCGATAAGCGAGGCGGCGACGGCCGGCGTGGCGATCGGCGACACGGCATCGGCCGTCAGCAGGTGGCCGTAGACGAGGTAGGGCTGGCGGCCGACCTCGGTGGTGATCCAGCCGGCCAGCACGGCGACAAAGCCGGCCGGCCCCATGGCGACGGCGGCCCTGAGCAGCCAGCGATCCTCGGTCAGCCGCCCGCGCCACCAGGCAATGGCCGACCACAGCCCCAGCAATAGCATCGCCACGCCGAGTCCCACCATGACGCGGAACGACCAGAACACCACCGCAACAGGCGGCTGCAACTCGTCGGGAATGGTGTCGAGACCGGCGAGCGGCTCGTTCCAGCCGTGCTTCAGGATCAGGCTGGAGAGGCCGGGGATCGATATCTCGTAGTCGACGCGTTTGTTCGCCTGATCGGGCAGGCCGAACAGGATCAGCGGCGCGCCGTTGGGATGGCTCTCGAAATGGCCCTCCATGGCCATGACCTTGGCCGGCTGGTGTTCCAGCGTATTGAGACCGTGCTGGTCGCCGGCAAAGATCTGCAACGGCGTCACCACCGCCACCATGCCCATGGCCATGGCGAACATGGTGGCGCTGCGGCGCGGCGCCAGCCCGCGCAACAGGTGCCAGGCGCCGCAGGCACCGACCGCCAGCGCCGTGGTGAGATAGGCGGCGAGCACCATGTGCACCAGACGGTACGGGAAGGACGGGTTGAAGATGATTGCCCACCAGTCGAGCGGCACGAACTGGCCCGCCTCGTTGATGCCGAAGCCGGCCGGCGTCTGCATCCACGAATTGGCGGCAAGGATCCAGGTGGCTGATAACAGCGTGCCAAGCGCCACCATGCCGGTGGCGAAGAGGTGCAGGCCGGGGCCGACGCGCTTCAGGCCGAACAGCATGACGCCGAGGAAACCCGCCTCGAGGAAGAAGGCGGTCAGCACCTCGTAGCCCATCAGCGGCCCGATCACCGGGCCGGCCTTGTCGGCGAAGCTGCTCCAGTTGGTGCCGAACTGGTAGGACATGACGATGCCGGAGACGACGCCCATGGCGAACACCACGGCGAAGATCGTCTTCCAGAATTCGAACAGCTCCTCGTAGACCTGCCGCTTGGTGATCAGCCACAGGGCGTTGAGAACGAACAGATAGCTCGCCAGCCCGATGGTGAAGGCGGGAAAGAAGATGTGGAAGGAGATGGTGAAGGCGAACTGAAGCCGCGCCAGCAGCAGCGCGTCGAAGTGCTCAAGCATGGCGCGCGCCCTTCGCCTTGCCGCCCGGTCCGGACGACCGGCTGGGGACCGGAGGAATGCGGCTGGCGGACATGATCAACCTCCCGAGGACCGATACGGGTGTAACCCGTATCGGCCGTTCGGGTTCCCTGCCGATGCGTCCGGCGCCAAAAACAAATCGCCACCGCGCCGGCGCGACTGCCGCGCGGCGTGGGTTGGCAACGTCTTCCGACTGTCGACGCGGCCGCGATGCCGTCATCCGCATCGCCACGACGACCAGCGCGGCAAGGATGATCGACGGCGGCGGGCTTCATCTCCTCTCGCCAAGGATTGATACCAGCGGCCCAACCCCGCGTGCTCCGATTTGTTCCAGCGCCATGCCGAAAACCGCGTTGTGATGGAACGAAAAGCCGCCTCGGCGCTTGTCTAGGCACCCTTCCGTGCCGGAGCGACCGCGCAATGATCATCTTCACCGTTTTTCTGATGGGTCTCAGCGGACTGATCCTTCTGGGAGGCGGATTGCATCTCGTCCTCCTCGGCGGCAGCGCCTACTACCTGATGGCCGGCATCGGCCTGCTGCTCACCGGCTTCCTCCTCTACCGCCGCAACGCCCACGCGCTGACGCTTTTCGCCGTGGTGCTGTTCGGCTCGCTCGGCTGGGCGCTGTGGGAAGTCGGCTTCGACTGGTGGCAACTCGGCCCGCGCGGCGGCGTACTGGTACTACTCGGCATCTGGCTGATGCTGCCTTTCGTGCGGCGGCGGCTCGATCGCACCGCGGCGTCGCCGCGCCTGTCGGCCGTGCCGGCCCTGACGCTCGGCGTGGCCTGCCTCGCCTCGGCGGCCGTCGCCGGCGGCTCGATGTTCGTCGATCGCTACGACGTCGCCGGCCGGCTGCCCGACCGGCAGAGCCCGACCGTCGACCACGGCGGCAACGTGCCCGACGGCGAATGGTGGCAATATGGCCGCACGCCCTACGGCCAGCGCTATTCGCCGCTCACCCAGATCAACGTCGGCAACGTCGGCTCCCTCAAGGAGGCTTGGCGCTACCAGACCGGCGACGTCAAGCAGCCGGGTGACGTCGGCGAGACCACCTATCAGGTGACGCCGCTCAAGGTCGGCGACACGCTCTACCTTTGCACGCCGCACAACTGGGCGATCGCCCTCGACGCGGCGACCGGCAAGCAGAAGTGGAAGTACGACCCCAACGTCGGCCTCAACCCCGATCGCCAGCACCAGACCTGCCGCGGCGTCACCTACTACCGCGACACCGCCGCCACCGCCGGCGCGGCCTGCGCCGAGCGCGTCTACCTGCCGACCTCTGATGCACGGCTGATCGCCCTCGATGCGCGGAACGGCGCCGTCTGCACCTCCTTTGCCGACGGCGGCACGCTGCATCTCGAAAGCGGCATGAAGTACCAGCCGAAGGGCTACTACTACTCGACATCGCCGCCGGTGATCGCCGCCCGCAAGATCATCATCGGCGGCGCCGTCAACGACAACTATTCCACCGAGGAGCAGTCCGGCGTCATCCGCGCCTTCGACGTCGACAGCGGCGCACTGATCTGGAACTGGGATTCCGGCAATCCCACCGAGACGCTGCCGTTGCCGGCCGGCCAGACCTACACCACCAACTCGCCCAACAGCTGGTCGGTGTTCAGCGTCGACGAGACGCTCGGCCTCGTCTACATCCCGCTCGGCAATCAGGTGCCCGATCAGCTCGGCATCGGCCGCAGCGAAAATGTCGAGAAATACTCATCGTCGATCGTCGCCCTCGACATCGACACCGGCCGCGACCGCTGGGTGCGCCAGACCGTCCATCATGACCTCTGGGACATGGACGTGCCGGCCCAGCCGGTGCTCCTCGACCTGACGCGGCCGGACGGCACCACCATCCCGGCACTGGTCGGCCCGACCAAGCAGGGCGACATCTACGTGCTCGACCGGCGAACCGGCGAACCGATTCTGCCGGTGACGGAGGTGCCCGCGCCGGGCGGCACCATTCCGGAAGACTTCTCGTCTCCCACCCAGCCGCTGTCCAGCCTCACCTTCACGCCCCCGCCGCTGCAGGAGAAGGACATGTGGGGCGTCACCATGTTCGACCAGCTCGTCTGCCGCATCCGCTTCCATCAGCTCGAATACGCCGGCCGCTACACGCCGCCGTCGCTGAAGGGTTCGCTGATCTATCCCGGCAACTTCGGCGTGTTCAACTGGGGCAGCGTGGCGATCGATCCCGAACGGCAGGTGATGTTCGGCATGCCGACCTATCTAGCCTTCACCTCGCGTCTGGTGCCGCGCGCCGAGATTCCGCCGCGTGGCCAGGACGAGAAGGGCAGCGAGCAGGGCCTCAACCGCAACGACGGTGCACCCTACGGCGTCTACATGGGGCCGTTCCTCGGCCCGTTGCAGATCCCCTGCCAGGCGCCGCCGTGGGGTTACGTCGCCGCCGCCGACCTCACCACCGGCCAGATCGTCTACAAGCACCGCAACGGCACGGTCCACGACATGACGCCCCTGCCCCTGCCGTTCAAGGTCGGCGTGCCCGGCATCGGCGGCCCGATCATCACCAAGGGAGGCGTCGCCTTCCTGGCGGCGGCGGTCGACAACTACCTGCGCGCCTATGACCTCTCCACCGGCCGCGAACTGTGGAAGGGCCGGCTGCCGGCCGGCGGACAGGCAACGCCGATGACCTATGCCCTCGACGACGGCCGCCAGATGGTGGTGATCGTGGCCGGCGGCCACGGCTCTATCGGCACCAAGGCCGGCGACTACGTCATCGCCTATTCGCTGCCCTGAGCCTCGTGCACATGGACCGGGCCGCCGTCCGCCTAACCGGCGGACGGCGGCCCTTTTTCGTTCAGCCCTTGATCGGCCCCGGCGCGCTGACCTGGGTCATCAGGTCGTGGTTCCAGGTGCCTTCCACCTTGACGTGGGCGGTGGCGCCGAGCTGCTCGGCCTTGATCAGGTTGTGGTCGACGTAGTTGTAGATGCCCGGCTGATGGAAGGTATAGACCATCGCCCCGGCGCTGCCGCCGCGGATGAACCAGGTCTCGAAATCGCGCTGCGGCGGATTGGAGAACTTGCCGTGCTCCCAGACCCAGTCGGCGTGGCCGCCGATCAGATGCGGTCGGCAGTCCATCATCGCCGACGAGTGGATGAACATCACCGTCTCGCCGACTTCGGCAGTCATGGCGCTGTCGCCCGTCAGCGAGCCGACCTTGCCGTTGAACACCGTGTGCGTAGGGATCAGCTTGGTCATCAGCTCCAGCGTGTCGGCGAAGGCGTCGCCGGCGCTCTCGTAGCTGCGATAGGCGCCATTCTCGTCGCGCGGCACGTAGAGATCGAACTCGCCGATCGTGTAGGCGCGGTCATAGTGGATCGACTTGCCGGCCGCATCCTTCAGGCCGTCGCGCGGCAACACCATGATCGCTCCGCTCATGCCGGACATCACGTGCCAGGAGATCATGCCCGGCGGGGCGCAGTGGTAGATGAACACGCCGGCCCGCGTCGCCTTGAAGCGCAGCGTCGCCTGCTCGCCGGGGTTGACCAGCGTCAGCTGCGAGCCGCCGAGGGCGCCGGTCGCTGCGTGGAAGTCGATGTTGTGCGGCATGCTGTTGCTGTCGGGGTTGATCAGCGTCAGCTCGACATAGTCGCCCTGGTGCACCACCAGCGTCGGGCCGGGCAGCGAGCCGTCGAAGGTCAGCGCCTGAAACGGAGTGCCGTCGCCGTCGATGACGATCTCCTTCTCGGCGACGGTCATGGTGAACTCGACGATCTTCGGTCCACCCTTGGCCACCTGATCATGCTTCATGACGTTGGGCGGCGGCACCAGCTCGGCCTTGACGCGCGGCAACTTGGCAAGCGCCCTGGGGTCGGCGACGGTACCGCCGGTGGGATCGTCGGATTCGTCGAGGGCAAGCGTCGGGGCGGCCGAAACCGCGGCAGCGACGGCGGCGGCGCCGAAAAGAGCGGAACGACGGGTCAGCATGGTCTGTCTCCTTTTGCGCGATGACTGCAGAGGAAACCCAGGTTCGCGCGTTCTGTTCCTTGGCAATCGCCCCTCCCGGCCGCTTCAAATCGATTATTCTCGCCCTTTCCGGAACAAAATCCGGCACCTCAGGTTCTAGCCTCCATTGCAGGACGGGGGCGCACGGCAGGAAAGGACCCACATCCGCCACGCACCCTCGCCCGACCAGCGAGGGAGCGACGAACATGGCCAGGAAGGCGACGGCAGAGGCACGCACCACGGCGAAACTGCACGACCAGACCCTGAAGCGTGGCGAGGGCGGCGAACTCCATCAGGTGCGCGAGGGCGACACATCCATTCTGACCACTGCGCAGGGCGGACCGGTCGCCGACGATCAGAACACGTTGAAGGCCGGCGCTCCCGGCCCCAGCCTGATCGAGGACTTCCACTTCCGCGAGAAGATCTTCCACTTCGACCACGAGCGCATTCCCGAGCGCGTGGTGCACGCGCGCGGCTACGGCGCGCACGGTTACTTCGAGACCTACGAGTCGCTCGCCGACGTCACGCGCGCCGACATCTTCCAGCGGCCCGGCGAGAAGACGCCGGCCTTCGTGCGCTTCTCGACGGTGGCCGGCTCCAAGGGCTCGTTCGACCTTGCCCGCGACGTACGCGGCTTCGCCGTCAAGCTCTATACGAAGGAAGGCAACTGGGATCTCGTCGGCAACAACATCCCGGTGTTCTTCATCCAGGACGCCATCAAGTTCCCCGACGTCATCCACTCGGTGAAGCCGGAGCCCGATCGCGGCTTCCCGCAGGCCCAGTCGGCGCACGACAATTTCTGGGACTTCATCTCCCTGACGCCGGAATCGATGCATATGGTCATGTGGGTGATGTCCGACCGGGCGATTCCCCGCTCCTTCCGCTTCATGGAAGGCTTCGGCGTCCACACCTTCCGCTTCCTGAACGCCCGCGACGAATCGACCTTCGTCAAGTTCCTTTGGAAGCCGAAGCTCGGCCTGCAATCGGTGGTCTGGAATGAGGCGGTGAAGATCAACGGCGCCGATCCCGACTTCCACCGTCGCGACCTCTGGGAGGCAATCCAGTCCGGCAATTTCCCCGAATGGGAACTCTGCGTGCAGCTGTTCGATCAGCAGTTTGCCGACAGCTTCGACTTCGACGTGCTCGACCCAACCAAGCTGATCCCCGAGGAGATCATCAAGCCGCGTCCCGTCGGCCGGTTGGTGCTCGACCGCATGCCCGACAACTTCTTCTTCGAGACCGAGCAGGTCGCCTTCATGACGCAGAACGTGCCGCCGGGCATCGACTTCTCCGACGATCCGCTGCTGCAGGGGCGCAACTTCTCCTATCTCGACACCCAGCTCAAACGGCTCGGCAGCCCCAACTTCACGCATATCCCGATCAATGCGCCGAAGTGCCCGTTCCACCATTTCCAGCAGGACGGCCACATGGCGATGCGCAACCCGGTGGGCCGCGCCAACTACCAGCCGAATTCCTGGGGCGAAGGTCCGCGCGAAGACCCGGCCCGCGGCTTCCGCACCTTCCGCCAGCCGATCGACGCGCCCAAGGCGCGGCTCAGGCCGGAGAGCTTCGCCGACCACTACAGCCAGGCGCGGCAGTTCTTCGTGAGCCAGACCGTGACCGAGCAGAAGCACATCGCCATGGCGCTGACCTTCGAGTTGAGCAAGTGCGAGAATCCGCTCATCCGCGAGCGCATGGTCTCCCACCTCCTCAACATCGACGAGGCGCTCGGCGCCGCCGTCGCCGACGGGCTCGGCATCGACAAGCTGCCCAAGCCCGCCGATCCGGCGGTGCCGCCGCGCGACGACCTGCCCGCCTCGCCCGCCCTCAGCATCATCGAGAACGGCCCGAAGAGTTTTGCCGGCCGCAAGCTCGGCGTGCTGGTCAGCGACGGTTGCGACGGCAGCCTCCTCGAAGCGCTGCGCGCGGCGATCGACCAAGAGGGCGCGACGACCGAACTGATCGCTCCCAAGGTCGGCGGCGTCGTGACCGCCGATGGCACCCACCTGCCGGCCCGGCACATGATCGACGGCGGCCCCTCGGTGCTGTTCGACGCCGTGGCACTGGTGCTGTCCAAGGACGGCGCCGCAATGCTGGCGAAGGAGGCGGCGGCGCGCGACTTCGTGGCCGATGCCTTCGCCCACTGCAAGTTCATCGCCTTCAGCGCCGAGGCCGTGCCGCTGCTCGAAAAGGCCGGCGTGGCGCCCGACGCCGACGAGGGCCTCGTCCGCCTCGACCGGGCTGCCGCGGTGTCTGCCTTCGTCGAAAGCTGCCGCAAGCTGCGCCTCTGGGCGCGCGAGGCGGCGGTGAAGCTCTGAGGCGGCGATGGGCGACCGGGGTCTTGTCCACGGCCGGCTGGGTGCCGGCAGCCTGCACCTCTGCGTCGACATGCAGCGGCTGTTCGCGTCCGGCTACCCTTGGGCGGTGCCCTGGCTGGAGCGGGTGGTGCCGGTGATCGAGACGCTGTGCGCCCGCCATGCCGAGCGCACCCTGTTCACGCGCTTCGTCCCGGCCGACCGGCCCGGCGAGGGGCGCGGCAGTTGGGCGCGTTACTACCGGCGCTGGGCCGAGGTGACGCTCGAAGCCATCGGCAGCGACGCCGTACGCCTCGTTCCGGCCCTCGAACGCTTCGTGCCGCCGGCCCGTCTGCTCGACAAGCGTGTCTACGCGCCGTGGACGGAGGGACGGCTCGACGTCCTGCTGGCCGGCTCCGGCGTCGACACGCTGGTCATTACCGGCGGCGAGACCGACGTCTGCGTGCTGGCCACGGCGCTCGGCGGCATCGACCGCGGCTACCGCGTCATTCTGGCAAGCGACGCCCTGTGCAGCTTCTCCGACGACACCCACGACGCGCTGATGGAGCTTTATCTCACCCGCTTTAGCGAGCAACTGGAAGTCGCCACCACCGACGAAATCCTCGCCGGCTGGCCCTAGACGCAGGCAATCGGGGCGGGAACCCGCAACCGTGTCGCGGGTTGGAAATCCAGCAAGCCCGATCCGTCCACTCTCGAACGGGAGAGCCCCATGACCAGCCGCCTGGAAACGCTCGAGGACGAGTATCGCGACTATCTCATCGAAAGCGGCGAGCCGCCCAAACAGGTGCTCAGCCTTACCGCGCGCGACTTCGTCGATCGCAACGAGAAACTCGCCGACCCCGGCCAGCGCCTCGGCGGCGACCTCTGCGATCCCCGCATCACCGAAATGGCCGCCCTCATCGGCTACCGGGCCTGACGCCCGCCGAGGCACATCAAACCCCCACCTAGGGCGCCTGCCTCGGCCAACTTGCCCCTCGCGTGTCCCGGACACACCGGCGCGCAGGGGTATTCTTTTACGCGCGATGGGCAGGAGAACCGGCCTCAGCCGCTAGGCGAGCGCTCGAAATCGAAGATGCCCTGCGTCGCCAGCGCCGCCGCGCCGCGCGCCCAGGAGCCCGGCACCCAGTCCGGCAGCAGCTCCGGCTTGGAGAAGAACACGCTGTCCTCCATCGCCCGCCGGATCGGCCCGATCAGCGCCTCGCCGAACTGCACCGCCTCGCCGCCGACCACGATCACCTCGGGGTCGAACAGGTTGACGAGATCGGCGAGATGCCGGCCGATCCGGGCGCCGGCCTCGTCGAGAATGGCCATCGCCTCCGGCGCCTCCGCCTCGACGGCCGCCGCGAAATCCGCCCGCGACGCCGCGGCCGCGCCGCTCCGCGCCCGCCAGGTCTCCAGCATGAACGGCTCGGCGGCGTGGGCCATCAGGCAGCCGTGCCGCCCGCATTCGCAGAGCCGGCCGCCCGGAACGGACGTGATATGGCCGAACTTGCCGGCGACGCTGCGCGCCCCGTGGTAGATCTCGCCGTCGATGACCAGCGAGCTGCCGATGCCGGTGCCGACGGCCAGCGCCGCGAAATGCCGGTGGTTGCGGCCGGCGCCGAACAGCTTCTGCGCCACGGCGAAGGCGTTGACGTCGTCGTCGATCCAGACGGGTACGTGCACCCGCTCGCCCAGCAACTGGCCGAAAGCGAGGTTGCGCCAGCCGAAGCGCGGGCTCTGGAGGCAAACGCCGCCGCGGGCGTCGACCTCGCCGGGGATCGACACGCCGATCCCCATCACCGCCGACTGCGGCCGGCCGCTCTCGGCCAGCATACGCGGAATGGCGCCCAGGATGGTACCGATCATGCCGTCGGGGCTGGTGTTGGGGATCGGCGCGTGCCAGGTGACGAGCGGGTTGGTGGCGAGGTCGGTCAGCACGCAGTCGATGCCGTCGGCATTAAGCTTGAAGCCGAAGGCGAGATGCGCCTCGTAGTTGATGTCGATCGGCACCGGCCGCCGGCCGGTGGCGCCAGTCACCGCCGCGCGCTCGACGATCAGCGTTTCCTCCACCAGCTCGGCGACCACGAAGGTCACCGCCGCCGGGCTGAGGCCGGTGATGGTGGCGATCTCGGCGCGCGAGACGGGGCCGTGGCGCCTGAGCAGGTTGAGGATGAGCCGCCGGTTCAGCGCCCGCGATGTACTGGAGTTGCCCCGCACGATGTCCTCTTAGTTTATTTCTTAAATTAACTCTTGGCACCTCGCCGAAACTAGGCTATCAGAATTCATAAGGCAATCGGGGAGTGGTTGCCCGCGCGGCGAATTTCCGCGCCGAGAGGTCAGAACATCAGCCTTCAAGTCGTCGAGCTTCGAGCGGTGCCCCGCTCGAAAACGCATCTTCGTGTCTCGGGAGGAGATTGAGATGGAAAGAAACACCGATTCCGTGGCCGGCCCAGCGCTTGCCACGACGCGCCGTCGCTTCATGATCGGCACCGGCGCCGTGCTGGCCGGCGGTCTGCTCGCCCGGCCGGCCATTGCCCAGGCGAGAGAGCTGACCATCATTTCCAACATCGGCAACGCCGACCAGCGGGCCGTGCTGCAGCGCCTCGCCGACGAATATGCCAAGGCGTCGGGCGTCGCCGTTACCATCAACAACATGGACCACGAGGCCCACAAGACGGCCATCCGCAGCTATCTGGTGGTCGGCGCGCCCGACATCTGCTTCTGGTTCTCCGGCAACCGCATGAAGGCCTTCGTCCAGCGCGGCCTGTTCGACGACATTTCCGACCTCTACGCCCGCGAGGGCTACAAGGACGTGCTCGGCGCCACCACCGGCGCGCTGACCGTCGACGGCAAGCAATACGGCCTGCCGCTCGGCGGCCTGCTGTGGGGCATGTTCTACCGCAGGGACGTGTTCGAGGAGAAGGGCTGGACCGCGCCCGCCACCATCGAGGACCTGCTGGCGCTCGGCGAGCAGGCCAAGTCGGCCGGCATGGTGCCGGTCAGCATGGGCACCAAGGAGATGTGGCCGGCCGCCGGCTGGTTCGACCACATGAACCTCAGGATTAGCGGCCTTGAGAAGCACATCGCGCTGATGGACGGCAAGCTTCCCTACACCGATCCGTCGCTGAAGCCGGTGTTCGACCGCTGGGAGGAGCTGATCCGCGCCGATCTCTTCACGCCCAACCACACCTCCTCCGGCTGGGAGCAGGCGGCCGCCGCGCTCGCCCAGAAGAAGGCGGCGATGATGGATCTCGCCGGCTTCATCAAATACGGCTTCCCGGCCGAGGAGGTCGACCAGATCGCCTATGCCCCCTTCCCGGTGATCGACAAGAGCGTGCCTCGCTACGAGGACTTCTCGCTCAACTCGATCCACGTGCCGAAGAACGGCAAGAACAAACAGGACGCCCGCGATTTCCTGGCCTATTTCTACAAGCCGGAAAATCTCGCCGCCTTCCTCGAAGCCGAGAGCGCCGTGCCGCCGCGCAACGACTGCCCGCCGAGCAAGGACCCGCTGATCAACGCCGCCGTCGAGTCGATGAAGACCGTGGTCGGCACCGCCCAGTATTACGACCGCGACACCGATCCGGACATGGCGCAGGAAGGCCTGAAGGGCTTCCAGGAGTTCATGGTGAAGCCCGAGCGCCGCAACCAGATCCTCGAACGACTGGAAGGCACGCGCCAGCGCATCTTCAAGGGCTGACGCCCTCGCCGACGCTCTCCGGGCGATCGAGACTCTCCTCCCGGTCGCTCGCCTCGGGCGAGGACGCCGCCTCCCCTTCCCCCGGGGGCCGCCTCGCCCGAGGCGCCCGCCAGCCACAATCCCCAGCCACAATCCATGGGAACGACCAGATGAGCCACCTCTGGCGGCGCCACCGGCACTGGCTGGCGCCCACCCTCTTCATCCTGCCCGGCGCGCTGCTGTTCGGCGTGGTGATCATCCTGGCGTCGATCGAGACCGTCTGGGTCTCCTTCTTCGACTGGGACGGCGTCGGCCCCATGCAATGGGTCGGCCTTGCCAACTATGAGCAGCTCGCCGCCGATCCGCAGTTCTACGTCTCGCTGAAGAACAACGTCATCTGGCTCGCCCTGTTCATGCTGGCGCCGCCGCTCGGCCTCGCGCTCGCCCTGCTGCTGAACCAAGCGATCGCCGGCATGAAGCTCCTGAAATCGCTGTTCTTCGTGCCGCTGGTGCTGGCCTCGGTCACCGTCGGCGTCGTCTTCACCTGGGTCTACGATCCGACCTTCGGCCTGTTGTCGCTGATCTACGGCTGGTTCGGCGCCACCGCCCCCGCCCTGCTCTCCGACGAGCATCTGGTCAGTTTCGCCGTGGTGATCGCCGCGCTGTGGCCGCAGGTCGCCTTCTGCCTGGTGCTGTTCCTCGCCGGCCTCAACAACCTCAACGAAGACCTGATCGGCGCCGGCCGGGTCGATGGCGCGCGTGGGTTCGCCATGCTGCTGCACGTCGTGCTGCCGCAGCTGCGCGAGGTGAGCTTCATCGCCCTCGCCGTCACCGTCATCGGCGCCCTGCGCTCGTTCGACATGGTGGCGGTGATGACCTCGGGCGGGCCGTTCGGCTCGTCCACCGTGCTCGCCTACCAGATGTACGAACAGTCGATCTTCTCCTACCGCTTCGGCTACGGCGCGGCCATCGCCACCGTGCTGTTCGCGATCATGGCCGTGTTCATCGCCTGGTATCTGCGCACGCTGCTCCGGCCGGAACAGGAGACCGCCTGATGTATCCCCGTCCCATTCCGGAAACCGCCCGCCCGGCCCGCGCCGCCTATGTCGCCCTGGTCGCCGCCGTGCTCGTCCTCTGGCTGCTGCCGCTCGTCACGGTGATGCTGACCTCGCTGCGCTCCTTCGAGGAGGTGATGGCCGGCAACTACTGGGGATGGCCGAAGTCGTTCAACTTCGTCGAGAACTACACCGCCGTGTTCAAGCAGACGGCGCTCGCCCGCTACTTCGTCAACAGCCTGATCGTCACGCTGCCCGCCGTGCTCGGCGTGCTGGTGCTGTCGACGCTGACCGGCTACGTGCTGTCGCGCCATCGCTTCCCCGGCAACCGGCTCCTCTTCGCGTTGTTCGTCGGCGGCAACTTCCTGCCGGCCCAGATCATGATGATCCCGGTACGCGACCTGATGGTCGGCGTCGGCCTCTACGACACCTACTTCGCGCTGATCATCTTCCACACCGCCTTCCAGACCGGCTTCGCGACGCTGTTCATGCGCAACTTCATCGCCGCCCTGCCGGACGAGCTGTTCCAGGCGGCCCGCGCCGAGGGCGCCTCGCCCTGGCAGACGCTGTGGCACGTCGTCGTGCCGCTGATCCGCCCGGCCTTGGCGGCGCTCGCCATCCTCACCTTCACCTTCGTCTGGAACGACTATTTCTGGGCGATCGTGCTGACGCAGAGCGACGCCGTGAAGCCGGTGACCGCCGGCCTCAACAACCTGCGCGGCGAATGGGTTTCCGCCTGGAACCTCGTCGCCGCCGCGACGATCATGGTGGCGATCCCGCCCGTCGCGATGTTCTTCCTGATGCAGCGCCATTTCATCGCCGGCCTGACCATGGGCGCGGTGAAGGGCTGACAACATTCGAGAGGATGGCTCCCATGGCGAGCGTCGAAATCCACAACGTCGAAAAGCACTACGGCGGCTTCCACGCCCTCAGGGACATCAACCTCGCCATCGAGGAAGGCGAGTTCATCGTCATGGTCGGCCCCGTCCGGCTGCGGCAAGTCGACCTTGCTGAAGACCGTCGCCGGGCTGGAAAGCGTCACCTCCGGCCGTCTCAGCATCAAGGGGCGCGACGTCACCCGCCTGGAGCCGGGCGACCGCGGCATCGCCATGGTCTTCCAGTCCTATGCGCTCTATCCGCACATGACGGTGGAGGAGAACATGGGCTTCGGCCTCCGGATGGCCAAGCGCCCCAAGGCGGAGATCGACGCCGCCGTGGCCCGCGCCGCGCAGATCCTGCGGCTCGAGGAGCAACTGCAAAAATATCCCAAGCAGCTGTCCGGCGGCCAGCGCCAGCGCGTCGCCATCGGCCGCGCCATCACCCGCTCGCCGGACGTCTTCCTGTTCGACGAGCCGCTCAGCAACCTCGACGCGGCGCTGCGCACGCAAATGCGGGTCGAGCTGTCGACGCTGCACGCCCGGCTCGGCTCGACCATGATCTACGTGACGCACGACCAGGTCGAGGCGATGACCATGGCGAGCCGCATCGTCGTGCTCAACGGCGGCCGGATCGAGCAGGTCGGCGCGCCGCTCGACCTCTACGCCAACCCGGTCAACCTGTTCGTCGCCGGCTTCCTCGGCGCGCCGCGCATGAACTTCGTCGCCGGCCGCGTGACCTCCGCGAGCGGCCGCAGCGCTGCCGTGACCTGCGCCGGCGGCCTGACGGTCGACTTCGACGATCTCGCCGAGACGCCGGCGGTCGGCGCGGCGGTAACCATCGGCATCCGGCCGGAAAAGCTGCGCATCGGCGCCCCCGACGCCGGCACCAGCTTTCCGGCCCGCGTGCGGCTGACCGAATATCTCGGCCGCGAAACCATCGTCTATGCCGACGCCGGCGATCTCGCCACCTCCGGCTCGGACAGCGGCACCGGCGTGTTCACGATCCAGATCGGCGATATCCGGCCCTTCGCGCTTGACGCGCCGCTGACGGTCGGCTTCGACAGCGAGGCCGCCTATCTCTTTGCTCCCGACGGCAGGACGCTGTCCGCCGCCAAGCCCGTCACCAAGACCTGACAAGGACTTCAAGACATGAAAACCGCATCTCCGGCGCCGCTGTCGGTGTGGCGTCCGCTCGCCCTCGACGATTTCCTGGTCGGCGCGCCGCACTATCCCGAGCATGTCGACGAAAGCTACTGGCAGCGCGACGCCGAGCGGATGGCCGCCGCCGGCTTCAACGCGGTGCGCATGGGCGAGTTCGCCTGGCATATCCTGGAGCCGCGCGAAGGCGTGTTCGACTTCTCGCTGTTCGACAAGGCGATCGAGGTACTGGGCCGGCAGGGCGTCAGCACCATCTTCTGCACGCCGACGGCGACGCCGCCGCGCTGGCTGACCGCCACCTATCCCGAGGTGCTGCGCGTCGACGAGCACGGCCGCGCCGCCAGCCACGGCTCGCGCCAGCACGCCGATACCGCGAGCCCGGTCTATCGCCAGCACAGCCGCCGCATCACCCGGGCGCTGGCCGGGCACTATCGCGACAACCCGCATGTCGTCGGCTGGCAGACCGACAACGAGCTGAACACCACCGTCTCCACCTCCTATTCGGAGGCCACCCTCCGCGAATTCCGCCGCTACTTGAGCGGCCGCTACGCTACCATCGCCGATCTCAACCGCGCCTGGGGCGGCGATTTCTGGGCCTTGGCCTACGACAATTTCGATCAGGTGGTGCTCCCGATCGCCGGCGCCCCCGGCCATCCGTCGCCCGGCCATGTCCAGGATTTCCACCGCTTCCTCGCCACCGCCACCGCCGCCTTCCAGCACGATCAGGTGGAGATCCTGCGCGCCGCCAACCCGGACTGGTTCGTCTTCCACAACCTCGGCCGGCTGGTCGACATCGATTTCCGGGGTGAGTTCGGCCAGGACCTCGATTTCCTCGGCTTCGACATCTATCCGATGCTCTACGACGAGATGCAGCGCGGCGGCGGCCACCCGGCGACGCAGGCGCTGCACCTCGACGTCTGCCGCGGCTTCACCGGCAACTTCATCGTCCCAGAGCAGGCGTCGGGCCTCGGCAGCCAGCCGACCTTCTCGACCATGACGCCGGAGCCGGGCGAGATGCGCCGCATGGCCATGAGTTCGGTGGCGCGCGGCGCCGACGGCCTGATGTTCTTCCGCTGGCGGCCGGCGCATTTCGGCGCCGAAATCTACTGGATGGGCATCCTCGACCACGACGACGTGCCGCGTCGCCGCTACGAGGAGGCGGCCCGCTTCGCGTCCGACATCGCCCGCATCAAGGGCGAGTTGCTCGGCACCTCGGTGCGCATGGACGTCGGCATCGCCGGCGCCGACTTCGACAACCAGGAAGCCTACAAGACCTATCCGATCGGCCTGCCGAGCCCGCTGGAAGACGCGGCGCGGCTGCACCGCCATTGCTACGAGCGCGGCATCGCCTGCGGCTTCATCCATCCCGAGGACGACCTGTCGCGCATCAAACTGCTCTATGTGCCCCATTGGGTGATGTGGAAGCCCGAGTGGGACGCGCGGGTGGAGGCCTTTGTCAGAGCCGGCGGCACGCTGGTGGTCGGCGCCATGACCGGCACGCGCGACGCCGACAACCACGTCATCCGAACGCAAGCTCCGGGGCCGGGCCTCGCGCGGCTGTGCGGCGTCCGGGTCGAGGAGTTCGGTCGGGTGGCCGAGCCCGGCTCCGACGGCCTGTTCCCGCTGCCGCCCACCGAAGCCGGACTGAACAAGCCGGCAGAGCGCTTCCCGGCCGGCTCGACGGCGCGCCGCTACAGCTTCACGCTCGGCAACCGCGAGCACGAGACGGCTCATCTCTACGAACTGCTGCAGACGGAGCCGGACGTCGAGCTGCTCGGCCGCTGGAGCAACCGCTTCGCGAGTGGCCGCGCCGCCGTCACCAGCCGCAAGGTCGGCGCCGGGCGGGCGGTCTACGTCGGCACCTACCTCACCGACGCGCTGGTCGAAGGCCTCGCCGATCAGCTCTTCCCCACCGCCGACATCGCGCCGCTTATCGCCGACCTGCCGCCCCACGTCGAGGTGACGCTGCGCGAGGCGGCGGATCGCAAGCTGCTGTTCCTGCTCAACACCGACGCCGAGCCGGCGATGGTACCGGGCGTCCCCCCCGGCACCGACCTCCTCACCGGCCAGCCGGTCGGCGACGCCTTGCCACTCGAGGCCTACGGTTGCGCCGTCGTCCGGCTGGGCTAGATGCCCTCGACCGGCTGCGACAGGGAAATGCGCGGCGCGTCCATCTTCGGCGAGAACACCACCGCCGTCACCGGCACATCGCCTTCGGCAACCGGCACGAAATGCGCCTTGCCGGCGGCGATGTTGAGCTGGGTGTCCGGCTGGATGCGGACGATTTGCAGCGTGTCCTCGTCGACGGCGCCGTCCTTGACGTCGGCGAAGGCCATCAAAGCCGTCCCCGAGACGAAGAAGAAGCCCTCGTCGTCGTCATGCGTCTCGAGTTCGCTGAACACGGGCGTGTGCTGCCAGGCGCGCAACACGCCGCCGCTCACCTCCGAGCTATGGAAGGAGGCGACGAGCGGCGTCGCCTTCCAGACGAAATAATCCTCCTTGTAGGGATCGAAGTCGCGTTCGGTGACGACCGTGACGCCCTTGATGGCGGTGTCGGCGATGTCGGTAATCCTGACTTTCCTCATGGCTTTCCTCCCTTGCCCCGACGGCGACCTCTGCGAAGCCGCCCTCGTTCTCGATGATCACGCACTTACTAAAACGTATTAGTATGCAACCAAAATGAATCCCTCGGGGGTGATCGCCGACAGCCGGTTCAGCCGTCCGGCGAGCGGTCCTCCGTGCCGGTCGGCACCATCAGCTGATAGGGAACGGAAACGGTGACGCCGGTATCGAGCGGCGCCCCGGAGCGGAACAGGTCGAAGGCCGCCCGCATGATCCCCTGCGAGTCCTGCTTGACGCTGAAGATCTTCAGATCGGTCAGCAGGCGCATGTAGGGATGGTAGTCGAACACGCCGTAGTGGATGTGACGGCAGAGTTCCGACGCCTCGGGGAAGAAGCGGATCAGCCCTTCCATCGGCAGGATCGAGTTGACGAACATGCCGCCGACGTCGTCATGCTCGCGGAGATGGCGGCTGACGATCTCGTAGGACGCCTCGGCCTCGAAGGGCGACCAGATCACCTGATCGTCGGAGAACGGCAGGCCGGCCTCGGCGAGCGCCGCCTTGAAGCCCTCCAGTCGCAGCCACGTCACCTTGTGGTTGGCCATGCCGCCGAAATAGTAGATGCGGCCGCCCCGCCCCTCGCGCGCCATCGAGGCGATGACGGCGCGGGCAAGCTCCAGCGCCGCGCCGAAGTTGTCGGTGCTGACGGTGTTGCGGTCGTTGGCCTCGGCATCGATGAAGATCTGCCGTGCGCCGCCGTTGGCGCACAGGGCCGTTACTTCCTCGATCTCCATCGGGTTGGCCACGAAGACGCAGTCGACCTGCTGCGACAGGAAGTAGCGCATGGCGCTGAGTTCTTCCGCCCGCTCGTACTGGGTGACCGAGATCAGCGCCAGCTTGCGCTCGGCGCGCGCCAGCGCCTCGAAGGTCTCCGCCATCTCGCCGAAGAAGTGGTTGCGCAGCGTCGGCACCATCAGGCCGAGGATGTCGGTGCGGCCGGCCCTGAGGTTGCGGGCGTGCAGGTTCGGCTGGTAGTTGAGTTCCCGCGCCTTGGCGAGGATCAGGTCGCGGGTCTCGTTGGAGATGTTGAAGTCGCCGGCGCGCCCGTTCAGCACCATGCTGACCGTGGTGACGGAAAAGCCGGTGACCTGCGAGATCCCCTTGATCGACACCGGCCGCGTACCGGAGGATTTGGCCTTCTCATCCCGCATCGGGTCAGCAACCTTTCAGGCGCGACAGGACGATGTCGCGAAGCGCACTTGCCGGATCATCCGCGTTCGCGCGTCGGCACCGACCGAAAGGGCCGTATATCCTTCCATCCGGACGCATTCAAGTTGCCGCAAGCGTCGGCCGCCAAGCGGCGATGCGTCCGGGGCCGGTATCCGGCCGTTTCAGTCCACCGGCGTCACACCCTTCTTCAGGATGATATTGCCATATTTCGCCGTCTCGCCGGTCAGCACCACCGCGAAGGCGGCCTTCGCCCGATCGTAGAAGGCGAAGCGCTCGATGTGCCGGGTGGGCGGCGCGTCCGGGGCTCGACGCTCGATCGCAGCCCGATAGCGGGCGAGCACCGCCGGATCGAGCGTGTCGCCGGGCACCGCCGCCATCATGACGATGGGATCCTCGACATAGGGGTCGAGCACGAAGAGCGGCAGGATCGCCTCGACCAACGCGGGGATGGCGAGACCGTCGGCGCGGATCACCCTGCTATTGCAGGTGTCGCCGGGGAAATGGGCGTCGGCGAGGACGATCTCGTCGCCGTGCCCCATGCGGTGGAGCGTCGCCAGGAGATCGGGGGAGAGAAGCGGGGAAATACCGCGCAGCATGGACTTTTTCCTTTTCCGGGACGATCAGGCGGCGCCCGCGTCGAGATAGAGATCGACGATATCCGCCACATGGGAGATCATCAGATCGGTGGGCGCCGGTGTCAGGCTGCCCGAGCGCAGGGCGCGGTATTCGCGCGGCAGGTACTGGCTGATCAGCGCCTCGGGAATGCCGCCGCCGAGATTGGCCGCGAGTTGGTCGATGGCCGCCTTGATCTCCGGCCGGCCGAGATAGTAGCGGGCGCGGTCGGAGTAGCTGTAGACGAGCTTGTAGTCGATCTCGGCCGCGTCGCCGGTGTAATAGGCCTTCCAGTAGCGCGGGTCCGCCTTCATCGTCGTCATCAGCACCTCGCGGAAGCGCGACGGCACGGCCGGCCGCATCTCCCCCTCGATCATCTCCAGCGCCAGCAGGGCCTCGCGCAGCGCGTAGGTTAGCCAGGGGCCGACCTTCAGGATGCAGAAATGGTCGGCGACCAGGCGGGCGAGATTGGCCGGCGACTGGTAGTCGGTGGAATGCGCCTCGAACACCATGCCGGGATGGTCGAGAATGGCACCGGACAGCGCCGGCACCGGCACGTAGTCATGCACCATGCCGTCGCCGAACTCGACGCCCGGCTGCACCACGAGCCCCGTGACCCGATCCCAGGCCGCGTCGAGGCCGCGCCGTTTGAACGCCGCCTCGAAGGCGGCCAGCGTCCGCTCGACGTCGACAGGACGGGTGACGTGCAGCGCCTCCTCCTGCACGACGCCGCCCGGCGTCGGCACTTCGGTGCCGATGACATAGACCGGCGGCGTTCCGGTAAAGCTCGCCTCGGCGACGGCCGCCATGTCGGCGGCGCGCTCGGCGACGATCTCGTCGGTCAGCGGCGCCTTGTCGTCGGCGCAGACGAAGGAGGCGTCGAGATGAATCTTGCGATAGCCGGCCTTGACGTAGCTCTCGACGAGGTGGCGCGTCTCGGCCATCGCCTCGATCGAACCCCGGCCGCGCCAGCTGTTGGGACCGAGGTGGTCGCCGCCGAGCAGCACCAGCTCGCGCGGGAAATCCTCCTCATCGGCCAGTTCGTAGACCAGCCGGGCGAAATCGGCCGGCCGCAGCCCGGTGTAGCCGCCGTACTGGTCCACCTGGTTGGAGGTGGATTCCACCAGCGCGAAGGTGCCGCGCCGGCGCGCCGAGCGGAACAGCGCCCTCAGCACCAGCGGATGCGCCGAACAGATCGAGGCGATCACCCCGCCCTTGCCGGCGCGGTTGCGTTCGAGGGTTTCGCGATAGAGTTCAAGCGACTTCATGACAGGTCTCCGGTGGGCGCCGGGCGCGGCCTCGTCGCGCATCGGCAATCGGCTGGCGGATCGGCGGCCGCTTCAAGAGGAGCACCTCCCCCCGTCGGCGCTCCCCTTGCAGGCGGCGCGGGCCGCTGGGCGGCACGCATCCGCAGCGGTTCCGCCCCGGCGCCGGTCGGGCGACCGGCGTCGGGACGGATTGTCGATCAGTAGAGAACGTTCTGGGCTTCCGGCTTGTCGAGGTTGTCCTTGGTGACGAACACGACGCCGGTATCGATCATCTTCTCGACCTTCTCGCCGCCCAGGATCTTGGCGATGGTCTCGACGCCCTTCTCACCCATCTGGAACGAGCCCTGCACGGCGATGCCCTGCAAGGTACCGTTGCGGACGAAGTCCTGAAGGTCCTGGTTGCCGTCGAAGCCGATGCCGACGACCTGCCCCGCCTTGCCCGACTGGGCGAGAGCGCGGCCCATGCCGGCGGCGGTCGGCTCGTTGGCGCCGAAGATGCCCTTGAGATCCGCGTTGGCCGAGAGCACGTCGACGGTCTGGTTCAGCGCCGTCGCCATCTGCGACTGCGAGTAGTAGGGACCGACGATCTCCAGCTTGGAGTTGGCCTTGATGTAATCGGTGAAGCCACCGACGCGGCCGATTTCCGAGCCGACGCCGGCGACATAGGACATGATGGCGATCTTGCCCTCGGTGCCCACCGCCTTGATCATCGCCTCGGCACAAAGCTCGCCGGCCTTCTTGTTGTCGGTGGCCAGGAACGCCTGATAGTACTTCTCGCCATCGGGGGAGATGGCGCTGTCGATCAGCACGACCGGAATGGAGTTCTCCCAGGCCTTCTTGATCGACGGCACGAGGGCGTCCGGGTCCGACGGCGCCAGCACGATGCCCGCCACCTTGCGGTTGATGGCGTTCTCGACCATGTTCACTTCGTCGGCGACGTTGGCCTCGGCGGCCGGTCCCTGGAAGGTCATGGTGTAGTCGGGCAGCTTGGCGATGGCGGCGCTGGCGCCCTTGTTGACGTTCTGCCAGAAGTTCGAGTTCGCCGTCTTGACGATGACGGCAATCTCGCCGGCGGCCAGCGCGGCCGGAGCCGTGAAGGCGACCAGGGCAGCGGCGAGCACGCCGCAGGCAAGCTTCTTCATGATGTTCTCCTCTCCATTTGGGTGTTTTTCAGTCCTCGGATGCAGCCCCGTTCCTCTACCGGGTGTGCTGCGGCACGGCGGCGGATGCGCCCGCCGCCGGATGGGGTGGGAGCGACGTCAGCGCTTGGAATTGCGCATCTGGTCGATCCAGACCGTGCCGATGATCACCAAGCCGATGATGATCATCTGGATGAAGCTCGAGACGCCGTTCATGTTCAGGCCGTTGCGGAGAATGCCGATGATGAAGGCGCCGATGATGGTTCCGGAGATGGTGCCGACGCCGCCGGCCAGCGACGTGCCGCCGATCACCGCCGCGGCGATGGCGTCAAGCTCGTAGGCGACGCCCTCGTTGGGCTGCGCCGTGACGAGGCGCGACATCAGCACGCAGCCGCACAGGCCGGCCAGGAGACCCGACAGCAGGTAGGCGCCGATCTTGGTGCGGCTGACGTTGACGCCCGACAGGCGGGCCGCCTCCTCGTTGGAGCCGAGGGCGTAGAGATGACGGCCGAAGGTGGTCTTCTGCAGGATGACCGCCACCACGATGGCCAGGACGATCATCAGGATCACCGGATAGGGAATGCCGGGGAAGATCACGTGCGGAAAGCCGTTGGTACCTTCCTCCACGACGCGCCACAGCGAGCCGTTGCCGAGTTCGCCGAAGCTGTCGCCGAGGCCGGAGATGGCCCGGGCGCCGGTGAATTGCAGGGCGAGACCGCGCGCCACCATCATCATGCCGAGCGTGGCGATGAACGGCGGCAGCCGCATGCGGGTGATGACCAGGCCGTTGACGGTGCCGCAGACACCGCCGGCAATGACGCCGAACAGCATGGCGATCGGCACCGGGAAACCCGCCTTGACCGACAGGCCGGCGATGACGCCGGACAGCGCCAGCACCGAGCCGACGCTGAGGTCGATGCCGCCGGTGATGATGACGCAGGTGGCGCCGAGGCCGAGGAAGGCGATCGTCGAGGTCTGCAACGCGATCGTCACGCCGTTGCTCATGGTCAGAAAGGCGTTGCTCGTCACGGCGAAGGCGATGACCAGCAGCAGGAGGCCGGCAAGCGCGGCGAACTTCTGGATCAGCTCCTTCCGGTCCTGCGACCGCTTGGCATCCCTGGATGCGCTGTCAATGGTAGTCATCTCGCTCCTCCAGCGAACGTATTGGTGAAGTCCATGCTTTTGACGCCGGAGGCGTATTGCATGATCTCTTCCTGATTGGTCTTGGCGGTTTCCAGGATGCCGGTCACCTGACCTTCGTGGAACACCACGACGCGGTCGGTCATGCCGAGAATTTCCGGCAGCTCGGAGGTGATCATCACCACGCCGATGCCTTCGCTCGCCAGCTTGTCGAGCAACTGGTAGATGGCGAACTTGGCGCCGACGTCGATGCCGCGCGTCGGCTCGTCGAAGAACAGCACGCGGCTGTCCCGGAACAGCCACTTGCCGATCACCACCTTCTGCTGGTTGCCGCCCGACAGGTTCTTGGCGATCTGGTCGATGGACGGCGTCTTGACGTTGAGCTTGACCACCGTCTCGCGCGCCGCCCTCGTCTCGCGCGCCCTGTCGATGAAGCCGTGCCGGCTCACCGCCTCCATGTTGGCCATGGTGATGTTTTCCTTCACCGTCATCTTGACGGCGAGGCCGTTCAGCTTGCGATCCTCCGACAGGTAAGCGATGCCGGCGGCGATGGCGTCGATCGGGCCGCCGATCGACAGCTCCTGATCGCCGAGCATCACCTTGCCGCCGGTCTTGTGATCGGCGCCGAAGATGGCGCGCGCCGTTTCGGTGCGGCCGGCGCCCATCAGGCCGGCGAAGCCGAGGATCTCACCGCGCCTGAGATCGAAGCTGACCTTGTGCCGGCTGCTCGGCCGCGTCAGCTCCACCACCCGGAAGATCACTTCGTCGGTGGTCGTCGAGGTGCGGAGCGGGAACTTGTCCTCCAGCGCGCGGCCGACCATGGCCGCCACGATGTCGTTGACCGTCACATCGGCGAAGTCGCGCGTCGACACGTAGCCGCCGTCGCGCATCACCGTCACGCGGTCGGCGATGCGCCTCAGCTCTTCCAGGCGATGCGAGATGTAGATGATGCCGACGCCGTCAGACTTCAGCTCGTGGATGATCTCGAACAGCCGGTCGATCTCCGACTCGGTCAGCGACGAGGTCGGCTCGTCCATGATCAGCACTTCGGCGTTGAGCGACAGCGCCTTGGCGATCTCCACCATCTGCTGGCGGGCCACCGTCAGCGTCAGCACCAGATCCGACGCCCGGATGTTGACCTTCAGCCGGTCGAGGAACACCTGGGCGTCGCGCTCCATCTTCTTCCTGTCGACGAACCAGCCCTTCTTCGGCTCGCGCCCCAGGAAGATGTTCTCCGCCACCGACAGATGCGGCACCAGGTTGAGTTCCTGGTGGATGATGGTGATGCCGGCCGCCTGGGCGTCCTGGATGGTCGCGAAACGCCGCGGCTCGCCCTTGTAGATCACCTCGCCCTCGTCGGCGTGGTAGAGCCCGGTGATCACCTTCATCAGCGTCGACTTGCCGGCTCCGTTCTCGCCGCAGAGGGCATGCACCTCGCCGCGGCGCAGATCGAAATGCACATTGTCGAGCGCCAGCACGCCGGGAAACCGCTTCACGATCCCCTTTGCCTCGAGGATGCTTCCCCCTCCCCCGGCCGCCCCGACCGGCGGCGCAACATTCAGCGCAGTCATCCGTTCCTCCCGCCTGTCATCCTTTCCGAAGTCTTCGCGGTGCGCCGTGGCGGTGGCCGGGCTTCCTCCCGGCCGCCGACACATCAGGCGGCCCGGAAGCTCCGGAGATAGATGTTCCGCATGTCTTCTTCGCTCGGCACCACCGGGTTGCCCTGGCTGTCCGGGAATTCCATGGCGTGCTTGAGGATCGGCGGCAGGTCGTCCGGCGTGATGCCGAAATCGTCCAGCCGGCAATAGAGGCCGATCAGCTTCAGGAACTTCTCGATCTCCAGCGGGAACGAGGCGGCGGCGGCTTCGTCCGACGCGGCGGCCAGCGCCGGGTTGAACAGGCGGGCCACCTTGGCGAACTTGGCGACGGCGCCGCGCCAGGTGAACTCGGCGAAGGCCGGATAGATCACCGCCAGCGACTCGCCGTGGCTGACCTTGGGGAAATGGCCGCTGATCGGTTGTCCGGCGGCATGCGGCAGCGTCGTGCCGACGTTGGCGAGGCACTGGCCGGCCAGCGTGTCGGCCCAGGCGAGATCCTCGCGCGCCGCCAGGTTGCCGCCGTTGGCCACCGCCAGCGGCAGGCTGCGGATGACGCGCACGATGGCATCGAGGGCAATGGAGTCGACCGCTTCCGAGGCGCCGGTGTTGATGTAGGACTCGAAGGTGTGGGTGAAGATGTCGAAGCCGGTGGAGGCGGTGACGCGCGGCGGCACCGAGACCATCAGCTCGGGATCGACGATGGCGACGCGGCAGAGAAGATTGTCGTTCCACATTGCCGACTTGCAGTTCTCGGCCGTATTGGTGAACACCGACACCTTGGACGTCTGGGTACCGGTACCCGACGTGGTGGAGATGGCGACGATCGGCAGCGTGGCCGAGGTCGGCTTCTGCTTGAAATAGAGGTAGTCCCAGGCGGTGCCCGGATGGGTCGCCGCCACGGCGATCGCCTTGGCCGTATCGATGGCGCTGCCGCCGCCCATGCCGACCACCGCTTTGACGTTTTCCTTGCGGACCAGCTCGGCGCCGCGCTGGATCGAGTCGAGCGTCGGGTTGGGCACCACGTCGGAGAAGCGCACGTAGCGGACGCCGGCAGCGGCCAGCGACTCCTCGACCTCCGCCACCCTGGCGGCGGCGACCTTCAGCAGCGTCGGATCGACGACGAACAGCACGGTGTCGGCGATCTCGCGGACGGCGGCACCGGTCTCGGCGCGGCGGCCGGCGCCGAACAGCAGGCGGGTGGGCTGGTAGTAGTTGAAGCTTTTCATGGGGTCCTCGCGTTGATGGTCATGTCGCCGGGGTTGCCGGCATCAGCATTGGCAGTCGACGATGAGCTTGCCCTTGAGCGCGCCAGGCGTGCTCAGGAGGCCAACGATCTGGTCGGCACGGGAGAGCGGCAGCACGCGGTCGATGAGGGCGGCGATGTCGTAGTCGCCCCGTTCGAGCCCCGCCGCCGCGTACTGCCATTCCCAGCCGGGGAATGGCGCCGAATAGTTCATCCACGATCCCTGAACGGTCAGCTCCTTGCGGTTGATCAGCTCGAACTCGGCCGGTTGCAGTGTCAGCGGCACGTGTGGCGTGCCGACGAACATCACCTGCGCCTTGGGGCCGGCGAGGCGCAGCGCCAGGAGTTCCGCCGCCGGCGCCCCGGCGGTCTCGAACACGACGTCGAAATCCGTCTCGATATCGGTGGCGCGGCTGTCGAACACCCTGTCGGCGCCGAGCTTCAGCGCCGTTTCGAGGCGCGGCGGATCGACGTCGAACACCGTCACCGTGCCGGCGCCGAGGCGCTTGAGGTTTTGCAGCAGCAGCAGGCCGATGCCGCCGGCGCCGACCAGCGCCACCCGCCGCCCCGGCCGGAAGTCCATGATGTTGACGGCGTGCAAGCCGACGGTCAGCGGCTCCATGAAGGCGGCGGCGGCCGGATCGACGCTGTCGGGCACCGGAAAGGCGTTGCCGGCCGGCATGGTGACATATTCGGCAAGGCCGCCCTGGCGGCGCGAGCCGATGAAGTCGTAACCCTTGCCGAGCGAGAAGTTGCCGAGCGCGCTCTGCGGATGGGCGAAGTTGGGGATCAGCGGCACGCAAGCCACCTGACTGCCGATCAGGCCGGCGTCGACGCCTTCGCCCACCGCGTCGATCCGGCCCGAGAACTCGTGGCCGACGACGATCGGATAGAAATGGGCGCCGGTCTTGACGATGCGCGGAATGTCCGAGCCGCAGACGCCGCAGCGCGCCACCCTGATGCGGACTTCACCGGCCGCCGGCATCGGCGTGGCGATCTCTTCGACCCGGAGATCGCCGGGAGCGTGGACGACGGCGGCCTTCATGCTTTCACCTCGGACGGATAGCGCAGGACGGCGAGCCGGGACAGAACGTCCGACAGCCCGGCATAGGCGTCCTGGAAAACGGCGTACAAATCGCAATAGAAAGCGGCGGCGGCCGGATCGGGGGAGAATGCTTCGGGAGGAGGAAGCAAGCCGATCGCGTCGGCGCGCGAGGCATAGAGACCGACGCCCATGCCCGCCAGGATGGCCGAACCGAGTGTCGCGGTCTCCGCCTCGGGTGGAACGGAGAGCGTCATTCCGGTCACCTCGGCGAACNNGGCCAGCGTGTCGAAGGCATGGCGGGCGCCGAAAGCGGTGCCCTCCATGAACATGCGGGCGAGATGGCTGCGGCGGACGGCCGGCGTCAGGCCGACGATCGCCCCGGACATGTCGCCCTTCCAGAACGGCGCCCGCTGGCCGACCATGTAGGGCAGGAAGAACAGCGCCGCCTCGCCGGCCCGCGTGCCGTCGACCAGACGGCAGAGTTCGCCGAAGTCGGTATCGCCCAGCAGATCGCGGAACCAGCTGAGGCCGGCGCCGCCGAAATCGACGCCGCCGTTGACCAGCCACAGGCCCGGCGTGCCGGCCTCGTAGATCAGGCCGCGACCGTCGAACACCGGCGCATCGACGAGCATGCCGACATTGGTGACCGTGCCGGCCGCGATATAGGCGTCGCCCGGCGACAGCAGCCGGCAGCCGAGCGTCGCCGCCACATTGTCCATGGCGCCGGCCACCACCGGCGTGCCGGCAGCGAGTCCGCTCCAGGCCGCCGCCTCGGCCGTCACCCGGCCGACCACCTCGGAACAGGCGACAACCGGCGGCAGCTTGCGGCGATCGAGGCCGCGCGCCTCGACGAGCGTCTCGGAATAGTCGCCGGTCCTGAGGTCGCAGATCTGCGACAGACCGCCCTCGGAGCGGTCGACGGAGGCGACGCCGGTCAGCCGCCGTACCAGGAAGGCGTTGGTGTGCAGGAAGTGGGCGGCGCGGGCGTAGATTTCCGGCTGGTGGTCGCGGACCCACATCATCTTCGGCGCGAAATTCGAGGCGTCGCTGCGGTTGCCGTTGATGGCGATCTGCTCCGCCTCCGCCGCCTCGTCGAGACGGGCCTCGACGGCGGCGCGGCGGTCGAGCCAGATCATCGCCGGACCGAGCGGCGTGCCGTCGCCATCGACGGGCAGCGCCAGACTCGACATGCCGTCGACGCCGATGCAGGCAATGGCCGAGGCCGGCACGCCGGACCGTCCGAGCAACTCGGACACGGCGGCGCCGAGCGCCCTCAACCAGTCCTCGGGGTCCTGCTCGGCGCGCCCTGGGCCGGGATAGGACGTCGCATATTCATGGCGAGCCGCCGCGACCGGCACCAAGTCCCGATCGTATAGAGACGCCTTTAAACTGGACGTGCCAATATCTATGCCCAAGAGATAGTCCATCGGGCCACCCTTCACTGGGGTCGATCAAGTTGTTTGGAGAGTTCACCTCCCGTGAACTTCGCAGCGGAGGTAGCATGGCCCCATAGGCCGGTCAAGCTAAAACGTCACAGTACGACGTTTTAGTAAGTCGGCGCCGGTTAGAGGGCGCTCAGAGCCGTCACGACGCGACACCCTCCCCCAAGAAAAACCTGGGGGTTCATGCAGCTTTTCATGTATTGCGAGATTGCGATCCGCCGGCAATGCCATGCCGACGGCAGCAAACCGCCGCGCCGGCCTGCTCGGCCCGGGTGCCGGTCATCGGCAAAGGCGCCGTTCCGGAGGCGCTCCCTCCGGAACGGCCGGGCCGGTCAGCCGTAGAGCGGGCCGTAGGCGCCGCAGGCGCGGTAGTCGGCGCCCTCGGGATCGGAGCCGAACAGCGTCCAGGCGCTCGGGCGGAAGATGTTCTCCCGCTCGACGTTGTGCATGGCCACGGGAATGCGCAGCATGGCGGCGAGCGACAGCAGGTCGGCGCCGATGTGGCCGTGCGAGATGGCGCCGTGGTTGGCGCCCCAGGCGCCCATCACGTCGTAGGTCGAGCGGAACGATCCGCTGCCGGTGAGGCGCGGCGCGAACCAGGTGGTCGGCCAGGTCGGGTTGGTCCGGAGGTCGAGCGTGTCGTGCACGCCGTCGGGCAGCGTCACCGAGTGGCCCTCGGCGATCTGCAGCACCGGCCCGAGCCCGTCGACCAGGCTGAGGCGCGTCATGGTCAGCGGCATGCCGCCGCGCGTCGTGAAGTCGGTCGAGAAGCCGCCGCCGCGGAAATAGCCGAGATCGGCCGGGCAGAAGCGGGTGGCCGCCATCGTCGCCTTGATGTCCTCCTCGGTCACCTCGGAGAAGCGCTTGATGCCCGGCCGGCCGTCGACCGTCATCTCGCCGGCCGCGTCGAGGCAGGTGGCGCCCGAGTTGATCAGGTGGATGAGGCCGTCGGCGGCCGCCCCCGTCGGCTTCCAGCCGGTGACGCGCTCGATTGCCTCGGCGCTCCAGTAGGAACGGACGTCGGAGAAGATCTGCGCCTCGCCGGTCAAGAGGTTGCCGAACAGCATGCCGGCGCCGTTGAGGCAGTCGTTCTCGGTGGCCATGATCAGCGGATGGCGCGGACCGTTCCAGTCGAACGACGAGTTCAGGATGGTTTCCATGAAGTCGCCGTTCGGCATGAAGTCGGTCCAGTGACGTTGGCCCTGGAAGCCGGCGGCGATGGCGTTGTGACCCTTCGATTCCTCGTGATAGCCCATCTCGGCCAGCACCGGGTTGCCGACCATCAGGTCGCGGGCGATCATCGCCATCTGGACGACGATCTCCCATTCCTCGGCCTTCTGGGCGGCGCTGTGGCGCAGCGCCTCGTCGTTGAAATCGCGGCCCTCGATGCAGTTGGCCCGCGTCCAGGCGATCGCCCGCGCGAACTCGGCCTTGTCGAAGATGCCGAGCTTGATGCGGCGCTGCACCTCGCTCATGTCGACGCATTCGGCGCGGATGCCGAGCCACTTCTGGAAGAACGGCTGGTCGACGATCGAGCCGGCGATGCCCATCGATACGCCGCCGAGGCTGAGATAGGCCTTGCCGCGCATCTCGGCCACCGCGAGGCCGGCCCGGGCGAAGCGCAACAGCTTGTCGCGCACGTCGGCGGGAATGCTGGTATCGGTGCGGTCCTGCACTTCGTGACCGTAGATGCCGAAGGCCGGCAGGCCCTTCTGGTTGTGGGCGGACAGCACGGCGGCGAGATAGACGGCGCCCGGCCGCTCGGTGCCGTTGAAGCCCCACACCGCCTTGGGGATCAGCGGATCGAGGTCCATGGTCTCCGAGCCGTAGCACCAGCAGGGCGTCACGGTGATCGACAGGCCGACGTTCTCGCGCCGGAACTTGTCGGCGCAGGCGGCCGCCTCGGCGAAGCCGCCGATGGTGGTGTCGGCGATGACGCACTCGACCGGCTTGCCGTTGGCCCGGCGGAGGTTGGCCGTCAGCAGATCGGCCGTGGCGCGCGCCATGGCCATGGTCTGCTCTTCGAGGCTGTCGCGCACGCCGGCGCGGCCGTCGATGGTGGGGCGGATGCCGATCCGGGGTGGCGTACTGTCGAAAACGCTGTTCATCTCGCTTGTCCTTCCCTTGATCTGATTGTTTGCCTTACGGCCGCGCGGCACCGGCCCAGGCCGGCGGCATCACGCGATCCGGATCGTCGATGTCCTCGGCCGTCAGTTCCGCGGCCTGCTTGCCGTAGGTCCGGAAGCGCTTGAGCACGACATCCATCTCGCCGTCGCTCAACTGGACGCCGCCGCCGAGCAGGCGGACGCCGATGGCGAGGCGGGCGAGGTATTCGACCTCCCTGAGCACGTTGAGCGTCGCCGCCGCCGAGGCACCGAGGGCGATGACGCCGTGATTGCCGAGCAGGCAGGCGTTGCGGGGGCCGAGCGCCTCGAGGGCGAGGCGCGACAGCTCCGGCGTGCCGAACGGCGCGTAGCCGGAGCACTTGATCACCTTGCCGCCGGCGACGCCGACCATGTAATGGACGGGTTCGATGTCCAGTCGGCAGCAGGCGAGGATGGCGCAATTGGGGGCGTGGCTGTGGACCACCGCGCCGGCATCCGGGCGCGAGCGCAGGATGTCGTAGTGGAAATGCCATTCCGACGAAGGAACGAAGTCGCCGTAGTAGCGGCCCTCCATGTCCATCTCGACGATCTGCTCCGGCGTCATCTTGTCGTAGGCGATGCCCGACGGGGTGATCAGCAAGCCGCCGTCGACGCGGACACTGAGATTGCCGGCGGCGCCGGAGTTGAGCCCCTCGGCGTTCATCTTGAGGCAGGTGTCGATCATATCCTGCCGTAGCGACAGATGGCGGGTCATCGGGGAGTATCCTTTCTCAGGCGGTATTCCGCCGGCACTGGCGCAGGCGATCGAAGCGCCGGACGGCCTCGTCGAGGCCCGGCAGAGGGTGAGGCTCGGAGACCACTGGCGGGAAGGAGCGGGACACCAGGCGGCGCCCCTCCTCCCATGACGGCAGCACACCGAGGGCGATGAACTGGGCGATCGCATTGCCGATGGCCGTCGCCTCGATCGGCCCGGCGACGGCCGGCAGGCCGGTGGCGGCGGCGGTCAGCCCGTTGAGAAGCCCGGCCCGCACGCCGCCGCCCACCATGTGGACGCGGTCGAAGCGGCGGCCGGTCACCCGCTGGAGATCGGCCAGCGTGAAGCGGTAGTTGAGCGCCAGGCTGTCATAGGCGCAGCGGGCCACCGCCGCCCGGCTGTCCGGCACCGGCTCGCCGGCCTCGCGGCAGGCGGCGCGGATTTCGGTCGCCATGTCGGCCGGCGCCATGAAGCGCGGATGCGCCGGATCGACGACTGAACGGAACGGCGGCTCGGCCGCCGCCTCGGCGGCCAGCGAGGCGGCCGTCGAGCCGTCGGCCAGTCCGCGCAGGATTTCCTGGATCAGCCAGAGACCTGTCACCGTCGACTGCACGCAATAGGTGTCGCCGTAGCCGGTCTCGTTGCCAAGGCCGGCGGCGAAGGCATCCGGCCCGACAAAGGGCCGCGGCGACACGGCGCCGATGATCGACCAGGTGCCGCAGGAGATATAGGCCCAGTCGCCCGCCTCGACGGCCGGCACCGCCACGATGGCCGACTGGGTGTCGTGGGCGGCCGGCGCCACCACGCGCGTCGCGCCGAAGCCATGGCGGCGGGCGATATCGGGCCGCAGACCGCCGAGCAGCGTGCCCGGCCGCACCACCGGCCCGAGGACGCCGGCCGGCAGGTCGAGCGAGTCGAGCGCCGTCTGCCACCAGGCGCCGTCGAGCGTCAGCATTTGCGAGGTCGAGGCCAGCGTGCGTTCGTTGGCCGCCTCGCCGCTGAGGAGATAGTGGACGTAATCGGCGGTGAGGAGAACATGGCGGGTGGCCTTCAGCGCCTCGGGTTCGAGCCGCGCCGCCGCATAGAGTTGATAGAGCGTGTTGATGCCCATCAGCGGAATGCCGGTGGCCGCGAACACCGCCGCCTCGTCGGCGTGCTCGGCGAGCCAGCGCTCCATCCAGCCGTTGAAATAAGGATCGCGATAGGCGCGCGGCCGCATCGCCGGAAGGCCGTCGGCGCCGACCAGCACGGCGTCGACACCCCAGGAATCGGCGCCGATGCCGAGCGGCGCCGGGCCGGAG
The DNA here is from genome assembly GCA_001603295.1 of Rhodobacterales bacterium Alpha_02. Taxonomy (GTDB): domain Bacteria; phylum Pseudomonadota; class Alphaproteobacteria; order Rhizobiales; family Pleomorphomonadaceae; genus Pleomorphomonas. Next base: position 41,618 of record LUYO01000003.1, read on the forward strand.
GCGGCCGCCGCCGCCATGCCCTCCTCGACGGCCGCGAACAGTCCGTCGTGATCCCAGAAGCGACCGCCGTCCTCGACGCTGGCGTTGGGGCGGCGCGACAGTTCGCGGGCCGTGAGGCCGCCATCGTCAAGCGCCACGTCGATGACGCGCACGCTGGACGCGCCGTAGTCGACGGCGAGACACCGAGCCATGTTTTTCTCCTCCGCCTCCCGTCCTCACAGGAGACACTCCTCGGCAACGCCGGCCAACCCCATGGCACAACGTTGCAAATCCTCCTCCGCCGGGCTGTCGCCCCGGCCGCCGGTCACCAAACCGGCTCGTCCGTCTCCTCCGCGATGGGCGCGATCAGCACCTCCACGCCGGCGTCGAGCAACCGGGTATGGTCGGTATCCGTAATGCGGTCATCGGTCACGAACACGTCGATCTGCGCCAGCGGACACAGGACGAGGCTGCGCCGCTCGCCGAATTTCGAGCTATCGGCCAGCACCACCAGTCGGCCGGCGTGTCGGCGCAATACCCGGAAAACATGGATCGGCAGGCTGTCCTCCTCCATGATTCCCGCCTCGCCCACGCCATGGCAGCCGACGAAGAACGAGCTGGCGGCGATGTTGTGGGCCAGTTCGTCGCCGGACGGGCTCAGCACCACGCCCTGGCGCGCCAGCACCTCGCCACCGGTCAGAAATACCCGGTTGGTTCCATGGTTCGACAGGCGGCTCGCCACCGGCAGGGAGTTGGTCAGCACCGACAGCCCGGCATCCGGCAGCCGCGCGGCGAACTCCGCCACGGTGGTGCCGCCGAACAGGATCAGCGTGTCGTCGTCGGCCACCAGATCGCGGGCCCGCTCGGCGATGGCACGCTTGGCGGCGGCATTGCGGCCTTGTTCGTGCTGGAAGTGATAGGAGGCCAGCGGCGCACGACTCTCGGTCGCCGGCGCCACGCCGCCGCGCACCTTGCGCAGCCGCCCGGCGCTTTCGAGCAGATCCACGTCGCGCCTCAACGTGGCCGACGACGCATCGACCAGGCTCAGAAGCTCGTCATAAGAGACCGCTTCCCGGCCGGCGAGAGACTTCAGGATCGCGTTATGGCGCTCTTCTCGCAACATGAGCCGAACACTGCATCCGGCCGTGTCGGCCGTCAATCGAATTTCTCATTTCGTATCATTTTCCATCAAAGGCAGCCCCAATAATATCCATATATTGACAGTATCTATCATATATCGTCACGACCAAACGCATGCCATCCGTGATGGTGGCGCCAGTAACATCAGCCTTTCGGCGCCGTATGCCGTTGGCGTCACCATTCCGCTCTTCACGCCCGACGAATGTGCCCACTACTTCGCAGCCGCCGGATATGAACCGGATTAAGCCGGACGTGCTCTAGGGTGGTCCGCCAATGAGGCAGGCGAAGGCACCGATGACGCGGGCCATATCGCTGCGCAACTGGCTGGCCAAACACGGCTGCCAACCGGTGATCCCGCCCCCAAGGCGCAAGCCCTCTCGCGCTTACGATCCAGCCATCCACAAACAGCGTAACGCCATCGAGCGCTTCTTCTTTCATCCCAAAGGCTTCCGCAGAATCCACGCCCGCTACGACAGGCGAGCCGGCACCTTTCCGTCCGCCACCTCATTGTCGGAGCCATCATCTGCCGGGCCAATACTCTGGATCCAGCCGCCAAATCGATTTGCAAATCGATTTGCAAATCGATTTGTAGCGTGTTATCGCAGAGATCATGACGACGATTTCCAAAGTTGCAGAACTGGCCGGGGTGTCGCGGACGACCGTCTCGCACGTGATCAACCACGCCGAACGCGTATCGCCCCAGCTCCGGGCCAAGGTTTCGGCGGCCATCGCCGAACTCGGCTATCTCCCCAACTCGCAGGCGCGCAGCCTCCGGACGGGGCGGACCAACGTGATCGCGGTGCTCATCCCCGACGTCCTCAACCCGTTCTACACCGAGCTGGTCAAGGCCATTCAGGGCGCGCTCGAGGAGCTGGGTCTCGATACCTTGATCTTCAACACCGACGTGCCCGGCGGCCGCTCGCAGATCCACGGCGACGAATATCTGCGGCAGATCAGCCAGCGCGGTGTCGACGGGTTGATCGTCGGCGACTTCGCGCTGCACGGCATGCTGGATCGCCTGCGGGAGCTGACCACCCCCACCGTATTCATCGGCTCCCTGCCGGAGCCGATCGTCGACGTGGTGGAACTCGACGACTACAACGGTGCCGCCCAGATGGCCGAGCACCTCTTGTCGCGCGGGCACCGACGCATCGCCGTCGTCAGCGGCCCGGCCAGCTTCCGCGAGGCCGACCGGCGCACGCGCGGCTTTGCCGACGCGCTGGCCAAGGCCGGCCATCCGCTCGACCGCGCGCTGTTGCGGGAGGGAACCTATCTGCAACCGTCGGGGCGCGCCGCGGTAGCCTGGCTGTGCGAGGAACACGGCCACGACATGCCGAGCGCGGTGTTCTTTGCCAATTCCCTGATGGCCATCGGCGCGCTGACCGAATGCTACGACCGCAAGATCCGCATTCCCGAGGACATCGCGGTCGCCACCTTCGATCAGATCGCCCAACTGGAGGACGTCCGGCCGCGCTTGACGACGGTCGGCAACAGCCCGGCAGAGCTGGGGCGGCGAGCCGTCTCCATGCTGCACGAACGCCTTGCCGGGCTCGACGAACCACCACGCAAGTTCACAGTACCCTGTTTTCTGCAAGCATTTGATACTGCCTAGTTTTCACTAGGGAGAAGGCGCGTGGGGCTGGTAACTGGGAGGAAAAAGTGACCAGAAGCACAAGCAACTCGGAAAACAAGTTCCGCATCTCGCGCCGCCGGATTCTGCAGGCCGGCGCGGGCCTCGGCGCGCTGGCGATGCCCTTCATCAACACGCGCTATTCCTTCGCGGCCGGCGCGCCGCTGAAGTTCTGGCAGTTCTACGCGCCGGGCGGCGACGTGCCGGCGCAGTCCAAATGGTTCGAGGATGCCGTCGCCGGCTGGAACGCCAGCCACGACCAGAAGATCGAACTCGAATACGTGCCGAACAGCGACTACATGAACGGCACCAAGCTCTCCACCGCCTTCGCCTCGGGAACCGGGCCGGACATCTTCATCGTCAGCCCCGGCGACTTCCTGAGATACTACAACGGCGGCGTGCTGCAGGACCTGACGCCTTATATCGATGCCCAAGCGCAAGCCGACTTCCCCGAAAGCGTCATCGCCAACCGCAAGGTCGACGACAAGATCTTCGGCATTCCCATGGAAGTCGAGCCGATGGCCATGTTCTACTCGATCAAGGCCTTCGAGGAAGCCGGCCTCAACGAGAACGACGTGCCGACCACCTGGGACGAACTGCTGGAAGTGGCCGGCAAGCTGACCACCGACAAGCGCTACGGCGTCTTGTTCGACACCAACCCCGGCTACTACCAGAACTTCACCTGGTATCCCTTCCTGTGGCAGGGCGGCGGCGAGTTCCAGGGCGCCGACGGCAAGTCGGCCTTCAACTCGCCGGCCACCGTGCAGGCGCTGAAGTTCTGGCAGGACGCGGTGAAGACCGGCGTCGCCCCGCGCCAGGTGCTGGGCGGCGGCGGCTTCGCGGCGGCGGCCAACCTCGGCTCGGGCTTCACCGCCATCCAGAACGTCGGCATCTGGGCGATCGCCGAGTTGAACACCAACGCGCCCAACGTGCCCTACGGCATCTTCAAGCTGCCGATCCCCAAGGGCGGCAAATACGTGACGGTGGGCGGCGGCTGGGCTTTCGTCGCCAACGCCCACGGCGCCAACCCCGACGCCGCCGGCCAGTTCTGCGCCTGGGTGCTGGCCTCCATGGACAAGGGCTCGGTCGATCGCGTGGTCAACTGGTGCACGGTCGCCAAGTCCGACATGCCGCCGCGCCAGTCGGCGCTTCAGGCGGGCGGCGACGCCTTCCTGTCCGGCAACATGGGGATCTTCTCCAAGGAGATCTACCCCGGCATCCGCGCCGAGCCGCGCGTGCCGCCGGAAGTCTACAAGATCATCTCCGACGCCATCCAGGAGACCATGCTCGGCGGCCAGGACCCGGCAGCCGTCGCCGAAGCCGCCTCGCAACAGCTCGACGCGTTCTTTGCCGGGTATTCCGGGGCGCGGATCCTCTGAGATGGCAAAGTCGGTTTCGAATCAGGTGTCGGCGGGTCTTCCCGCCGCCACCGGCCTGACCTCGCGCCAGCGCGAGGCCATCGCCGGCTACGTCTTCGTGCTGCCCGATGCCCTAGGCCTCCTGGTGTTCATCGGCATTCCGATGATGCTGGCGCTGGCCTTGGCCTTCTTCGACGTCGACGGCTTCGGCGGCTACCGCTTCGTCGGCCTCAAGAACTACCAGCGCCTCGCACTCGATCCCCTGTTCTGGAAAAGCTTCTGGGTCACGGTCACCTATGTGGTCTGGCTCGTTCCGGCACTCTACGTCACCGGGCTCGGCCTGGCGCTGCTGGTCAAGCGCACCAATGCCTTCAACGGCATGATGCGCTCGCTGTTCTTCATGCCCCAGATGGTCAGCCTCGTCGTGGTGGCGCTGGTCTGGCAGGTGCTGGCCGTCGACAAGATCGGCATGATCCCCCGCCTCGTGTCGGCGCTGGGCCTCGGCAGCGTGTCCTTCCTCGGCAGTCCGGAACTGGCGCTGTTCGCGGTCATCTTCGTCAGCGTCTGGTTCCTGATGGGCTTCTACATGCTCATCTTCCTGGGCGGCCTGCAGGACATCCCGAGCGAATACTACGAGGCCGCCCGCATCGACGGCGCCGGCCCGCTGGCATCCTTCTGGTACATAACCCTGCCGCTGCTCCGGCCGACCAGCTTCTTCGTGCTGATCGTGTCGATGGTTGCCGCCGTCGCCGGCGCCCAGACCTTCGATCTCATCTACGTCATGACGCGCGGCGGCCCGGCCAACTCCACCATGATGACCATCTACTACATCTACCAGCAGGCGTTTCAGTACAACGCCTTCGGCTACGCCGGAGCGCTGGCCTCCATCCTGGTCCTGGCCCTGATGGCCATCACCATCCTGCTGTTCGTGCTCACAAGGGGCGGGAGGTTCAACTATGAATAGGCCCGGCCTCGCCTTCAGCCTGTCGCAGGTCCGCATCGTCCGCGGCGTGCAGATGCTGGTCACACTGATCCTGGCGCTGATGACCGTGTTTCCGCTGTTCTGGATGATCTCCACCGCCTTCAAGCAGCCGTCGGACGTCTTCTCCATGAACCTTATTCCGGAAGCGCCGACGCTGCGGAACTTCGTCTACGTGTTCACCGAGGTCAACTTCCTGCGCTACCTGTTCAACACGCTGGTGGTGTCGGCGTCCGTCACGCTGATCGCGCTTTTGTTCCATTCCATGTCGGGCTACGCGCTGGCGCGGCTGCGCTTTCCGGGGCGCGAGGTCATCTTCATGACCATGTTCTCGACCTTCCTGGTGTCGCTGCCGGTCATCATCGTTCCCCTGTTCATCCTGGTGCGCACGCTCGGCATGCTGAACTCCTACGCCGGACTGATCATCCCCGCCATCTTCAACGCCTTCGGCATCTTCCTGCTCAGGCAATACTACCTGTCGATCCCCCGCGAGCTGGAGGAGGCGGCGGTGATCGACGGCGCCGGCTACTGGCGCATCTACTGGAGCCTGATCCTGCCGCTCAGCCGGCCGCTCCTGTCGTCGCTGGCCATCCTGTTCTTCCTCACCAACTGGAACGCCTTCCTGTGGCCGCTGACCATCACCAGCGATCAGGAACTGTGGATGGTCCAGGTCGGCATCTCGGCCTTCAAGGGCCAGTACAGCGCATCGTGGAACTACATCATGGCCGCCTCCACCATCGTGGCGGCGCCGACCCTGATCCTGTTCCTGATCTTCCAGCGCCAAATCATGGATTCCATCAAGACGAGCGGCCTCAAGTAGGCCGCGCCAAGGAGAGTTGTGAATGTCCAATCTCGGCCTGTCACCGTTGCGGGGCCTTGCCAAGCTGCGCAAGGCGAAGACCCGGCGGTTTTCCAGCTACGACCGCACCGGCGGCAACGACGACCGCCTTCACATCGCCAACGGCGAGACCGTCACCATCGCCGAGGCCGCCGGCGCCGGCATCGTCACGCACATCTGGGTGACCATCGCCTGCGACAGCCCGCACTACCTGCGCAAGATCATCCTCCGCGCCTACTGGGACGGCGAGAGCGAGCCGAGCATCGAGGCGCCGATCGGCGACTTCTTCGGCATGGGCCACGCCAAGGCGCAGAACTTCTGGAGCCTGCCGCTGCAGATGAGCCCGCAGGACGGCAAGGGCTTCAACTGCTACTTCCCCATGCCCTTCGGCAGCCACATGAAGTTCACGGTGACCAGCGAGGCCGAGGACGTGGTTCAGTTCTACTACTATGTGGATCTTGAGCTACACGACCGGCTGGAGGACGACATGGGGCGCTTCCACGCCCAGTTCCGCCTGATGCGTCCCGAGGCCGCCGACGAAGCCGGCATGTCCAACGAGGAGTACCTGTTCGGCGGTGTCAACACTACCCCGCGGGACAACTACCTCATCCTCGACGCCGTGGGACACGGCCATTATGTCGGATGCACATTCAGTGTCTATTCGCTTCGCCGCCATGCCGGCTGGGACTGGTACGGCGAGGGCGACGACATGATCTTCGTCGATGGCGAGCCGGGCCTCGCGGTGCCCGACACCGGTCGCCAGCCGCAAATCGCTCATGAGGAACGCCATCCCGAACTGCCGCCGCACCCGGAAACCAGCCCCGGCGCCAACGACGCCTGGCCGCCGACCCTGCACGGCACCGGCACGGAGGATTACTTCAACACCTCCTGGTGCCCCAACCAGGACTACAGCGCGCCCTATCACGGCATCATCGCCGGCGGCGGGCCCAACTGGACCGACCCGGTGTCGGTCTACCGGTTCCACATCGAGGATCCGGTGGTCTTCCAGCAGCGGATCCGGGTGACCATCGAGCACGGCCACGCCAACCGGCGCGGCGACTCAATCTCCTCGGTCGCCTACTGGTACCAGACCGAGCCCCACAAGCCCTTCGGCGCCTTCCCCGCCTGCCACGACCGGCTGCCCGACTTCCGGGCTCCCTTCGAGGCACGCGGCCCCAAGGCATAGGAGCGGACCATGGCGTCGATCGGTTTGGACAACATCGTCAAGGCATATGGCAGCCTGGAAGTAATCCATGGCGTGTCGGTGGACATCGAGGACGGCGATTTCGTCGTCCTCGTCGGGCCGTCCGGCTGCGGCAAGTCGACGCTGCTCCGGATGATCGCCGGCCTCGAAGACATCACCGCCGGCACCCTCAGCATCGGCGGCACCATCGTCAACAACCTGCCGCCCAAGAAGCGGAACATCGCCATGGTGTTTCAGAACTACGCGCTCTATCCGCACATGACGGTCGGCCAGAACATGGGCTTCTCGTTGAAGCTCGGCGGCGTTCCCAAGGCTGAGATCGGCCGCAAGGTGCAGGCCGCCGCCGAGGTGCTGGGTCTGTCCGCCCTGCTCGACCGATTTCCCGGCCAGTTGTCGGGCGGCCAGCGCCAGCGCGTCGCCATGGGTCGGGCCATCGTCCGTGACCCGCAGGTGTTCCTGTTCGACGAGCCGCTCAGCAATCTCGACGCCAAGCTGCGTGTCGTCATGCGCGCCGAGATCAAGTCGCTGCAAGCTAGCCTCGGAACGACCACCGTCTACGTCACCCACGATCAGGTCGAGGCGATGACCATGGCCGACAAGATCGTAGTGATGAACGAGGGGCGCGTCGAACAGATCGGCAGCCCGCTCAAGCTGTTCAACACGCCAGACAACGTCTTCGTCGCCAGCTTCATCGGCTCGCCGGTCATGAACTTCATCCCCGGTGTCGTGACGACGGCCGGCACCGGCCCAACCTTCCTGTCCGGCGACCTGCGCCTGCCGTTGCCCCATCTTCCAGCCGGCGTGCCGACGGAAACCGACGTCATTCTCGGCATACGCCCGCAGTATTGGCGACGCGACCCCACCGGCTTCGAGGCGCAGGCAGAAGTCATCGAGCCGACGGGTTCGGAAACCCAGCTCGAGTTGTCCATGCAGGGCCACCGGCTCACCGTCGTCCTTCACGAGCAACTCGAGGTCAGGCGCGGTGACAAGGTTCCCCTCCTGCCGGACTTCGACAGGATGCTGTTCTTCGACGCCGCGTCCCACAGGCGCATCGCATAGGCCGTCCGGGCAGCAAGCGAACCGCGATACAGACGACAGGTCCATAAGCTGCTGCTGACGCCAGCGGCGGCCGAGCGAGCCCCCGTCCACGTCGGCAAGACCCGGCTTGGTCAGAGACTTTCGTCACCGATTGCCAACCACATAACGCCCCGTGCCCCGCGGAACGTCATAGCCGCAGTTTGTCAGCGTCCCCAGAACAATTGCAGGCCACAACTGCTTCGGGTAATCGCGCACCAGAAATAAGCTGAGAATCCCCACCTTCTCCATATCGCCGAAATTCCGTGATTTCCGCCGATACATCGTGTCCCTTGGGAGCAGCGCAGGCTCGGACTTGACGGCTGCACACAACGTCTCGACCGCATCAAAGGATCGACGCGACGCTGCGTGCCTCCAGCTATATCGCCATGTCCGGACAGATCGTCGACGTCACACTGGTGTCGATGCCCAAGCAACGCATGATCGCAACCACCTGAGCAAGGCGGACGCCGTGACAGTCGCCTTAATCGAAGTAGGCGTTCCAATGTTCGCCGAGGCTTATACGATGTAGCCGTCTATTGCCCCCTGCGATTATTCACGACTGCGACAACGCCCCATCACACCGACCTCGATGCGGATTTTGTGTCCATGGTTTTGCGATATCTTCGCAGATGGCACCTGCGCCGGCCACCAACTCAGGACGCTCCGGCATCGGGGGCGGCCTTTCAGGCGGGCTCTCCCCGTTTCTACGGATAAAGTATTCGTTGCTTCGTTTCGGCCCGCCGAAACGAGACAACGTTGCATTACGGCGCAGAAAATCGAGCATTCACGTCAACGTGATTTATCTACAATGAAATTAACCAGAGCGAGCCTCTGGCGATCATCAACCATTCCGGGCTCCGACATGTTTGTTCTCAATGAACTCCCAAACTATATGAAGCCTCTCGATCCAGTTGATCTCGAGACGCTCGGCATCAAGGCGGCCGATGAGCGGGAACGGTTCTTGACCGTTCTCAAGGAGAACGAGGCGACGCCGCTCGTTTCGCTTCCCGGTCTCGCCCGGAAGATCGGCGTGGACGCCATTCACATCAAGGACGAGGGCCACCGTCTCGGCCTCGGCAGCTTCAAGGCCCTCGGTGGGGCTTATGCGGTGATATGTGAAGTCCTGCGTGAAGCTTCGGAACGACTGGGGTCCACGCAAGATGTTGCCGACCTCTTGACCCCGCGCGTCAAGGCCGTGGCGAAGACGATGACGGTGGCCTGTGCCACCGATGGCAATCACGGCCGCTCCGTGGCCCAGGGAGCCCACCGCGTCGGCGCCCGCTGCGTGATCTTCGTCCATGCCGACGTCAGTGAGGAGCGCGCCGAGGCCATCGCCCGCTTCGGTGCCGAGATCATCCGGGTTCCCGGCAACTACGACGATTCCGTCGCGGAGGCCACGCGGCAGGCGCGGGACAACGGCTGGATCATCATCTCCGATACGTCCTGGCCCGGCTACGAGCGCATCCCCGGCCTGGTAATGCAGGGCTACACCGCGCTTCTGCGCGAGGCACTGCACCAGCTCCGCGAGCCGCCGACCCATGTGTTCATCCAGGCGGGCGTCGGCGGTATCGCCGCTGCCGTGGCCGGCCATTTCTCCGCGGTCTTCGGCGAGAATCGCCCTACCCTCGTCGTGGTCGAGCCGGCCCGCGCCGCCTGCATCTTCGAGAGCGTCCTTGTCGGCAAGCCCATCAAGATTGGCCACGATCAGCCGACGGTGATGAGCATGCTCGAGTGCTACGAGCCGTCGCTGGTCGCCTGGCGCATCCTGTCGCGCGCCGCCGATGCCTTCCTGACCGTCGATGAGAAAGACGCCGTCGACGTCATGAATCGTCTCGCCTTCCCGCTGGCCGGCGATCCGGCCATCGTCGCCGGCGAGAGCGGCGGCGTCGGCCTCGCCGGACTGCTCAAGGCCGGCGCTGATCCCGAGGTGAAGGACAAGCTCGGCCTGGGACCGGACTCCCGCGTCTTCCTCATCAACACCGAAGGGGCGACCGATCCCGGCCTGTACGAGAGGCTGGTGGGCGTCAAGCCCGAGCTGGTCGCCGGAAAAGTGAACGCGGACAGCAGCGCCGGTTAAGGCGCTTTCGATGACCAACAGGGAGGGTCTCATGACCAGCGAAAATCACCTCGACGATCTCGTGACCTGGCGTCACGACCTGCATGCCCATCCGGAGTTTGGCTTCGAGGAAATTCGGACCTCGGGTTTCGTCGCGAAGAAGCTGAAGGAGTTCGGCGTCGATGACGTCGCCACCGGCGTCGGTGGCGTCGGCGTTGTCGCGACGCTGCGTCGCGGCACCAGCAACCGTGCCATCGCGCTGCGTGCCGACATGGATGCGCTGCGGATTTCCGAGAAGAGCGGTCTTCCGTATGCCTCGACCAATCTCGGCGTCATGCACGCCTGCGGCCACGATGGTCACACCACCATTCTCCTCGGTGCCGCCAGGAAACTGGTGGAGGAAGGCGGGTTCGACGGGACCGTGCGCTTCATCTTCCAGCCGGCGGAGGAGTGGGGCAAGGGCGCGCTGGCCATGCTCGACGACGGCCTGATGGAACGCTTCCCGTTCGACGAGATCTACGGCATCCACAACATGCCGGGTTTCCCAACCGGCGAAATCCGCACCTCGGCCGGCGCCGTCATGTCGGCGGAGGACAACTTCAAGATCACGTTGCGCGGCGTCGGCGGCCATGCGTCCCGTCCCCACTTCGGTAACGAGGTCCTCGTCGCCGCCTGCGCGCTCGTCACCAACCTGCAGACGATCGTCGCGCGGCGGCTCGATCCGACCGGCATCGCCGTCGTGTCGGTCACGGAGCTGGTGACCGACGGCACCCGCAACGCCCTGCCCGGACTCGCCCAAATTCTGGGCGACGCCCGCAGCTTCGATCCGGAGGTCAGCGCCGCCATCGAGAAGCAGATGCGGATCATCGCCGAGGGCACCGCGCACGCCTACAACGTCGCCGTCGAGGTGGAGTATACGCGGGAGTTCGTGCCGCTGATCAATGACGCGGCACTGGCCGAGGAAGCCCTTGCCACCGCTCGCGCGCTGTTCGGAGACGAAGCGGTGGCGGTCTGCGACAAGCCGATCACCGCCTCGGAAGACTTCGCCCGTTTCCTGACGCGCGTGCCCGGCTGTTTCGTCTTCATCGGCAACGGCATGGACTCCCCTTCCCTTCACAATCCCCAATACGACTTCAACGATGAGTGCCTGCCGCGTGCCGTCGAGTTCTTCGCGGGGCTGGCCCGGAGACGCCTGCCGACGGCGTGAGCGGGTATCGCGGCCGTTCACCGGACGAACGCGAGCGGCCAAGTTGCATGGTGGAGATCCGGATCGGTGAAGCCATTGCTCAGCCGTTGAGAACGGCATGAGTTCCGAAGCATAGCGGCGCCGATTCCGAGTACGCGATCGAGGTCAATACTGGCGATCCGTCATTGCCTGTCGTGGAGGTGCGACAGGCAAGCCTGATTTGCTGTGTCTTAAATCGATCAGGAAAACACAACCGGACGTCGTAGAAGGTATCAAGGAGGATTCATGTCATGGAGATAGTCAAGGCACTCAATGAGGTATTCTGGGGCTGGTTGGTCGCAGGTATCCTCTTGGGAACCGGCTTGTTCTTTACGATCGCGCTCGGTTTTCCGCAGATCAGGGACTTCAAGAAGATCTTCTCCAGCTCCGCCGCTGGCGTGAAGCGCGAGAAGGGTGTCATCTCCGGCTTCGGCGCCCTCTGCGCGGCGCTCGGCAGCCAGCTCGGAACCGGCAGCCTCGTCGGCGTCGCGACCGCGCTCGCCTCGGGCGGGCCGGGCGCCATCTTCTGGATGTGGATGACGGCGCTGCTCGGCATGCCGATCAGCTTCAGCGAGGCGGTGCTCGCCCAGCTCTACCGCGTCAAGAACGAGGACGGCACCTATCGCGGCGGCCCGGCCTACTACATGGAACGCGGCCTCGGCAGCAAGCTTCTGGCGGGCGCCTTCTCCGTGTCGCTGATCGCCGGCATCGGCTTCGCCTATGTCATGGCGCAGAGCAACTCCATCACCAACGCTTTCATCGGTGTCGTGCATATTCCGGCCTGGGTTCCCGGCCTGGTGCTGGCCGCCATCGTCGGCGCGGTCGTGTTCGGCGGCCTGACGCGCGTCGTGCACTTCTTCGAGGTGATCATTCCCTTCAAGGCGATCATCTACCTCTTGCTGTCGCTGTGGATCGTCATCTGGCACCTCGACATGTTCATCGACGTGATGAAGCTGATCTTCACCTCGGCGTTCAATTTCGAGTCGGCCGTCGGCGGTGTCGCCGGCCACACCATCAAGGAAGCGTTCCGCTACGGCGTGGCGCGCGGCCTGTTCTCCAACGACGCCGGCAACGGCACCGCGCCGACCATGCATGCTTCCGCCGTGGTCAAGCATCCCGTGCAGCAGGGCTTCACCGCCATGTTCGGCACCTTCCTGGTGACCTGCGTCATCTGCAGTTGCACCGCGTTCGTCATCCTGTTCACCGGCGCCCTCGACAGCGGCACCACCGGCATCTTGCTGACCGAGGAAGCCTTCGGCCGCGGCGTGCCCTACGGCAATCTCGTGCCGTTCATCGCCATGCCGCTGTTCGGCTTCACCGCGCTGGTCGCCGACATCTACTACGCCGAGGTCAACCTCCGCTGGCTTCTCCCCAAGCTGAAGAGCGTGCCGACCATCTACCGGGTGCTGGGCTGCCTGTTCATCATCGTCGGCTCGACCATCCCGGTGGTGGCGCTGTGGGAAATCGTCGACCTGTTCAGCGCCATCATGGTGTTCATCAACGTCATCGCGCTGCTGATGCTGGTGCCGAAGGTCCGGCGCGCCATCGCCGACTACCGGGCGCAGAAGCAGGCCGGCGTCGACGTGCCGGTGTGGGACTACGACGCCTGGAACCGGGAAGTCGAGGAACAGCTCGTCCTCACCAAAGCGGAGCAGCCGGCGTAACCGGAGGCGCCGGATTGCCAAGTGACGCCGGGGGATACCAGGAACTGCCGCACCATATTGCAAGCTCTCCTGCTCTCCGGCGCCCCCAATACCAAAAACCTCGGCCGCCTTGGCCTGTCTTCCAGACGATCGAAGCTGGTGCCCCGAGGAGGCCGCCCGCGCCAGTGGTGGAACGGGCAATGAACCAGCACATCGCCAGAAGATTACAAGAGAGACTGGACATGAACACGCATTCGACCATCCAGGATTCGATCAACCACGAACGGCTCATCGGCCGCATCAAGCAGCTCGGTTCGGCCGGCCGTGAGCCCGACGGCCGGCTCGTCCGCGTCGCCGCCTCCGACAACGACAGAGCGGGCCGCGATCTCCTCGTCTCCTGGCTCAAGGAGATCGGGCTCGAGGTCGTCGTCGACCGCATGGGCAACATCTTCGGCATCTGGAAGCCGGAAGGGACGGAAGCGGAGCAGCCGCTGCTGCTCGGCTCGCACATCGATTCCGTCATCGACGCCGGCATCTACGATGGTTGCTACGGCGTGCTCTCCGCCGTCGAGGTCATCGAGACGCTGAAGAGCGGCGGCTTCAGCCCCAAGCGGCCGATCGCCGTCGGCGCCTTCACCAACGAGGAAGGCGTCCGCTATGCGCCGGACATGATGGGCTCGCTGGTCTATGCCGGCGGCTACCCGCTCGACAAGGCGCTCGCCTCGATCGGCACCGACGGCACCATCCTCGGCGACGAACTCGCCCGCATCGGCTACGCCGGCACGGTCGAGCCGGGCTTCCTGAAGCCGGTCGCCTATGTCGAGCTGCACATCGAGCAGGGGCCGATCCTCGATCGGGAGAAGATTCCGGTCGGTGCGGTGGAGAATCTGCAAGGCATCTCCTGGCGGCGGGTGACCATCCGCGGCGACCAGAACCACGCCGGCACCACGCCGATCTCCATGCGGCGCGACGCCGGGCACGCGGCGGCGCGGGTCATCACCTTCCTGCGCTCGCGCGCTGTTGCCTCCAACACGCCGACGGTGGCCACCGTCGGCTGCATCGCCTTCGAGCCGAACGCCATCAACGTGGTGCCGGGGGTGGCGACCTTCACCGTCGACCTGCGCGATCCGGACGAGGACCGGCTGCGGGAGGAGGAGGAGGCGCTGGCCGCCTTCCTCGACAAGCTCGCCAGGGAGGAGGATGTCGAGGTCTCGGTCGAACGTCTCGTGCGCTTCCAGCCGGTCACGTTCGACCAGCGCATCGTCAAGCTGGTCGAGGAATCGGCCAAGGAGCGGGGGCTGGTCACGCGCCGCATGACGTCCGGCGCCGGACATGACGCGCAGATGATCGCCCGCATCGCGCCGACGGCGATGATCTTCGTGCCGAGCATCGCCGGCATCAGCCACAACCCCAAGGAGTTCACGCCCGAAAGCGACCTCGTGGCGGGCGCCAACATCCTGCTGGATGTGGCGAGGCGGCTTGCTTCCGAATAGGATGCCGGTGCAGGCCGGTGCCCCAGCGCCGGCCTGCACTGAAGTCGCCGCCTGCGGCGCGACGTGCCTGTCGAGATCGAGAGATGAAGGATAGCCCAAGGCCCGGACCCGAACCGCTGGACAATTTCGACAGGCGCATCCTGGAGATACTCCAGCGCGACAACAAGACGCCGCAGCGCGAGATCGCGCGGGCGGTCAACCTGTCGGCTCCCGCCGTGCAGCGCCGTATCAGGCGAATGGAAGACGCCAGGATCATCCTTGCAAACACCGCGATGGTCGATCCCGTCAGCGTCGGCCTGCCCATTACCATTCTGGTCGAAGTCGAGATGGAAAACGAGCAGGCGGAGAAATACGACGCCGTCAAGCGTGCCTTCATGGCGACGCCGGAAATTCAACAATGCTATTATGTCACCGGAGAATGCGATTTCATCCTGGTGATCAACGTGTCGACGATGACGGAATACGAGGCCCTGACGCGAAAGCTGTTCTTTTCAAACAACAACGTGAAGCGGTTCCGCACCTTCGTTGCCATGGACAGGGTTAAGGTGGGAGCGACCATTCCCATCTCGTGAACCGATCGTAGCGGATGAGCCCGAAGCGACGGTGCGCTCGCCGATGGCCGGAGCGTCGATCAGCCGGAGAAGCGGTCGGCCGTTGCGGATGGAGCATGCCGAAATGGCGTTGAGGCAAACGGCGCTGTCAGGAGTGGCGATCGAACAGGCCCTGCCCAAACAAGCGGAGCCACCACTCTCAGGATTTATCGCAGGTTATGCAAGCTGAATCTTCACCGGTGTTCACCCGGAATCGGGGTTCCTCTAAATGCATTCACGGTTCTATCCATCACAACTTGCTCATCGGTTCCAGAGTCCAGTATTGTATTTTGAATAGCCTTATCTTCCACTAGGATCGCTATCACCTCGAGAGGGACGAGATTTTCAGCTGAAAGTAATGCCTCTACTTGCGTTGAAAAACAGGCACTGTTCGGCGCATCGTTCATCACCGATACTTCCGTAGTGGCTACGATATGATTATTTGCAATGTAATTTCCCCTGCCTGAGGCAACACGAATTATCACCGGCTTTGCGGATGGCGGCTTTAGAAATCTGGTATCGATCGACTCCGAAATATGGTTGGCGATAACCGAATTGTTGCTTCCGTTTATGTGTAAAAGGCCAAACTGGTCATCCAGGCCATTGTCATATGGGGTCATGGGCGCCCATGGTTCCCGATCTCGCAGGAAGTGATTTGCTGAAACCAGGTTCTCTGAGCATCTTCCTGAGAAAATCAGCATTCCAGGATAGAAGGAATGGAACCTGTTTCCTGTGACAGAAGATCGTGCCACATTGGAAAAATGAACACTGCTTGCTCCTCGGGGAAACACGTTGTTCGCAGATACAAGGATTCCGCCGTAATTTTCCGCGTATATTGAGTGTCCCGCATATCCGGCGCCCACCAAGTTATTCGAAATCCGTGAGGCTTGCCCCATCCCCTTTAACTCGATGCAGTTGCCACATTCTGCTATGAAATTATTGTCGATCGTCAATGCGTCCGCATCATACGCGACGATTCCATGCTCCAAGTATATGATACCCATGCCGGTCATTCGGAATGAGTCATTAGCGCTGGCGATATAGATGCCCGTCTTGCCGTTTTTGTAGGAGTTCTCGGCATCACCGCTCTCCGAGCCCTCCCCGGTGAAATGCAGGCCATCGATACAAAAATCTGCAAACTCGACGGAACTCATTCGAGGATTGCCGTCGCGCTTGACGAGAAAAGCAGCCCGACCAGCCGTATCGTCGGCCGTCCCTTCCGGGATGTCTACGAGTATGCGACTCCCCCCCGGCCAGACTTCGTGCCAGTGTGCCAACTCATGTGAAGGGGTGTTGAAGCGAATGCTCGAGGACGTGAAACCATGTCCGGAACCCATGATTTTCAGGTAGCTGATGTCCACAACGACTTGACTAATAAGGCGATAATCTCCCGGTGGGATATAGATCACTGCCCCGGGCTTCCCGCCGTCATTTATATCCGGGTTCGCTTGCCTGTTCTTGACGTCCGCAATGATGCTGTTAATTACCGCCCCGATATCCTCTGAGGCGTTTCCCTCAGACCATTCGGTCACATTATAGTAATTTCCATGGACCATTTCGGTACTTCCTTGAAGTTATTCTTTGCCGTCTGAGGAAAGCGGCGACATATCAGGCGGCTTCGGACACGCCCTGGGTAGCGGTCCTGGCTCGGGGAAACTTCCGACTTCCAGGGTGGGATGGCACCTGTGCGCGAACAGGTTACGGCGGCGCAGCGCGTGACGAAGCGACACGTTGGAGGCGGCGAGGTGATCGACCACCATCGTTCCGAACATGCCCGTCGAAATGCCGCCAACGAAACCCGTCGGAGACCCGAGGCGAGACACCGCCACAGCGACGTCAAGGCAGGAGCCACCGACCGCCGGAACATAGGCATCCCTGCCGTCGGCGGCTTTGACGGGTACAAAATCGATCAGGGCATCGCCGCAAGATAGCAGCATGGTCTCGCTCCAATGGGATCGGATTGCTCGCGGCCCCGATCAGGTACCGAAGATCGGCTCTCCGAAGTGAAGGGCACTCACCAACGCCTTCGCCAGAGAAGAAATTCGAAGGTGATCGGGCGACGTATTGGCATAGCTGCGACGCGTGCCGCAGATCCTGCCGCCATCGGCGAAGACCTCGACAATGCCGGTATCGTAGATGACCCTGACCTCATCGACCGTATCGAGACGGGCAGTGTAGAGAATAGATCCGTCGTCCTGTTCCAGGCGGATCGAAATCATTCCGTCACGCACCGTCAGCTCGAACGAAAGACGATCGGCCTCTGATGCCTTGATGGTCGTTCCTTCAAGCGGACCGGATAGACACGCTTCGAACGGATATTTTCCGATCGCATAGCCGCCTTCACTGGTCGGCGTCAGTTTTTCCCTCCGGACCGCGGTTTCGAACTCCTCGGCAATTCTCATGGAGAGCCGGTTGCGGTCGTCGAGACAAAGCTGACGTGGTAATGACAGTTCTCCCGAATAGGGCGAAGCGGCCGTTTTGCGGTATTCCCAATTGAACAGCCAGGCGAAGGCGATTTGCCGGCCTTCGGCTGTGAAACTCTGCAGGGCGTAGAAGTCAGTCCCAAAATCAAGGACTTGAAGTTCGGTGCCTTCAGGCGTGAAGGTGTCGTTCGCGAAGCTACCGACCAGAGCGTAGAGCAAATTATGCCGGCCCGTCGATGCCTCGGTCAGCCCGACGAAGCCCATCAACAATACCCATTTACCGTTGAGCGGGAAAAAATCCGGACACTCGACGGCGCGGGCACCCGCCTCGGCATACTCCTTTGGAGCGCGATAGAGCGGGCCTAGATACGTCCACGCCGAGAGATCGACAGACCCATAGAGAAGAACCGCCGGATCGCCGTCCAAGCTTGCGCCGAGCACCATGCGATAAGCATTGGCGGCATCGTCCCACCAAACCTTCGGGTCGCGAAAGTCGTGATAGACGCCCTTCGGCCGCTCTTCGAGGAGCAGCGTCGTGGCTTCGGCCTTGATCGTGTCGCGGCCGGAAATGGCAAGCTTCTGAACCTCACGGTAACCGGTGAATAGATCGTAGGCCGGCAAACGCTCCGTGTAGAAGAACATGCGTTTTCCGTCCCTGTCCTCAAAGGCACTGCCGGAGAACGCGCCGCCTGTTGCACCGAGCCGCCACAGCTCCTGTTCAGGACTGAGGAAAACAGGAAGGTGAAGCCAGTTGAACAGATCCTTGCTGGTGGCATGCCCCCAATGCGCAGGACCCCAATCATTGCCGCAGGGGTGAAACTGGTAGAAGACGTGCCAGGTATCGCCGATTTTGCAGAGACCATTCGGGTCATTCATCCAATTTCTCGGCGGCGAGAAATGAAGCGATGGACGCTCCTTATCGGAACGCATCCAGTTGGACAGATCTTCGCCGCTGCGGCGCATAATTCCGGCGGCGGTGAAATCCCACATCGTGATGCCTGTCGCCGCCACGGTTGCCGGCACATAAGAGTAAGCCCAGAAGACGGTGATGGTGTCTTCCCACTCGACAGTCGCCTCGGCTGCTTCACGGTGATGATAGCTATAGGAGGCTGGCACTCCGAACAAAGCCGGTATCTGCCACACGATTTGGTCCCGGATGAGGATCGTGATCTTGCCAGGCCCCTGGGCCCAGAACTCGAGCCTTTCGCCAAACTCCAGAACGACGGATGCGCGCGGCATGGACGACCTCATCAGGAAGAGGGCCGGCAGAGCCGCCCCAAGTTGGGAAAATGAGCTTGAGTTATCTGCTCAAAGGCAGGGCTGGAGCCGACCCGGCCGAACGATCTTGCCAGTGTGGCGACATCTCGGGCGTCGGCCTGCGAGCGTATGGGTAGTGCTTCGTGACGCTCCGGCTGAGGAGTTTCTCGGATTTGGCTCCGCCGTAATTGACCTGAACATGGACGAGTGAGCGGGTAGACATAAATTGACTTTCCGATGCTCAGCTGCGTTCCCGCCGACGTCACCAAAGACTGGCATGGGTTTCGGGATCAAAGAAATGAAGCTCCTCGGCGGCGATCGCGACGCGGATGTCGTCATCGATGCGCACCCGACTTTTGGGAGAAAACCGCGCAACGGCCGTTCGCTCGTTCGCGATGTCGCTCGATGCATCAGGATCGCCCGCGTCAACCCAGGGCGCGTCGACGACAAGATGCACCATCGCTTCCGCCCCCAACGCCTCAACGAGCTTTACACGTGCGGTTATTTCAGCCGAGGCGGGATGTAGGGTTGCGTCATTCATGTGCTCGGGCCGGATGCCGACGACGAGGGGCCTCCGGACAGCGCCGCTCAGTGAGGGGCGCTGTGCAAACACGCTTTCGGGGAGTTGGATCGTGTTGCTGCCAAGCCGGAGGTTGGCGCCGTCGAGTGTCGCCTCGTAAAGGTTCATTGATGGTGAGCCAATGAACGCGGCGACGAACATATTCACCGGGCGCGAATAAAGGTTCTGTGGCGTGTCGACCTGTTGCAGCACACCGCCTTTCAGTACGGCGACCCGGTCTCCCATGGTCATGGCCTCGACCTGATCATGGGTGACGTAGATCGTGGTAACTTTGAGCTTGCGCTGTAGGCTGGCGATCTCGGCACGCATCTGAACTCGCAACTTGGCGTCGAGATTGCTAAGCGGCTCGTCCATCAGAAAGGCTGCTGGTTGACGGACAATGGCGCGTCCCATGGCCACGCGTTGGCGCTGCCCGCCTGACAGTTTGGCGGGCTTTCGATCAAGATGCGGCGTCAGTTCGAGAGTGCGGGCCGCAGCCTCAACACGGGCGGCGATCTCGGCTTTATCAAGGCCGGCCATGAGCAGCGGAAACGCGATGTTTTCGCGCACCGTCTTGTGCGGATAGAGAGCGTAGGACTGGAACACCATGGCGATGTCTCGATCCTTGGGGTCAACATCGTTGACGATGCGACCGCCGACGCGAAGCTCGCCGCTGGAAATGGTCTCCAGTCCGGCAATCATTCTGAGGGCCGTCGACTTGCCGCAGCCTGAAGGGCCGACCAAGACCATGAACTCGCCGTCTCTGATATCGAACGTGAGATCGTGGACCGCATGAAAATTGTCGCCGTAGATTTTGTTGATCTTATTGAGCGAGATCTCGGCCATGACCGCGGTTTCCTTCACCCTTTTACGGCGCCGAACGTCAGGCCGCCGATGATCTGTTTTTGGAGAGCGAGCGTGATGACGATGACGGGGAGCGAGTAAACCACCGCGGCGGCCGTCATTGGTCCCCAGGCGAGGCCAAAAACCGAGTTATACTCCGCGATGACGATCGGAGCGGTCTTTGAGGTCTCTGAAGTGAGAAGCAACGCATAGAGAAACTCGTTCCAACTGGCGATGAAGGAGAACAGGGCCGTTATGGCGATGCCGCTCTTCATCACGGGCAGGATGATTTTCCTGAAGGCTTGAAAGCGGGTGCAGCCATCCATCCGTGCCGCTTCCTCAAGATCCCTCGGAATGCCTTCGAAGAAAGCCGCGAGAAGCAGAAGGGCGAGCGGTACCGCCGTTGACGTATGTGCAAGAACAAGACCGGGAACGGTGTCTAGAAGACCGAGACTTTTCAGCAGCTGGAACAGCGGAACGCCGAGCGAAACGGCTGGTACCATTCGCGTCACCAAGGCGAACAGCAGGAAAACCACCGTCAGCTTCCGCCGGTATTGCGTGGCGACATAGGCGGCTGGCAGCGCCAGGGCCAGCGACAAGACGGTGGTGAGCACCGCCACAATCAACGAGTTTGCGAAGGCGTGCGGCAGCGTCGAGTTGAGCAGCACTTCGCGAAAGTTCTCGAAGGAAATGCTCGCGGGCAGGAAGCGCGGTGGGATCTGTTGCACGTCCGCAGCCGGCTTCAGCGACGTCATCAGCAGGTAGACGTAAGGCAGCGCGTAGGACAGCACCAGAACCAGAGCTGCGGCGTTGATCAGAGCTTTCCCGATGTCGCGTTGGTTGGCGTCAGTCATGGGACGGTCTCCAGATCTTCCAGTAGGCCACGGCGGCGAGAATGATCATGACCAGAAGAAAGAGTGTCGCCGAGGCGGACGCCGAACCGAGGTCGCCGTAGCGGACCATCCGCTGGTAGATATTCATTGAAAACACTTCCGAACTATGCGCCGGGCCGCCCTGGGTCTGTATCCAGATGAGATCGAAGGTTTTGGCAGCGTCGACGCCACGGACAATCACCACCACAGCAATCACCGGCCGCATCATCGGCAGCGTCACGTGCCAAAAGCGGTTGAGAGCGTTGGCTCCATCGATCCGGGCAGCCTCGATCAGGTCCTTCGGGATATTGGTGAGGCCTGCGTAGGAGACGAGGGCGACGAAGGATGTCGTCAGCCAGATATCGGCGAAGGCAACCGAATAGATCACGAGGTCCTGATCGGACAGCCACTGGATGTCGCCAGGGCTGTGGATCAGCCCGATGGCGACAAGGCCATAGTTGAGGATGCCAATATTGCCAATCAGCAGGAAGCGCCACAGCAGACCCGCGACGATGGGAGGAACCATCAGGGGCAGAGCAAAGACCGTACGATGAAGTCTCGATCTATCGGCAATTGCGTTAAACAGCAGCGCTGCGCAGAAGCCGAATATGAATTCGAATGACAAGGCGAATACTGAGTACTTGATCGTTCTCGCCGCGCTCTCGGCGATGCGGGGCGAAGTCAAGGCATTGGCGTAATTGGCAAGACCGACCCATTCGCGAACGTCCGGCGCAATCGTCTTGACCGCAAAAAGCGAATTGTAGATCAGCAAGCAGATTGGATAGGCGACCAGAAGCCCAAGGAACAAGGCGGCCGGCATCAGCATGCCAAGCACGAAGCGGTTTTCCGATGACATCGCCATCTCCAGCTGCGGTGGGAAGCGGGGAGCCGAAGCCCCCCATCTTCAGTTTGGACCCAGCCTGTCAGGGATGCAGGATGTCCTGGATATTGCTCTTGGCTTCGGCCAGCACCTCGGCGACGTCGGCCTTGCAGGTCAGCGCCTTCTGAACCGCCGGCAGGACGGCCTCGTCGACGATCTCCTGGAAATGCTCGTTGAGCGGACGCCCCTGGGTGGCGGGCGCGCTTAGCGTTTCAAGGAGCGGTCCGAAGTGTTCGTAGCCGGGCTTGCCGAAATAGCTCTTGTAGGCCGAGTTGGTCGCTGCCAGGCCGAGCGGCGCTTCGATACCCAGAGCGTTGTGGGCCTCGGCATAGGCGATGAACTTCTTTGCCGCCTCCTTGTTCTTGGAAGTGGACGGCACGACGTTGTACCAGGGGCCGGGAATGGCGGCCACCCCAGCCTCCCCGGCAAGCATCGGCGCGACCCCGACCTTGCCATTCACGACGGAATCCTGGGGCGTCATCTTATAGGCATGCGCCCAGAACTTCATCATGGCCGTCTTGCCCTGATAGAAGAGGTTCTGCGCCTCGCCCCACCCGATCTCGTTGACGTTGTCCGGGACGGAATGGTCGACGCAGTGCGGGGCAATGTAGAACTCGAGCGCCTTACGATGAGCCTCGTTGTCGATGATGATACTGCCATCCTTGTCGAGAATGACGCCGGGCGACCCCGCCTGCAGCACGTGCGCCATCCACTCTTCCGCGAACGTGCCGATGGTATCGGTACCCCAGAAGTCGATCGAGCCATCACCCTTGGTCGAGCGGGTGAAAAACTTGGCCATGTCGCGCCATTCCTGCCAGGTCTTGGGCGGAGCGAGCGGATAGCCGTATTTCGCCTGGAAGTCCGCCTTTTCCTTCGGATCTTCGAACAGGTCCTTGCGATAGAAGACGATCTCGGCGTTCGCCCAGGCTGGCATACCGATCATCTTGCCGTTGACCTTGGCATCGGCGAGTAGCGCCGGCGGCAAATCGGCTCGCACGTCGTCAGTGAACAGATCAGAAAGATCCTCGACATGATCGGCGAACTTTGCGTTCCACACCACGTCTATGGTGGCGACATCGAAGCTCGACGAGCCGGACGCGATCTCGGCCGACAGTTTATCGAAGACGCCCTGATAAGGGACGACCGTAAAGTTCACTTCTATACCAGTATCGGCAGTGAATTTTGCGGCAATCTCCTTCTGCAGCATTTCGCCACCGCCCTCAACGAGCACGTTGATCCGCTCGGCCGACAATGCCGGCGCCGCAAGCAGCGTAGCTAATGCGGTCGCATATAGCAGTTTGGTCATCTCGTCCTCCCTTTGAAACCGCGACCGCGACGCTTCGCTCCTGCGGCCTCGTCGATGCCCTCAGGTTGCGCTGGAGACCCGGCTCGCAGCGGTGGGTCTTGTGGGCAAATGGGAACGTAGTGGCCTATGACGACGTCGTCAAGCGGATTTGACGACGTCGTCAGATAAATTTGTCGACGTCGTCAACTGCGTGCACTATGGTTCGCCTAATACGGGGTGGATTTGATGGTCAGTATCATTGACGTCGCTCGCGCGGCGGGCGTTTCCAACAAAACGGTTTCTCGCGTCGTGAATGGGGAACCGTATGTGACGCCGGAAATGCGCGAGCGGGTCGAGCGGGCCATTCGTGATTTGGGGTATGTCCCGAACATGGCGGCTCGCATGGTGCGATCCAGTCGGTCACGAACCTTTGGCATCATTACCGATTACGTGTCGACGACGCCTTACTCCGGCGACATCGTTCGCGGCATTCAGGATTGGGCGACCGCCAATGGCAAGACAATCCTTCTTGCCAATACCGGCGGGGACCCTGAGCGCGAGCTTAATATCTGGAACACGTTCCGCTCACATCAAATCGAAGGCGTGCTCTATGTGACGATGTATCATCGCGTCGTTGACCCTGAGGCGGGTGACGTTGACCTTCCGACCGTCCTCATCAATTGCCATCCCGGTTCCCGTGTAGATTTACCGTCGATCGAGCCCGACGACACACAAGGTTCCCTCGATCTGACACGATATCTATTGGCGCGTGGCCACAGACGGATCGGCTACATTCGTCTCAACCCAATTCTTCTCGGTGGCGAACAGCGCTACGAAGCATTCCGCCGCGCCACGGCCGAAGCCGGAATCACCGAGAATGACATCACCGTACGGCTTGGTATGGAGGGGCCGGTCGGCAAGGAAACCAACTACGTCTATTCGGCGGCACGCGACATTCTCAGCGGTGATGACAGGCCCACAGCGATCATGTGTGGAAACGATGAGATGGCCATCCAGGTCTACCTTGCAGCGCTGCATCTCGGTTTGAGAATTCCAGAGGATGTCAGCATTGCGGGCTTTGATGATTTTCAGACTTTGTCTCTTGCGCTCAAACCGGAACTCACGACGGCGGCTCTTCCCTATTATGATTTGGGATTCAAAGGAACCGAACGACTGAGCCAGCTTATCGACACGCCGGTGGACAGTCCATCCCACGTTGTCGTACCATGTAAATTAATCGAACGTGGATCTGTTTCCAGTAAATAACCGTCCGCTCTCGCAAACAAATCAATCATCGAGTATTTGTTTTTCGATCTGAATGTTGGGATACATAGAACACCAAATCCCTTGGCGCTCAAAGTGCGGCGAATCCCACCGTATTTAAGTAATTCAAGCCATTCCTGAGGCGAACAGATCACAGATGACGCCGATATATTTCCATAAACTATCCAAGACGCTAGATATTGCCTCGCGCAGAAGTGAATTGAACTTTGAGAAGGCCGTTTCGATCGGGTCCAAAGCCGTCGAGTATTTACACTTGCGCACCTAGTTCAGCCGAAATGCGTTTGGCCGTTTCCTTGAGAGGCACCAGAAGACTGTCGAGCCCGATCTGCTTCAGGCGTGCCGTCGATAGCGAAATCGACACGGCGTAGGGCACGCGGCCCTGAATATCGAACACCGGCGCCGCGACGCAGGAAACGCCGAGTTCGTTCTCCTCGCGGTCGAGGGCATGGTTGTCGGCACGGATGGCGGCGAACTCGGCCAGCATATCGGCGTGGTCGACGATCGTGTTGGCCGTCAGCTTGACAATGCCGGCGCGATGGCTCTGCCAGTAGGTTTCAAAATTGGCAGCTTTGTCATGGGCGAGAAAGATCTTGCCCATGGCCGAACAGAACAACGGCAAGTGCTGGCCGATATAGGTGCGGGTGCGGATCATGCCCACCGTCGGTTCCAGCTTGTAGATCATGATGGCGTGGTCATCTTCACGCGTCGAGAAATTGACCGTTTCGCCGACATCGAGATTAAGAGCTTCGAGATGCGGAGCCGCGACGTGAATGATGTTGAGTGACGACAGGGCTTTCTGGCCAACCGCCAGGAATTTGGTCGTCAGACGGTAGCTGCCGGGCGAAGGCGCTCTTGTCACATAGCCGACGCTTTCAAGTCCCTGGAGCAAGCGATGCGTCGTGCTCTTGGTCAGCCCTGCCAACTCGGAAAGCTTGGCAAGCGGACAGCCATTCGGGAAGTTGCTGAGAATTTCGATGATTTGCAGCCCACGCAGCAGACTCTGGCTGCCGGCCGGCGGCTCCTGGTCCGGCACGGTATCCACCATGAAATCCTCCTTGTCGGCTTGTTCTGCACCCCGCCAGGGCGGCGAGGACAAGTTAGCTCTTCCGATGAATTAGCTCCGACCGATCATCGCGTCAAACGGCCGTCGGTCCGACGGGTGGGCGGAAATGGCGCTTATGGAAACTACGGCATTGACAAGCCCGAAGCCGGAATATACCAAAATACAGAACGTCGTTTTGAAATACAGAACGCACGGTGCCATGGGGGACTGGCATGCTAAGAGGTTCGCTGCATGATCTCGCTTGGCGGAAAAGGCTGCCGCCGGTCGTCCGGGAGATGCTCGAAAGGCTTGCCAATCCGGCGCTGCACGACGCGCCTGCCGGCCGTCAAGAACTCGGCGACGACACCTTCTTCGTCATCAACGAGTATGAAACGCGCCCGGCGCCCGAGCTTCGTGCCGAAAGTCATCGTCGTTATTGCGACGTGCAAATCATGCTCTCCGGTACCGAACAGGTTGGTTGTGGCAAGCTGGTCAATGATCCGGATGCGTCCTACGACGCAACGCGTGACGTCGCCTATTACGCCCAGGATCTCCCGCTCGACTGGCATCCCTTCAGTACCGGCGATGTCTTCATCTTTGCCCCGGACGACATTCACCTGCCGGGCGTGACGCTCGATCAGCCGGGAAACATTCGCAAAATCGTCGGCAAGCTGCCCTGGGCCATGCTGGCCGGCGTCGGGCTGCCGGCTGCCTGACTACTCAACAAAACAAATATTCGGGAAGGAACGCCTTGTTACATCTCACCCATCACGACCTGCAGGCCGAATTTCGGCGTGTCCTTCTCAAGTGCGGCGTCGCCTCGGAGAGGGCGGATGCCTGCGCCAAGCTGTTTGCCGACACGACGGAGACCGGCGTCTACTCGCATGGCGTCAACCGCTTCCCCCGTTTCGTGCAGCAGATCCGTGCCGGCCACGTCCATGTCGACGCCGAGCCGAAGAAGCTCCTGTCGCTGGGAGCCATCGAGCAGTGGGACGCTTGCCGGTCCATTGGCAACCTGACCGCCACGGAAATGATGGACCGGGCGATCGCGCTCGCCGCCGAACATGGCATCGGTCTCGTTGCCCTGCGAAATGCCAATCACTGGATGCGCGGCGGTTCCTATGGCTATCAGGCGGCGGAACAAGGCTACGTTGGCATCTGTTGGACCAATTCGATCGCCGTCATGCCGCCCTGGGGTTCCAAGGAATGCCGCATCGGCACCAACCCGCTGATCGTCGCGGTGCCTGGCAATCCGGTGACCATGATCGACATGTCCATGTCGATGTTCTCCTACGGCATGCTCGAGGTGAACAGGCTGGCCGGCCGGCAACTGCCGGTGGACGGCGGCTTCGATGATGATGGCAAGCTGACCCGCGACCCTGGCGTGATCGAAAAGAACCGCCGCATCCTGCCCATGGGCTACTGGAAGGGGTCGGGTCTTTCGATCGTCCTCGACATGATCGCCACGCTGCTGTCTGGCGGCCTGTCGGTCGCCGAAGTCAGCGAGGAAATGGACGACGAATACAACGTGTCGCAGGTGTTCGTTGCCATCGAGGTGGATAGGCTGATCGACAAGGGCACGCGTGATGAGAAGCTGCGGCGGATCTGTAATTATGTCCTGACCGCCGAACGCTCCGATCCGTCTCAGGCCATCCGTCTGCCGGGCCATGAATTTCCGCAGATGAAAGCCCAAAACAAGGAGAAGGGCATTCCGGTCGACGAACGGGTTTGGGAGACGATCCGCGCCCTGTGAGCGGAGACTGCCGCCTTCGATCAACGCGAAGCGCCTCGGGGAGGAGGACGCTCATGACATCGCCAACCACCACGCCCGATGCCCCGATCCTGTCGATGGTCGACATCGTCAAAACATTCGGTCGCGTCGCCGCCGTCGACCACGTCAGCATCGACGTCCGGCCGGGCAAGATCCTGGCCCTGCTGGGCGAGAACGGGGCCGGCAAGTCGACGCTGATCAAGATCCTGGCGGGGGTTTACAAGCGCGACGCCGGTTCGATCCTGTTCCGCGGCGAAGAAGTCGCCTCGGCAAGCGCCGTCGGGCGGCGCGGACGCCAGCCGATCGCTTTCATTCATCAAGATCTCGGTCTTGTCGAGTGGATGACCGTTGCCGAGAACATGGCCTTCACCATGGGCTTCCCCCGTCGTCTTGGCCTCGTGGATTGGGCGGAGGTTCGCCGTCGGGCCATCGCGGCACTGGAAGCCGTCGGAACCGACCTCGACCCCGACGCCCGCGTGTTCGAGCTGTCGCGCACCGAAAAGTCGCTGCTGGCCATCGCGCGCGCCGTGGCCGTCGATGCCGAGGTGCTTGTGCTTGACGAGCCGACCGCCTCCTTGCCGGCCGATGACGTCAAGCATCTCTTCGCCGTGCTGGAGCGCCTGCGCCAGCGCCGGGTTGGCATGATCTACGTCACCCACCGCCTTGACGAGGTGGTCGAGATCGCCGACGAGGTTTGCGTCATGCGCGACGGCCGCTGGGTGGCAGGCGGCGCGACCAGTCAATATGAACTCCGCGACCTGGTGCGCTTGATCGTCGGCGAGGAGAAACGCGGCGACAAGCGCCGGCCGCTGCCGGTCGAAGCTACCGCCATGCTGGAGGTCGACCGCTTGGTCGTGGGCGACACGGGGCCGGTCTCCTTCACGCTGCGGCGTGGCGAGATGGTCGCCTTGGTCGGCTTGAGGGGCGCCGGACAGGAGGAGATCGGTCGTTGCCTGTTCGGCAAGCGCACCGCCACCTCTGGAAGCATCCAAATGCAAGAGCGCACCATCGCTCCGCGCTCACCAACGGAGGCCATCGCCGCCGGTATTTCGCTGGTCGCCGGCGACCGCATCAACGAGAGCGTGGTGATGACCATGTCGGTTCGGGAAAATCTGTTCCTGAACCCATGCAACCTGGGTCTTCGCCCGATCTCCGCCTATGGTTCCGACACGGAAGCCAAGCACGCCTGGGCCGAGGTCGAGCGCTTCGACGTGCGGCCGCGCCTCATCGATATCGATGTCAGCGCGCTGTCGGGCGGCAACCAGCAGAAGGTGGTGATGGCCCGCTGGATGAAGCTCGGCACGCCGGTTCTCATCCTTGAAGACCCGACCGCCGGCGTCGACGTCGGCGCCCGTGCCGAGATCTACGACCTGCTCAACGAGGCGCTCGCCAAGGGGATCGCCGTTCTGGTGATCTCTATGGATTTCGAGGAAATCGCCCACATCTGCAACCGCGCCCTGGTCTTCAATCGAGGCAAGGTGGTCGACGAACTGATCAACGAAGACGTGACCTTTGCCAACCTCCTGCAGCGGGCCTGCGGCGGAGAGGAGATCGCAGCTCCGGCTGCCGTTGCCTGACAGGATATCGCGAGCGCCGGGTCGGCGCGTCCGCTTGAGCGAGACAACATTTCTGGGAGAACAAGAGGTGGCCAGCTCATCTGTAAAGTCCACCGCGCTGGAGGAGCGCGTCAGCCTGAGCCGGGACGGCATCGTGCCGGTGCTCACGCAGGCCGGCACCCGCTACGGGCTGCTGATCCTCTGCGTCCTGCTCATCATCCTCTTCTCGGTGGCAACCCCGTCCTTCGCGTCGATGCTGACCTTGCAGGCGATCTTCGCTTCCAAGTCCAAGGTGGCGCTCCTGGCCCTCGCTGCCACCATTCCGATGATCGTCGGCAAGATCGACCTCAACGTCGGCTTTGGCATCGTGCTCTGGCACATCCTGGCCATCAGCCTGCAGGTCACCTACGGTTTCAGTTGGCCGATGGCGGTGCTGATCGTCCTGCTCCTGTCGGCGGTCTACGGCCTGATCAACGGCATTCTGGTGGCCGTCGCCGATATCGACAGCTTCGTTGCCACTCTGGGCACCGGCACCACGCTTTACGCCGTCGCTCTGTGGCATTCCGGCGGACGCCAGATCGTCGGCGACCTTCCCGACAGCTTCTTGATGCTGCATCACACCGAGGTGTTCGGCATTCCGATCGGCGGCTTCTACGTGCTGGCGCTCGCCGTGGTGCTCTGGCTTGTCACCGAGCATACGCCTCTCGGCCGATGCATGTATGCCGTCGGCGGCAACCCCAACGCGGCAAGCCTCAACGGTATTCCGGTCACCCGCTACATCATCGGCGCCTTCATCGCCTCCTCGGTGATCACCGGCTTCTCCGGCGTGCTGGTGGCCGCCGAGCAAGGGGTCGGTCAGGCAAGCGTCGGCATGGACTACATGCTGCCCGCCCTCGTCGGCGCCTTCCTTGGATCGACCACCATCCGGCCAGGCCGCGTCAATGTCTGGGGCACGGTGATCGGCGTCTCCATCCTGGCAATCGGCATCGCCGGAATCCAGCAGTTCGGCGGCGCCTTCTGGGTGGAACCGCTGTTCAACGGCACGACCCTGCTGCTGTCGATCACCCTGGCAGGCTACGCCCAGCGGCGGCGCCTGCTCAATCAGAAAGCCGTGCAACGCGGCTCGGCAAAGAAAGCCTGATCGCCCGGCCGATAGATCGTCGAAGCCGCAGACTCAACCAACGACAAGAAAGCCGCCGTATCTCCGGGAGGATTGGTATCGGAGATACGGCCGGAAAAAAGCGAAGGAGAAAACGCTATGACAAGGACTGGCCTACTGCTTTCAACCACGCTTGCCGCCGCCGTGATCGCCACGCTGCCGGCCCGCGCCGATGCCTTCCTCGACGAGGCCAAGGCACTCGTCGCCAAGGCCACCGCGCCGGCCTCCGCCTGGGATGGCCCGACCACCGGCCCGGCCATCGCCAAGGGCAAGTCGATCATCTACATCGCCTCCGACATGAAGAACGGTGGTGTGCTCGGTGTCGAAGAGGGTGTGGCGGAAGCCGCCAAGGTGGCGGGCTGGCAGCTCGATGTGCTTGACGGTGCCGGCTCGGTCAAGGATCAGCTCGCCGCCCTCAACCAGGCGATCGCCAAGAAGCCAGACGGCATCGTCATCGGCGGCTGGAACCCCAACGTTGCCAAGATGGCTCTGAAGAAAGCCGTTCAGGAGAAGATCACTCTCGTCGGCTGGCACGCGGTGCCCAAGCCTGGTCCGGTCCCCGAGTACAACGTCTTCTACAACGTCACCTCCGACAGTGACGATGTCGCCAAGACCGCAGCGATGTATGCCGTCGCCAAGTCGGAAGGCACGGCGAAAGCGCTGATCTTCACCGACTCGCTCTATCAGATCGCCCTGGACAAGGCGAATGCCATGAAGGCGGTGATCGAGAAGTGCGCCGGCTGCAAGGTCGTCGAGTTCATCGATACGCCACTCGCCGACACGTCGAACCGCATGCCGCAGATGACCTTCTCGCTGATCCAGAAGTATGGCGAGGATTACCAGTATTCACTGGCCATCAACGACCTCTACTTCGATTTCATGGCCTCCTCGCTGCAGACGGCCGGCAAGAAGGGCGATGGCGCTCCCTTCAACATCTCGGCCGGTGACGGCTCGGAAAGCGCCTATCAGCGCATCCGCTCCGGCAACCATCAGACCGCTACCGTTCCCGAGCCGCTGAAGCTGCACGGCTGGCAGATCGTCGATGAGTTCAACCGCGCCTTCGCGGGCGAGGAGCCGTCGGGCTATGTCACGCCGGTCCATCTCGTCACCAAGGACAACATCGCCTTCGATGGCGGCGACAAGAACGTCTACGACCCGCAGAACGGCTATCAGGATCACTACAAGGCCATCTGGGGCGCCAAGTAACCGTCCGCCTGCCTCCACACCGACATCCATCGCGGCGAACTCCAGCCTGTCCGCGAAGGAAACCTTGCGTCCGGGAAGATCAACATGCCGGCTTCTCTCTCCTCCACCGGCGACACCCCAGCCGGCTTCATCCGGCATGATAGCGTTTTGACGCGCCTCGCCTCTCCCGCGGTGTGGGCCGAGGGACCGGTGTGGTTGCCGGCCGAAGACGCGGTGATCTTCTCGGACGTCAAGGGCAACCTTATGTTCCGCTGGTCGCGCGACGGTAGCGTCGCGCTCTACCGCGACCCTTCCAATTTCGCCAACGGCAATGCCCTCGACCGAGAGGGACACCTCGTCTCCTGCGAGCACGGCCGTCGCGGCATCTCGCGTACCGAGCCGGACGGCCGGGTTCATATGCTTGTCGACCGTTTCGACGGCCGCCGCCTGAACTCGCCCAACGACCTTGCCGTCAAATCGGACGGCAGCATCTGGTTTACCGACCCGCCCTATGGCATCACCGGCGACGCCGAAGGCTACAAGTCGGAAAGCCAGGTGATCGGCTGCTGGGTCTATCGCTTCGATCCGGCCTCCGGCGACATCGACGTTGTCGCCACCGACGTGCAGCGGCCAAATGGCATCGCCTTCTCTCCCGACGAAAGCCGGCTCTACGTTGCCGACATGTCAATGGTGGATTTCCCCACGAAGGGCCGCCGCCACCTCGTCGCCTATGACGTGGCCGAAGGCCGTCGACTGACGGATCCGAGTGTTCTCGCCGTCATCGAGCCCGGCATTCCCGACGGCTTCACGGTCGACGCCAGCGGCAACATTTATTGCAGTTTCGAGCAGGGGATCATGGTCCTGGCAGCCGATGGCCGCCGGCTCGGCGTCATCCCGGTGCCCGAACGCGTCTCGAATTGCACCTTCGGCGGCCCCGACCAGGACGAGCTGTTCATTACCGCTACGACATCGCTCTACCACATCCGCCTGGCAACGAGCGGCGTGCAATATGACCACCTTCTGGGAGCGCGCTGAGCATGCCGATCTGGCTGGGCATTGACTGCGGCGGCACCTTCCTGAAAGCCGGCCTCTATGATCAGACGGGCCGACTGCTTGGCTTGGCCCGGTGCAACCTGCCTGTCTTGTCCGACCAGCCGGGCTGGGCCGAGCGCGACATGGAGACGCTGTGGCAAGCCACCTGCCGTGTGGTCGGCGATGTCGTCGCGAAAAGCGGCGTCGCGCCGGCCTCCATCCGTGGTGTCGGAATTTCGGCTCAGGGCAAAGGGCTGTTCCTTTTGGACCGCGATCGGCAGCCGCTCGGCCGGGCCATGTTGTCGTCCGACCAACGGGCGCTCGGCAGGGTGCGTGCCTGGCAACGGGAAGGACTGCCCGAAAAACTCTATCCGCGAACACTGCAGACACTTTGGACCGGCCATCCGGTCTCGCTTCTGCGCTGGCTGAAGGACGAGCGCCCGGCTGTCTACGAGCGCATCGGCAGCATCATGATGGCGCATGACTATCTGCGCTTTCGCCTGACCGGCAAACTGGGCGCCGAGATCACCAATATTTCCGAGAGCAACCTCTACGACATGCAGTCCGGCCGCTACGACGCCGGGCTTGCCCAGCTCTGCGGCATCGGCGAGGTGATGGAGGCGCTGCCCGCTCCGGTCGGATCGGCCGAAGTCGTCGGTGGGGTCACCGTTCAGGCCGCGACGGAAACCGGACTTGCCGTGGGCACGCCCGTCGTCGGCGGCCTCTTCGACGTTGTGGCCACCAGCCTTGCCGCCGGCATTGTCGATGAGCGGCGGCTCAACGCAGTCCTGGGCACCTGGTCGGTGGCGACCGGCGTGACCGACAACGTGGCGGAAGGCCTTTCGATCCCGTTTGTCTACGGTCGCCACGCCGAGGCCGGGCTCTATATCGTTCATGACGCCAGCCCCACGTCGGCCGCCAATCTCGAATGGCTGGCCGCCCAGTTCGGCGACCACGACTACGCTGCCATGGACAAAGCCGTGGCCGCGCTGCCGCCGGCGGCAAGCGACGTGCAGTTTCTACCCTTCCTCTATGGCTCCAACGCCGGTCTCGGCATGAAGGCAGGCTTTTACGGATTGCAGGCCCTGCATGGCCGCGCCCACTTGCTGCAAGCGGTCTATGAGGGCGTCATCTTCAGCTTCCTGCATCACCTTGACCGGCTGCGTCAGCGCTTCCCCTCGACGCAGACGCTGCGTGTGACGGGTGGTCCCGCCCGCTCGCAGGTGTGGATGCAAATGCTCGCCGATGCTGCCGGCCTGCCCCTCGAATTGCCCGCCGTCGAAGAAACCGGCTGCCTCGGCGCGGCCATGGCGGCGGCCGTCGGCACCGGCGCCTATGCCGATTTCCGTGCCGCCATGGCCGCCTTTGAATCGCCGCTCACGCGGCTCG
>LUYO01000170.1:0-7243 GCA_001603295.1 Rhodobacterales bacterium Alpha_02
GGCCACTACGCCGCCAGCCGGCGGCGTCGGCGCGCCGCCCGCCCCGCTCGGCACGCTGCCGGGCAGCATGGCCGAGGCCGCTCCGCCGTCGGCGAGCGCGGTCGGCGGGCCGCTCGACCTGTCGGCGATCGCCCGCGGCGAGCTGATCCCGGCCGATACCGCCATCGCCACCTCCGGCGGTCTGGCTGCCGCCGCCAGCCAGGATCTCGCCGTCGGTGCGCCGCCGGCCGTAGTGCCGGCGCCCGAGCAGATGGCCGCCGTCGCGCCAACCACCGTCGACCCCGGCGCCGACTACGACCGCGCCTACTCCTCGATCGTCGGTGGCGACTACGCCGCCGCCGAGGCCGGCTTCAAGAAGTTCCTCACCGACTTCCCCGGCGATCCGCGCGCCGCCGACGCCCAGTACTGGCTCGGCGAGAGCTATTACTCGCGTCATCAGTACCGCGACGCCGCCACTTCCTACCTCGCCACCTACAAGAACCATCCGACCAGCCAGAAGGCGCCCGACAGCCTGTTCAAGCTCGGCCTGTCGCTGGAGGGCCTTGGCGAAGCCACCGCCGCCTGCGCCACCTATGGCGAGCTGACCAAGAAGTTCCCCAAGGCGCCGGCCGGCCTGGTGTCGCGCGTCGCCACGCAGAAGCAGAAGCTCGGCTGCAGCTGACATGGCCGATCCCGCCTCGGGCATCGCCTCCCCTCGGTTGTCGCCGGCCAAGCTCGCCGCCTGTTTCTCGCCGCTCGCTGGCCTCGCCCGCCTCGGCGTCGCCGTGTCAGGCGGTCCCGATTCCACCGCCCTGCTCATTCTCCTCGACCATTGGCGGCGCGACAGCCTCGTCACACCGGCCCTCGTCGTGCTCACCGTCGACCACGGCCTCCGGCCGGAAGCCGCCCATGAGGCCGACGCCGTCGTCGCCCTCGCCGACCGCCTCGGCCACGCCGCCGAGAAACTGGTCTGGC
This sequence comes from Rhodobacterales bacterium Alpha_02, assembly GCA_001603295.1. Classification (GTDB taxonomy): domain Bacteria; phylum Pseudomonadota; class Alphaproteobacteria; order Rhizobiales; family Pleomorphomonadaceae; genus Pleomorphomonas. Next base: position 955 of record LUYO01000170.1, read on the forward strand.
GCCACGCCGGCCCGCCGCCGGTGAGCGGTATCCAGGCCGAGGCGCGCGCCGCCCGCTATCGCCTGCTGTCCGAAGCAGCCCGCCGCCACCGGCTCGACGCCGTGCTTCTCGCCCACACCCGCGACGATCAGGCCGAGACGCTGCTGATGCATTTGGCGCGCGGCTCCGGCGTCGCCGGCCTCGCCGCCATGCCGGCCGAGCGGACGTTCGACGGCGTGCGCTTCCTGCGGCCGTTGCTCGACGTCGCCAAGGCCGACCTCGTCGCCCTGCTCGACGCCGCCGGCATTGCTTACGTCACCGACCCCTCCAACGCTTCCGACCGCTACGCCCGCGTCCGCGTCCGCAAGGCGATGCCGGCGCTGGCCGACCTCGGCCTCACCACCGAACGGCTCGCCGGCACCGCCCGCCGCATGGCCCGCGCCGAGGCGGCGCTCGCCGCCGCCACCGACGATCTCCTCGCCCGCTCTGCCGTCGATCACGCCGGCGTCTGGTCGGTGGACGCGGGCGTGCTGGCCGCCGCCCAGGACGAGATCGCCCTCCGCCTGATCGTCAGGCTGATCCGCACCATCCGCCCGTCCGAGCATCCGCCGCGCGCCGAGGCGCCCGAGACCTGGCACGCCGCCTTCCGGACCGGCGTCGCGCCGCGCCGCGCCACCATGGCCGGCGTGGTGCTGCATCTGAAGGGCGAGCGGCTGTGGCTCTATGCCGAAGCGGGCCGCCGCGGCTTTCCGGAAACGCCGGTCGACGGCGACGGCGTCCACCTCTGGGACGGCCGGCTCGGCGTCTCCATCGCCGGCTCGAACGGGCGGCGCCTGATCATCGGTCCCGGCAGCGGCCGCCCCGGCGGCATGCCGGCCGCCGCCGCCGCCAGCCTGCCGGCGGTTCGCACCGCGGACGGCGCCGATCTGCCGGCCGGGCTGACGATCGATATCCGGCCGATCGGTCCGGAATCCGTCGGACAGGACGACGATTGCCTACCCGTGGCTTGGCAAGGCGGCGCCGACAACCTATCTTAACCCGACATGGGCCATGATGGCGCCGGGCCGAGCCCGGTCTCCCGGCACCTCCCGCATCCCGCGATGCGCCGCAAAGGTCGACGATGAACGCTAATTTCCGAAATTTCGCCCTCTGGGTCATCATTCTCCTGCTGCTGGTCGCGCTGTTCCAGCTATTCCAGGGCTCGGACACCCGCCAGCCCGGCAACGACGTGGCCTTCTCCGACTTCCTGAAGAACGTCGATCAGGGCGGCGTGCGCGATGTCACTATCGTCAACCAGACGATTACGGGCCATCTCCAGAACGGCTCCACCTTCCAGACCTACGCGCCCTACAACGCCGACTACATCGGCGACCTGACCAAGGCCGGCGTCACCATCGTTGCCCGGCCGCCCACCGAGAGCATCTCGCTGATCGGCACGCTGCTCAACTGGCTGCCGATGCTGATTCTGCTCGGCCTCTGGATCTTCTTCATGCGCCAGATGCAAGGCGGCGCCGGCGGCAAGGCCATGGGCTTCGGCAAGTCCAAGGCCAAGCTGTTGACCGAGGCGCACGGCCGCGTCACCTTCGACGACGTCGCCGGCATCGACGAGGCCAAGGAGGACTTGCAGGAGGTCGTCGAGTTCCTGCGCGACCCGCAGAAGTTCCAGCGGCTCGGCGGCCGCATCCCGCGCGGCGTGCTGCTGGTCGGCCCGCCCGGCACCGGTAAGACGCTGACTGCCCGCGCCGTGGCCGGCGAGGCCAACGTGCCGTTCTTCACCATCTCCGGCTCGGACTTCGTCGAGATGTTCGTCGGCGTCGGTGCCTCGCGCGTCCGCGACATGTTCGAGCAGGCCAAGAAGAACGCCCCCTGCATCATCTTCATCGACGAGATCGACGCGGTCGGCCGCCATCGCGGCGCCGGCCTCGGCGGCGGCAACGACGAGCGCGAGCAGACGCTGAACCAGCTGCTGGTCGAGATGGACGGCTTCGAGCAGAATGAGGGCGTCATCATCATCGCCGCCACCAACCGTCCGGACGTGCTCGACCCGGCCCTGCTGCGTCCCGGCCGCTTCGATCGCCAGATCACCGTGCCGAACCCCGACGTCAACGGTCGCGAGAAGATCCTGAAGGTGCACGTGCGCAAGGTGCCGATGGCGCCCGACGTCGACCTGAAGGTGCTGGCGCGCGGCACGCCGGGCTTCTCCGGCGCCGACCTGATGAACCTCGTCAACGAGGCCGCCCTCTTGGCCGCCCGCCGCAACAAGCGCATCGTGACGATGGGCGAGTTCGAGGACGCGAAAGACAAGGTGATGATGGGCGCCGAGCGCAAGTCGCTGGCCATGACGCCCGAGGAGAAGCGCAACACCGCCTATCACGAGGCCGGCCACGCCATCATCGCCCTGGTGCTCGACAAGACCATCGACCCGATCCACAAGGCGACCATCATCCCGCGCGGCCGCTCGCTCGGCATGGTGATGACCTTGCCGGAAAGCGACCGCTACAACTGGACCTACGAGAAGGCGGTTGCCCGCCTGACCATGCTGTTCGGCGGCCGCGAGGCGGAAATCCTCACCTTCGGCCCGGAGAAGGTGACGACCGGCGCCGCCGGCGACATCCAGATGGCCACCAGCCTCGCCCGCTCGATGGTGATGGAATGGGGCATGAGCGAGAAGCTCGGCCGCGTTCGCTACCGGCCCAACGAGCAGGAGGTGTTCCTCGGCCACTCGGTCAGCCAGTCGACCAACATGGCCGACGAGACCGCCAAGCTGATCGACGAGGAAGTCCGCCACTATATCGAGGAAGGCGAGCAGAACGCCCGCCGCATCATCACCGAGAACCACGACAAGTTCGTCGCCATCGCCGAGGCGCTGCTGGAGTTCGAGACGCTGACCGGCGAGGAGCTGCGCGGCATCATGGACGGCCGTCCGCCGGTGCGCGACGCCTTCGACGACTCGACGCCGCCGCGTGGGTCCGCGGTGCCCGCCACCAAGCCGCGCCCCAAGGGCGAGGAGCCCGACGGCGCCGCGCCACAGCCGTCGACCTGAGCGGGGAGGCCGGGAGCGTTTCCAGCGAAACTGGAAATGCTCCGGAAAACGACAAAGGCGTCGGGATGTCTCGTCCTGGCGCCTTTTCCTTTGGGTAGGCGTCTCTCAGTTCGTCCCGGTTGCTCTGCCGATCAGATCAGATCGATTTGCCGGCCCTGGCCGGTTCGCTCGAAGCCAAGGTCTGTCATCGTTACCGGCCTGCCCCCATTCCTGCCACGGCACTGGTCCTCCGACACGGCCAGGACCATCCTGAAACGCAAAAACGGCCGTCGGAATGCCGACGGCCGCCTTGCAATGCTCTCCAGCCGAAAGGCCGGGCCTCAGCCCTGCGCCTGCGCGGTGCTGAGCGCCTGACGGGCGGGGCCATAGCCCGGCTTCAGCACCAGCGCCCGATTGATCGAATCGCGACCGCGCTGCACATCGCCGGTGCGGATCTGGGCGGTGCCGAGATTGGTCCAGAACTCGGCCGACTGCTTGTTGCGGTTGACCGCCGCCGCAAAGTCCTGCAGCGCGTCCTTGTCCTTGCCGACCTGGAGACGGCTGAGACCGCGGGCGTTGTAGGGCTCGGCGGCATTGGCGTCGAGCGCGATGGCGGCATCGAGATCGGCGATCGCCCTGATGTGGTTGCCCTGCGTCTGATAGATCAGCGCCCTGTTGTAATAGGCCTTGGCGTCGGAGGTGTTCAGCGTCACCGCCTGATCGAAGTCGGCCATGGCGAAATCGAGCTGGCCGGACTGGCGATAGAGGGTGCCGCGGCCGAGATAGGCCGGCTGATAGCCGCCGTTGAGGCTGATCGCCTGATTGTAGTCGGCGAGCGCCGCCTGAGCCTGATTGAGCTGGCGGTAGATCAGGGCGCGGTTGTTGTAGGCCTGATAGAAGCCGGGATTGAGCTGGATCGCCATGGTGAAGTCGGCGAGTGCCGCCTGGAACTGCCCGGCCTGACCGTAGGCGGAGCCGCGAACGTTGTAGTTCATCGCGTTCTGGGGATCGCGCTGGATGGCGGCGGTGAGCGAACCGATGTTGGCGGTGGAGCCGGCATTGGGATCGACCACCCAGGTCGTCGCCTCACGCCCCGAATCCGACGTGGTGCAGGCGGCAGCCAGGAGACCGAGGGCGAGCGCGCCGGCAAAACCCCGAAGACGCGAAGAGTTCGCATGAAACCGCATCAATCCATCCCTTTCAGGCAAGGCCGCCGGCCCGGCGGGTTCGGCCTTCGGGCGGCGCCCCGATCGGCGCTGTTCGCCGGCCCGGGCGGAAAAGGCCGAGGCCTCGCCGTCCACTGCCGGCATAACAAAAGAGACGGTCGACTCGCGTGACCGTCCCTCGACTTCGACAAACAACTGCGGGCGACGGTGCCCGGGGTATCAGTGGGTGCGGCCCTTGACCGACACCAGACCCTCGCGCTGCGCCCGCTTGCGCGCCAGCTTGCGCGACCGGCGGACGGCCTCGGCCTTCTCGCGCGCCTTCTTCTCGGACGGCTTCTCGTAATGGCCGCGCAGCTTCATCTCGCGGAAAATGCCTTCGCGCTGCATCTTCTTCTTCAGCGCCTTGAGAGCCTGGTCGACGTTGTTGTCGCGAACGAGTACCTGCACGCCTGTTCTTCCCGTGTCCGGTCGCCGTGAAACCCGTCTCGCCGGGGCGGACCCACCCGCGGCAGCGCATCTCAGGCGACATGATGAAACCAATCTCGCGGAAACGACGAATCTCCGCCGCAGCGCACCGGGGCACCGCAAGAGTGGTGGTTCTCTAGCAAATCGAGGCCGGCCTGTCCACAGCAGATCGGCAGACGGGCAGGAAAATGCGCCCGCCGACCTGCGCGGCGCTTCCAGGATGTGGCCTCGTCACCTCAGCGCACCAGCCGCCCCACGGCACCGAGACGCCCGCGCCGGACACCGCAAGCCACCACACCCGGCTCGGGAAGATTGCCTATCCGAGGCCCGGTAGCGCATGGTTAACGCATTTTCGCCAAGATGCTCGGCATGGGATTTGCGAGAGGGACTCCGGGCCGGTGGCACGGTCCGCCCTTGATGAATGCCTGTGCGTCGGGATCCTCCTTACCATGTGCCGTTGGCTCGCCTATTCCGGTCGTCCGATCTTCCTGGATACCCTGGTTTCCAAGCCCTGCCACTCCCTGATCCACCAGAGCCAGTCGGCCACCGAATGCCTTGCCGCCACCAACGGCGACGGCTTCGGCCTCGGCTGGTACGGTGCCTGGGAAGAGCCGGGCCTCTACCGCGACGCCATGCCTGCCTGGAACGACGACAATCTGAAAAGCCTGACGCATCAGATTTCATCACCGCTGTTCTTCGCCCACGTGCGCGCCTCCACCGGCACGCCGACGACGCGCGTCAACTGCCACCCCTTCGTCAGCGGCCGCTGGATGTTCATGCACAACGGCCAGGTCGGCGGCTGGGACCGCATCCGTCGCCGCCTGGAGGCGCGCCTCTCCGACGCCCGTTACCACGAGCGCTGCGGCTCCACCGATTCCGAAGCGCTGTTCCTGCTGCTCGACGCCGAAGACCTCGCCGCCGATCCGATCGCCGCCATGCGGGCGGTGCTGGCCGAAACGCGTCGGGCGATGATCGAGGCCGGCGTCGACGATCCCCTGCGCCTCACCGCCGCCCTGACCGACGGCAAGCGCCTGCACGCCTTCCGCTATTCCTCCGACGACCGGCCGCCCAGCCTCTACTGGCGGCAGGGCGAGGACGGCATCACCGTGGTGTCCGAGCCAATCGACGCCGCCCACGACCAATGGACGGCCGTGGCGCCCAACAGCGTGCTGACGGTGGAACCGGGCGGCCGCGTCCACCTCGGAAGCTTCGAGGTGGAGATCAGCCGCCGCCTCGCCACCCGCGTCGCCTAAGTCTTGTTCAGACGTCGACCCGGTTGACGTGGCCCATCTTGCGGCCGGGCCGGCTCTCGGCCTTGCCGTAGAGGTGCAGCCGCGCCCGTGGGTCGGCGACGATCTCCGCCCAGGCATCGGCGTCGGCGCCGATCAGGTTCTCCATCACCGTCGGCGCGATGGTGGCCACCGAGCCGATCGGCCAGCCGGCGATCGCCCGCACGTGGTTCTCGAACTGCGAGGTCACCGCGCCGTCCTCCGTCCAGTGGCCGGAGTTGTGGACGCGCGGCGCGATCTCGTTGACGACCAGCCGCTCGCCGCCCTCCTCGCGCACCACGAACAGTTCGACGCCCAGCACGCCGACATAGTCGAGCGCCGCGGCGATGCGCCGGCCGAGGTCGGCGGCGGCCGCCGCCGTGGCGGGG
>LUYO01000171.1:0-2387 GCA_001603295.1 Rhodobacterales bacterium Alpha_02
CGATCTTTTGGAACCTTATGTTCGGTAACATTTTTTATGAGGCAATTCGTCCCCAAGGAACCGCTTTTCCTTTGTCGCGGGAAAAAGTATAAAGGGTTCGTTTTCCCTGAACAGGTATTCCAGGACGAACCGAAAGGAGCGGCCGCCCCCCGATGGAACAAATCCTGTCCGACTGGCTGTCGGCCTCCCTGCAAGGCTCCTTCCTTGTACCGCTCCTCGCTGCATACCTGGGCGGGGTCCTGGTCAGCTTCACTCCCTGCGTCTACCCCGTCATCCCGATCACAGTTGCCTACATCGGGAACCAGGGAGCGGGATCGCGGCGCCGGGCCCTGCTGCTGTCCATTGTCTATGTCACGGGCATGTCCTTGACATACAGCGGGTTTGGCGCTATGGCGGCCCTGTCGGGCAGCCTGTTCGGCCGGATGCAGTCCAGTCCGTGGGTTTCCTTTGCCGTCGGCAATCTCTGCCTGTTGATGGGGCTTTCCATGCTGGACGTATTCTCCCTGTCCGTCCCGGTGCCCGGGTGGGTCGGAAAGCTGCAGGCCGGCGGACGGATCCGGGGTATGGCCGGTGGCCTCCTGATGGGCGTGACGGCCGGCTTCATCGTCGGCCCCTGCACGGCGCCGATTTTAGCCGTCCTGCTCGGTTACGTCGCGACGCAGCAGAATGTCCCCTTCGCCATGGCCCTGCTTTTCGTTTTCTCCTTCGGCATGGGCACGCTGCTGATTCTGCTGGGGACGTTCTCGGCCCTGCTGGCGGGTCTGCCGAAATCGGGCCTGTGGATGGAACGGATCCGCAAACTCCTCGGCTGGATCCTCATTGGGAGCGGGGAGTATTTCCTGATCCGGGCCGGCATGTTCTGGGGGTGACGAGAATCGTATGAGAACGTTTGATAGATATGAAAGGTTGCAGAACCCGCTTCTTCTGCTTCTGTTGGCGGGCATTCTTCTCCTGGCCTCCTGCGACGCCCCGCCTCCGCCGGTCCGGACCGGCCCCGGCCCCGGCCCCGGGCCCGCGGCGGGCCAGGCCCCGGATTTCACGCTCCAGGACGTAAATGGACAGACATTCCGCCTCCGCGACCAGCAGGGGAAAACGACCCTGATCGTCTTTTCCACGACCTGGTGCTCCACCTGCCGGTCCGAAATTCCTTACTACAAGGAGCTTTACGCCCGCTTCCAGCCGAAGGGACTGGTCATGGTCGGCATCGACATCCTCGAGTCGAAGAGCAAGGTGTCCCGCTTCGCCTCCCAGTACCAGATCCCCTACAGGATGCTCTTGGACGAGACCGGGCAGGTATCGGAGGCGTTCGGTGTCCGGGGCGTTCCCTCCCTCGCCATCGTCAGTCCGGACGGGGGACTCGCCTGCATGCCCTGCCGGAACCCCGAGGAAACCCTGGCCTCCCTGTTGGGGAAATGAGAGGAGACCGGACGATGACGAAGCCTGCCGTCCTGTTCATGGGCACCCCTGAATTCGCCGTCCCTTCCCTGGATGCGCTCGTCCGGGCCGGATACCCCGTCGTCGGGGTCGTGACGCAGCCCGACCGCCCCAAGGGAAGAGGCAAGCACCTCGCCCCTCCGCCGGCGAAAGAGAGAGCGGAGGAACTGGGCATCGAGGTTTTCCAGCCCGAACGGGTCCGCGACGGATCCTTCCTCGACACGCTCCACCGCCTGCGCCCGGACCTGGTGGCCGTGGCCGCCTTCGGCCAGATCCTGCCCAAGGCCGTCCTGGAAGCCCCCCCTCTGGGATGCCTCAACGTTCACCCCTCGCTGCTCCCGAAATATCGAGGCGCGGCGCCGATCAACTGGACACTCATCCGGGGCGAGCGCGTCACCGGCGTCACCATCATGTTCATGGACGAGGGGATGGACACCGGCGACATCCTCCTCCAGGAAGAGACCCCCATCGGCGCGGAGGAGAACGCCGGGGAGCTCCACAACCGCCTGGCCGTGAGTGGAGCCGGCCTGCTCGTCCGGACGATTGAGGGCCTGCTGGCCGGAACGGTCCACCGGCGTCCCCAGGAATCGCACCTCGCAACCCTCGCGCCGAAGCTGACCCGGGAAGACAGCCTGATCCGCTGGGAGCGGCCCGCCTCGGAGATCGTCAACCTGGTCCGCGGCCTCGCCCCGGCGCCCTGCGCCTGCACGTGGCTGGACGGGAAGCAGGTGAAGGTGTTCTCGGCATCCGCACAGGAACAGCCCGTGACGGAGCCTCCCGGGAAGATCGGATCCCTACGGGACGGCGGGCTTGAGGTCTCCGCCGGGAACGGCATCGTGATCCTCAGGGACATCCAGATGGAGAGCAAGAAACGCATGCCCGTTGGGGATTTCTTCCGGGGTTACCGACCCCGGAGCGGATTCCTGACGGATTCCCCGGAAGCGCGGCCCGCG
>LUYO01000171.1:2417-2576 GCA_001603295.1 Rhodobacterales bacterium Alpha_02
CGCGCGTCGACACCACCGGCGCCTTCGCGGAGCCGCTCCTCGACGAGGTCCTTTCCAGCCAGGTTTTCGACGAACCGTCCGACCGTGCCCTCCTGACGCAGCTTGTCTACGGCACCCTGCGGATGAGGGGCTACCTGGACTGGATCATCCGCTCGCTCT
>LUYO01000172.1:0-1989 GCA_001603295.1 Rhodobacterales bacterium Alpha_02
GGGCTCGAACCCGCGACCTCCGGCGTGACAGGCCGGCACTCTAACCAACTGAGCTACACCCCCGCTGGGCCGTATCGTACCGCTCGCTGTCTTGTCGGCAGCGCCGCGTTCCGTGTTGGTGAGCGGTGAATTAGGGGATGGCCTCCGGGAAGTCAAGCGGCCTTTTCCGACTTTTTGCCGGCTCGGTGCGAGGGACGTGGAAAAGTGGCGGAATCCGCCTGATTTTCCTCGGAAATTTCCTCGCAACGACGCTCGCCGCGGCGGGTTTTGACGTCCGCAGCCGCCCTCGGCGTGGCCTTCACGGCGAATCCGCCGGCGCTCGCCTCAGCGGCCGCGCCGCAAGTCCTCGGCGATGGCGAGGCGGGCGCCGTCGAGGCGCTCGCGGTAGACTTGGATGTTCTCCAGCACCCGCTGCACGTAGTTGCGCGTTTCGCCGTAGGGGATGCTCTCAATCCAGTCGACGGGGTCGACGTTCGGGTTGCGCGGGTCGCCGAAGCGCTGCACCCATTCCCTGACTCGACTCTTGCCGGCGTTGTAGGCGGCAAACGTCAGGATGTAGGAGCCGCCGAACTCGTCCAGAAGCTCGCGCAGGTGGGCGGCGCCGAGCGTGGCGTTGTAGCCGGGGTCGCTGGTCAGCCGGTCCTTGGAGAAGGTGACGCCGATCGCCTTGGCGGTGTTGGCCGCCGTGGTCGGGATGAGTTGCAAGAGGCCGAGCGCGCCGGCCGACGAGCGGGCGCGGGGATCGAAGGCGCTTTCCTGGCGGGCGATGCCGTAGACCATCGCCGTTTCCACCTTGGTCTGGCGGCGGGCGCTTTCGGGAATCGCCTCCAGCGGGAAGGCGAGGCGTTCGGCGCCGATGCGGCGCTCGGCGGCGAGCTTGCCGACCTGAAGCGCCAGGCGATGGTCGCCCTGGCTCTCGGCGAAGGCGGCGAGCATCGCCACCTGACCACCGGTCGGCAGCGTCTTGGCCAGTTCCAGATAGAGGAGGTTGGCGTCGCTCTGCCGGCCGGTCTGGAGCAGAAGGACCAGCACGCGGGCGAGATCGGTGCGCGCGAAGGCGGCGCGGTCGGCGTCGGTGGGTTTGGGCACCGGCGGCAGGCCCAGCGTCGGCATGCCGAGCTTCACCCGCGACAGTTGGCCGTAGAAGGTGAATTCTTCGGCCGCCGCGCGGCCATAGCGGGTACGCGCATTCTCGGTGCGGCCGGCCGCCTCCTCGGCGCGGGCGATCCAGTAGTTGGCGCGGGCGCGCGAGATCGGCTTCTGCGACACCTTTTCCAGCTCGCCGAAGTGGCGCACGGCGGCGTTGGGATCCTTCAGAAAGCGCAGGGCATACCAGCCGGCGTGGAAGTGAGCTTCCTGCAAGGTCGTCTCGCCGCCGCCGGCCTGACTGGCCACCACCTTGTAGGCAAGGCGAACGCTGTTCTTCTCCATCAGATCGCGCGAGACGATGCGCCGCTCCACCCACCAGGCGTCGCCGTGCGGCGCCGTGGCCGCGGCGTCGGCGGACAGAATGGCCTTCGCCGCCTCCTCCGGTCGGTCGGCGCGGCGGTGCCATTCGGCCACCGTGAACGGATAGAGCGGATCCTTGCGCGCCGCCTTCGGCACCGCTTCGAGCTTCTGGCCGGCGTCGCGGCCGCCGCGCAGCACGGCGGCGCGGGCCGACGCCAGCGCCGCGTAGCCGTCCGGCAAGTAAGGGGCGAGCGCCGACGCCTGGGTGACCCGGTCGGCATACATCAGCATGTCGAAGCGCGCCTTGTGCTGGGCGCGGGTCAGCACCTTGCCGAACTCGGCGATCGCCGCCTTGTCGTCGGCCGGCGACAGCGGCTCGCGCGCCCACCAGGCGCCGAGCAGCGCCGACGCCTCGGTCGTCCGCCCGCTGGCGATCAGCGCGCGGGCGAGCGACTTGGTTCCCTTGTCGGAGATCGGCGCCGAGCCGCCATAGGCGGCGATCTCGTCGGCCGGCGACAGGCCGAGATCGGCGAGCGCCTG
>LUYO01000173.1:0-19075 GCA_001603295.1 Rhodobacterales bacterium Alpha_02
GGGTCCCAATGGGCGCGCTTGGCCGGCTCCTCCTCGGGATCGTCGAGGCCGGCGGCGGCCACCCGCCCCGCCACCAGCGCCTCGTAGAGCGCCTGGTTGTCGATGGTCGGACCGCGGCCGGTATTGACCACGATGACCCCCGGCTTGACCCGCGCGAACTCCGCCGTCCCGAGGAAGTGGTGGGTTTCCGGCGTGTGCGGCACCTGCAGCACCAGCACGTCGGAAACCGCCAGCAGTTCGTCCTTGTCCACCCGGCGGGCGCCGGCCTCGACGATCAGCGCGTCTGCGACATAGGGGTCGTAGACCAGGAGATCGACGCCGAACGCCCTGGCGCGAGCGGCGATCGCCTGGCCGATGCGGCCGAAGGAGACGATGCCCATGCTGCGGCCGCTGAGGCGCCAGACCGGCGCGCCGCTCTGCCAGCGCCAGACGCCGGCATGCGTCGCCCGGTCGTAGAGGACGAGCTTGCGGGCGAGCGCCAGCCAGAGGGCCACGGCGTGGTCGGCCACCTCCTCGGTGCAGTAGTCGCGCACGTTGGTGACCAGGATGCCCTTTGCCGTTGCCGCCTCGACGTCGACGATGTCGACGCCGACGCCGTAGCGGGCGATCACCCGGCACTTCTCCATGGCGGCGATGGTGCGGGCGCCGACGCGGGCATACTGGTTGACGATGGCGTCGCAGTCGGCCGCCGCCGTCAAGAGATCGTCTTCCGTCTTGGCCTGGAGCGCGACGACCTCCGCCCCCACCGGCTCGAGGATGGCGCGCTCGATGTCGGTGTCGCCATAGTCGAAATCGGTGATGACCACCTTGAACTTGGACATTCTCGGCCCCCTTGGGCAATGCGGCGCCAGGCGCTTAGACGTAAGCGCCGGCGGAATAGGTCAGCTCGTAGGAATGGCTGTAGATTTCGAGGATGTTGCCGAAGGGGTCTTCGCAATAGACCATCCGGTAGGGCTTCTCGCCGGGATAGTAATAGCGGACCTGCCGCATGCGGATCTTGCCGCCGTTTTCCTCGATGCGGGCTGCGAGACCTTCGACGTCCGGGTCCTGCACGGCGAAATGGAACACGCCGGTCTTCCAGAACTCGAAGTTCTCCTCGCGGCGGACGGAATTGGGAAACTCGAACATCTCGATGCCGATGCCGTCGCCGGTGGCGACGTGGGCAATGCGGAACGAGCCCCAGCCGGCGCCGAACACGTCGTCGCACATCAGGCCGATGGCGCTGTCGTCCTGGGTAATGGTGGTCGGACCCATGATGACGTAGACGCCGAAGCACTTCACGTAGAAGTCGACCGCCTTGTCGAGGTCGGTGACGGTGATGCCGATGTGGCTGAAGGTGACGGGACGGGCTTGGGTTTCCATTTCAGGCTTCCTTCTTGCTGACGAGGGCCGGGCCACGACGGCGGCCGGCGAAGATCGCGGAGAGGACGTGGGCAATCTCCAGCCGCCACATGTCGATGCCGACGGCGAGGACGATGATGGCGCCGGTGATGACGTTCTGGAATGAAGTGGGTACGGCGTTGAGGTTGAGGCCGTTCTGGACGATGACGATGGTCATGGCGCCGATGGCCGTGTTGACGATGTTGCCGCGGCCGCCGGAGAGGCTGGCACCGCCGATCACCGCCGCGGCGATGGCCGACAGTTCGAGGCCGACGCCGTAGTTGGGCGAGCCGGAGTTGAGCCGGGCCGACATCAGCACCGCGCCGAGACCGGCGGCGAGGCCGGCCACCAGGAAGGCGACGAGCTGAACGCCGCGCACGTCGATGCCCGACAGCCGGGCGGCGCTGGGGTTGCCGCCGACCGCGTAGATCGCCCGGCCGATCGCCGTGTAGCGCAGTCCGTAGAAGGCGACGGCGTAGGTGGCCACCACGTAGAGCAGCGGCAGTGGCAGGCCGAAGACGCGGCCGTAGAACAGGCCTTCGAGGTCGGGCGACAGCTGGAACACCGGCGAGCCGTTGTTGAACATGAAGGCGACGCCGCGGAAGGCCGACAGGGCGGCCAGCGTGGTGATGAAGCTCGGGATGCGGCCGTAGGCGGTGAGGCCGCCGGTGACGAGGCCGAGCACCAGGCTGAGCAGCAGCACCACGACGATGGCCACCGGGATCGGCAGGCCCCAGTTGCGGATGACCTCGGCGAACACCATGGTCAAGAGCGCAATGGCCGAACCGGGCGACAGGTCGATGCCGCCGGTGAAGATCACCACCGTCGAGCCGATGGCGACGATGGCGACGATCGACACCTGCAGCGTCAGGTTGGACAGGTTGCCGGCGTCGAGGAAATTGTTGGTGGTCAGCGCGACGACCAGCGCCACCATGACCATGGCGGCGAGCGGCCCGACGATGTCTTTGAAGAGGTTCATTGCGACAGCTCCGCGGCGGGCGCTCCGGCGGCGGCCGAGGCGCGGACGAAATCGATCTTGCTGACGGACGAGGTGTCGCCGACCCTGACGAGGCGGCCGTGGCTCATGATGCCGATGCGGTCGGACATCGCCATCAGCTCCTCGTGGTCGGACGAGATCAGGATCACCGACCTGCCCTCGCGGGTCAGCCGGTTGATCAGCTTGTAGACGGCGATCTTGGCGGCGACGTCGATGCCCTGCGTCGGCTCGTCGAGGATCAGCAGCTCGGCGCCGGCATAGAGCCAGCGGGCGATGACGATCTTCTGCTGGTTGCCGCCGGAGAGGTTGCCGACCTCGCGCGTCTCGGCGGCCGGCGTGATTTCGAGATCGTGCACCAGCGCGCGGCCGGCCGCCCGTTCGGCGGCAAGGCTGATCGCCCAGGCCGGCCCAAGCCGGTCGAGACTGCCTACGGTGATATTGGGAAAGCCGGTGAAGTTGAAGAACAGGCCGTCGAACTTGCGGTTTTCCGGCACCAGCGCGAAGCCGGCGGCGATCGCCGCATGGGGCGAAGAAAGGTCGAGCGGCCGGCCCTTCCAGCGCACCGAACCGGCGGTCGGGCGGTCGAGCCCGAACAGCGCCCGCGCCACTTCGGTGCGCCCCGAGCCGAGCACGCCGGCAAGGCCGAACACTTCGCCGACCCGCACGTCGAAGCTGACGTCGGTCACCTTGTTGCGGCTCGACAGGCCCCGGACTTCCAGCGCCACCCGATCGGTGGCGTTGCGCTCCTTGGGATAGTGCTCGCCGACGTCGCCGACCATCCGGCCGACGATGAAATCGATGTCGACGCGCGACTCGGCGGCGGCCGACACCACGCGTCCCTCCTTCAGGATGGTGACGCAGTCGACGAGGTCGGTCACCTCGTCGAGGCGATGGGAGATGTAGAGGATGGCGGTGCCGCGATCGCGAAGGCGACGCAAGAGGCCGTGCAGGCGGGCGATCTCCTCGAGGCCGAGCGCCGTGGTCGGCTCGTCGAGGATCAACAGCGAGGCTTCGGTGGACAGCGCCTTGGCGATCTCGACGAGTTGCTGCTCGGCCACCGACAGGCTGCCGACCGGGCGGTCGGGATCGATGCCGATGTCCATGTCGGCGAGCAGGCGGACGGCATTGTCGCGCATGCCGGCCCAGTCGACCCGGCGGTGCCGCTTCGGCAGCCGGCCGAGATGGATGTTCTCGGCCACCGACAATTGCGGCACCAGCGAGAATTCCTGGAACACCGTGGAGACGCCGGCCCGCCGGGCGGCGATCGGATCGCCGAGCACGATCGGCCGGCCTTCCTTCAGGATGTCGCCGGCGGTCGGCTGGTAGGCGCCCGACAGGATCTTGATCAGCGTCGACTTGCCGCTGCCGTTCTCGCCGATCAGGCCGTGGATTTCGGACGGATGCAGATCGATGGAGACGCGGTCGTTGGCGAGCACGCCGGCGAAGCGCTTGCTGACCGACCTGAGACTCCATACCGGCGTGCGCGTGGGCATCGTTGCTGGCTCCGGTCGACATCCCGCTCCCGGGCGACGGCATCGCCGCCGCCCGAGGCAAGAGGTCGGAAACGCGTGGGTCGAGCGGTCAGTAGGCCTTGCTCGGCTTCGGATAGAGCGAGTCCGGGTTCTGAAGCACCGGCAGCACGTTGGCCGCGTCGATGACGGTGGTCGGTGTCTCGACGAAGCCGCCCTTGAACGTGCCGTTCAGCGCGTCGACGGCGACCGTCAGGGCGATCTCGCCCATGATGTAGGGCGAGGTGTTGACGGTGGCGTTGACGGTGCCGGCGGCGATCTGTTCCATGGCGGCGGTGTCGCCGTCGTTGCCGAGCAGCATGACCTTGGTGCGGCCGAGCGTCTTGGCGGCCGCCTGGGCGCCCATGATCATGTAGTCGTTGGCGGCGAAGATCACGTCGATGTCGGGATTGGCCTGCAGCATGTCCATGCCGGCGGTGTTGCCGCCCTCGACGTTCCAGGCGCCGGGCAGCGAGGCCTTGATGGTGATGCCGGGCTTGTCCTTCACCGCCGTCAGGAAGCCGCCGACCCGCTCGGTCGAATGGTAGCCGGGCTGGCCCTCGATGACGCCGACCACCGCCGGCTTGCCGCCGAGCTTGTCCAGCAGGTAGGCGCCGATCTTCTCGGTGCCCTTGCGCTGCGAATAGCCGACCACCGCGTCGACCGGCGTCGGGAAGCCGGTGAAATCGGAGTTGACGATGACGATGGCGATGCCCTTCTCCACCGCCTGCTTGACCAGCGGCGCGGCGGCCGCCTCGTCGTGGGTGGACAGGATGATGGCGTCGACGCCGCGGGTGATGGCATCCTGGATCATGCCCATCTGGCCGTTGATGTCGGCGCCCGACTGCGGCGCCAGCATGAAGGTCTCGACCTTGGCCTTGGCCGCCTCGGCCTTGATGCCCTCGCCGATCGCCATGTAGTAGGCGAATTCGGTGGCCGGCGGCATGTAGGCGATGGAGATGGCGCCGTCGTTCTTCAGCCGGGAGACGTCGGCCTGGGTGCCGTCGGCGAGCGGCGTCGGCGCCGGATAGTCGAAAGCCGCCGCCGGCAGCGCCGTCAGGAGCGCCGCCGCCAACGTGCCGGCCGCGATGCGGCCGAGGCCCGATACATAGGTCATGACATTCCTCCACTTCTCGGCGCCCACCGCCCGCTCCTCCGCGGACGGGGTGCCCCCTCAAAAATTCGTCAGCCGGCGAACGGCACGCCCGGCAGGCCGGCGACGCCGGGGCGGACGGCGAACAGCGCGCCGGCCAGCGGCTCACGCCGCAACCGCTCCTCGCTCTCGCCGAGGCGCGACGTCGTCACGTAAAGGGTGGAAAGATCGTCGCCGCCGAACACGCAGCAGGTCGGCTTGGCGACCGGCAGGGCGACCGAACCGATCAGCCTGCCATCCGGCGACCAGCGGTCGACGCGATAGCCCTCCCAGACGGCGTTCCACAGGCAGCCCTCGGCGTCGACGCAGGAACCGTCGGGGACGCCGTCGACCGCCGCGAACAGCCGCGCCTTACCGACCGAACCGGTCTCGACGTCGTAGTCGTAGGCGCGGATGGTCTTCTCGCCGCTGTCGGCGAAATAGAGCGTGCGGCCGTCCGGCGAAAAACAGGTGGAGTTGGCGCAGGCGACGCCGCCGAACAGGCGCGTCAGGCCGAGATCGGCGTCGAGACGCCAGACCGATGAAATCCCCTTCGCCTCCGCCGCTTCGTCCATGCCGCCGACGATCAGCCGACCCAGGGGATCGGTGCGGCCGTCGTTGAGGCGGGTGGTCGGCAGCTCCGGCTCGAAGGGCGCGATGTCGCGCCGCTTACCGGTCAGCACGTCGAGGAGCGCGAAGCCGTCGGCGAAGGCGGCGACCAGCTCGTTCCATGGCCTGCCCCGGCGTGGCGCGAAACAGCAGAGCCGCCCCGGAACCGGGTGCTCGGCCGCCCGGCCGCCGGCCGGGTCGAGGCGCCACAGCCGCTCGCCCTGGATGTCGGTCCACAGGACGAGGCCATGCTCGCCCGACCAGACGACACCCTCGCCGTGCTGGTTGGCGCAGGCGACTGCCACTTCCGCTTCCATCTGCCCCTCCGCAGTCCGGTGGACCGGCTCCAAAACCCTGTTGAGCTGGCACTTGATGTCTGGTACACCAGACGCCAGATGTCAGTCAAGAGGCATTTCCGAGAGACAGGAGAAACGCGATGCGCCCAATCCAGAGGCCGCCGTCCTTTGCCGAAGAGGTAGCCGACCGCATTCGCCAGGCCATCGTCGATGGCGATCTCGGACTGGGAGAGGCCATCTCGGAACGGCAGTTGGCCGACCGGCTGGGGGTCTCCAAAACGCCGGTTCGAGAGGCTCTTGCGCAATTGCGCATGGAGGGATTGGTGCGGGTCTATCCGCAGCGCGGCGCCACGGTCTTCACCCTGTCCGCCCGCGAGATCCGCGACATCTGCGAACTGCGGCAGGCGCTTGAATCGGCGGCTCTCCGCTATGCGCTCGAGCGCAATCCGGCCCAGCTCGCCGACGGACTGGCGCGTCTGGTGGACGAGATGCGGCTGGCGCGGGCCGAAGCGGACCACCGCCGCTATCTCTCAGCCGACACCGCCTATCACGAGGTGTTCTTTCAGTGCTGTGACAATCTATACTTGCAGGACACCTATAGCCTTCACGTCGGAAAGATCGCCGCGCTGCGCACCCACCTCGCCCGCAAGCCGCACCATACCGAGCGGTCGTTCGAGGAGCATTGCCGCATGCTCGACCTGGTGCGGACGCGGGAGATCGCCGCTTGCATGAGCGTGCTGGACGGCCATATTGGCCGCACAAAGTCGACCTACGCGGCCGAGGTCGCCGACATCGCGGCCGCCGATCAGGCGGTTCCGACCGCGTGAGCGACAACAAACGACCGCTGCCACCAGCCTGGAACGACGGCGGGCGGCGGCGTACCCCAAGAGGAAACGCAATATGACACCGCAATTGATCGGACTCGACTGGGGAACCAGTTCGTTCCGGGCCTGGCTGATGGCCGGCGACGGCTCGGTCGTGGCCGAGAAAGCGGCTCCGTCCGGCATCCTGACCGTCGCCCACGGCCGGTTCGAAGACGTCTTTCATGCCGAGATCGGCGGATGGCTGGCCGATCATCCGGGACTGCCGGTCATCGCATCGGGCATGATAACCAGCCGCAACGGCTGGCATGAGACGCCCTACCTGCCGCTTCCGGCCTCGGCCAGGCAGCTTGCCGACAACCTGCACCCCTTTACGACCCAATCCGGGCACACCATCCAATTCGTGACCGGTCTCGCCCGCCTCGACGCCGGTACGACGCCCGACGTCATGCGCGGTGAAGAGACAGAGCTGGTCGGCCATATCGCGGCGAGCGATCTGCCGGGCGGCCTATTCGTCATGCCCGGCACCCACAGCAAGTGGGTGACGGCGGCGAATGGCGAAATCCGCGCCTTCGACACCTGCATGACCGGGGAAGCCTTCGCCCTGCTGAGGGGCCAGTCGATCCTCGGCCGCCTCGCCGAGGACGGCCCATTCCGCGAGGAGGCCTTCCGGGCGGGAGTCCGGGCCGCCTTAGAGAACCGCAAGGCGCTGTTGTCCCTCGTCTTCTCGGCCAGGACGCTGGTGCTTTTCAAGCAACTGGCCACCGATGCCGTGCCCGACTATCTCTCGGGCCTTCTGATCGGCGACGAGGTGAAAGCCGGGCTTGCCAACCATTCGGCCGTCGACAGGCCGACCATCATCGGTCGGGGCGATCTCGCCGAGCGGTATCGCCTTGCCTTCGAGGTGTTCGGGCGCAAGGCCTTGATGGCCGAACCGGGCATGGCCCGGCGCGGCCTTTTCGAGATCGGGAGGCTGGCGAAGCTGTCATGAGCATATCCTGGACCCAAGCGATCGCCGCCTGTCCGCTGGTGGCCATTCTGAGGGGCATAACCCCGGACGAGGCCGAGCCGGCGATCGGCGGGCTGATCGGCACCGGATTCCGCATTCTGGAGATCCCGCTCAACAGCCCCGACGCCCTCGTGAGCATTCGCCGCGCCGCCGAGCGATACGGCGCCGACGCCATCATCGGCGCGGGAACCGTATTGCGCCCCGAGGAGGTGCGAGAGGTGCAGGCCGCCGGCGGCCGGCTGATCGTCGCCCCCAACTTCAGCCCGCTTGTCGCCGCCGCCTGCCGCGAACTCGGCCTTTGCTACGGGCCCGGCGTGGCAACGCCCAGCGAGGCCTTTGCCGCCATCGAGGCCGGCGCCACCTTCCTCAAGCTCTTTCCCGCCGAGATGATCCCTCCCCCGGTGGTGAAGGCCTGGCGCGCCGTATTGCCGAGGCGAGTGGGCCTGTTTCCAGTCGGCGGCATCGCGCCCGGCACGATGAAGCCCTACCTCGAGGCGGGCGCCAACGGCTTCGGGCTTGGTTCGGCGCTCTATACGCCGCGCATGACGGTCGAGGAACTGGTGCGTCGCGGCCGCGACTTCGTCGCCGCGCTACCGCAGAATCCCGCCTAGCCTTCAAGCCGGCAACCGGTCGCCGCCGACGGCCGGTTCCAGATTTCTGTTGACGGGCTTCCAGGAGCTGTTCCATCAAGATCGGGTCGGTGGCAACCGCGGCGGGAAGCAATCCCAAGGAGACATGATGCGCCCGATCGAGCGTCCACGCTCAATGGCCGAGGAAGTGGCGAACCGTATTCGCCACGCCATCGTCGAAGGTGATTTCGGGCTCGGCGAGGTGCTGTCGGAGCGACAGCTCGCAGAAAAGCTGAATGTCTCCAAGACCCCGGTGCGCGAGGCTCTCGCCCAGCTCCGCCTGGAAGGGCTGGTCAACATCTACCCGCAACGCGGCGTCACCGTCTTCACGCTGTCGGCTCGCGAGATCCGGGAAATCTGCGAACTGCGCTACGCCCTCGAAGAGGCCGCGCTGCGCCATGCCATCGAACGGCACCCCGAGGAACTGGCCGGGAAGCTTGCCGTCGTCGTCGAGGCCATGGAGAAAGCCCACGCGGCTCATGACGAGCGCGCTTATCTCAACGCCGACACCGACTACCACCAGGTTTTCTTCGAATGCTGCGATAACGCCTACCTGGAAAGCACCTACACCCTGTATGTCGGGAAACTGGCCGCGCTGAGAACCCACCTGTCCCGCAAGCCGGATCATACCCGCCACTCGGACGAAGAGCATCACCAGATGCTCGAACTGATCAGGGCACGCGACCTTTCGGCATGCCTCACGCTCCTGAAGCGGCATATCGAACGGGTCAGCCTGACCTACGACGAGAGCGTCAGCGACATCGCCGCCGCGGACTTGGAGACACCAGGCGCTTGAGGCCCGGCAACCGCCTGCGCTTGCCGCAACATGGCTAAGCCCCGCCTTGCCGGTTCTCTTGTTGCAGAATCGTCTGGATACGCTCCGATGTAAGGGCCAGATGATCGAACATCGCGTCGGAGGCGGCCTCGGGATCACCGGACAATATGGCATCGCAAATGGCGAGATGCTCGGGCAAGGTGGTCATGAACGGTTCGTTGAGCCGCAAGGCAATGGTGTTCTGGCACCATTCGACCAGGTCCCACATGTCCTCCATCATCTTCCGGAGGCGGGCATTGCCGCAGTAGTCGAGCGCCAGCTTGTGAATCAAAAGGTCGACCTTGGATAGCGATTCGTCCTGCTCATCGAGTTTCGCAGCTTCGCCGGCCTCGATATAGAGCTGGCGGACGCGTTCGACTTCGACATGCGGAATACGCGGCGTCGCCAGTCTTACAGCCATGCTTTCGAAGGCGATCCGCAGATCGAAGATATCCTTGACCTCCTTGGCGGTCAGCTCGGCGACAAAGATGCCGCGCCGCGGCATGACCTTCAGGAAGCCCAGAACTTCCAACTGCTTTGCGGCGTCGCGCAACGGGGTCAGCGAGACGTTCCAGATGGTGGCGTAGTGCCCGAGATCGACGCGCTGGCCGGGACGCAGGCGGCCGGACAACACCTCGGCGCTCAGGGCATCAAATACGCGGCCCGCAAGGGTTTCGAGGGCAATAGGCTCGACCGGGGGCTCGGCGATGTTCGTCATGAGCTTTGAATTGGCCATTTTGTCCACATCAGATTCAGTGTGCCGGTCACGATCCGTTTCGGCGATGGGCAGTGCTACAGCCATAAGGTATTTCTTCAGACTGACAACCCGCGCGCGGTCAAAACCGAACTCGTTGGCGAACGAATGTTCTGCCTTCAGGGCGCGATCGCTCCCTTGCGGAGGATCAGGGTGCCATAAAAGCGCTGGTCGCCGGTGGTAATCACCGCGAAGGCTCCCCGCGCCGCGGCATAGAAGTCCTGCCGTGCCAGCGACGCGATACGGCCGGCATCCGGATCTGCGGCGTCTATGGCGGCTTGCGCCTCGGCCTGGACGGGCAGCACCTTCTCGGCATCGCCGTCGACCTGCATCCGGCACGCCGGTTCGGCCAGCGTATCGAGCGGCAACAGGGTCAGCACGGCCGCAGCCGCCTCGCCGAGCGTCAGCCCGCTCAGGTGCAGCAATCGACCGTAGGGCGTTCCCGCCGCCGTCGAAGCGGCTGGGAAGTTGGTGTCGGCAAGAACCAGGGTATCGCCATGCCCCATCAGGGCCAGGGCGTGGAGGACGTCCGCATTGAGCCGCCGGTCAATCGATTTAAGCATTTGCTTCTCCTTTGGTCTGGACCCATTTGCCGCAAGGCGGGATTGCCCCGGATCAGCGATCGCGTCCCGCGACTGCGGCAAGGTCCGGGTCGGCATGAACCCGGCCCGCCGCGGCAATGAGTGGAGCGAGAGTTTCCAAGACGGGAGCGCGTAGCCCGCAGGCCGCGGCGACATCGAGCACGACACCGAACAGGCAATCGAACTCGATCGCCTTTCCGGCAAGCATGTCCTGAAGCGTCGATGACAGTTGGCCCGGTCGGGCCAGTGCCTGCCGAGCCGGCCGGTCGAAGCTGGGGACATATCCGAATGCCTGCGCCAGGGCGCTCACCTCGGCCGCCAAGGCATCGATCGTCGCCGCGAGACGGGGATCGGCCAGCATGTCGGGGATCGAGCGGCGCGTCAGGACGGCGACGGCGTTGAGCGCGACATTGACCGTGAGCTTGTCCCAGATTTCGCCCCTGATGTCGGGGCTCTCGCGGCACGGAAGCCCGCCGGCCTCGATCAGCCCGGTCAGGGCCGACAGCCTCCGATCGGCCGCGCCTCTGGCATGGCCCAGCACCAGCGGCCCCGGCGCGGTCTGCCGGACCACTCCGGGCGCCTCGACGCACCCGCCGAAGTAGGCGATGCCGGCCGAACAACGCGGCACGCTCCGGGCGAGACGGCCATTCGGATCGAGGCGGTTCGCTCGGCCGCCGCAGAGGTCCATCAGGTCCGCGAGATACCACCAGGGCAGGCCATTCTGGACGAAGACGATCGGGCTGCCGGCGGCGGCGACCTGATCGACGACGTCGAGCAACTGGTTACCCTTGACGCAGACGAGAACGGCATCGAAGCTTGATGGCAGCTCCCTGAGATCGGCCACCGCCTCAACCGACAGCCGCCGGCGATTGCCATCGAGCCCCTCGAACGCCAGACCATCGCGGACGATGGTCTCGAGATGCGTCCCGCGCGCCACCAGCGACACCTCGGCAGCCTCGGCCAGGTGGGCGGCAATGACACCACCGACGCCCCCTGCCCCGACAATGGCGATGCGCTTGGGCAAAGCTCGACCTTTCATGCCTTTTCGGAGTTGATGTAGCTGTAGGTCGAGACGGCTATCAGGATGACGAAGCCGTTCACCGCGTCCTGGATATGCGGGGAGATCAGCATGATGTTCATGAAGTTGCTGAGCGCGGCGAGCAGCAGCACGCCGGAGACCGCGTGTTTGACGCCGCCGACGCCGCCGGCGAGGCTGATGCCGCCGACCACCAGCGAAGCGATCGTCGTCATGAGCAGATCGGCGCCCGAAGCGTAGGAGATGTAGCCGGTCCGGCTCAGGAACAGGAAGCCGGCCAGGCCCGCGCACAGACCGCACAGCACGAAGACCGCCAGCCGCATTCCGAATACCGACAGCCCCGAATAGTGCGACGCCCGCTCGCTGCCCCCCACGGCATAGAGCTTGCGACCGAAGCTCGTGTGGTTGAGCAGCCACCAGACCACGGCGGCCAGGCCGAAGAACACGTAGACGGGGGCCGGCAGATCGAAAAGCTTGGCATTGCCGAAGTTGGTGAAGAAAGGATCGGGGTAGTAGATCGGCGATCCTCCGGTAACCACCAGGATGATGCCGCCGACCAGCAGCGTTGTCGCCAGAGTGCTGATGAACGCCGGGATGCGCAGGGCCGTCACCATCAGGCCGTTGATCAGGCCGAAGAAGGCGGCGGTCAGGAAGCCCGCGAACACCGCCGGCCAGAGCCCGATGTAGGGCAGACCACCGAGCATCATCATCGACTGCTGTTCGGAGCCGGCGCCGCCCATCACAGTGGCCGACAGGATCAGCACCGCCACGATGGACAGGTCCAGACCGCCGGCAATCACCACCAGCGACTGACCGAGAACCAGCACACCGACGATGGACGCCTGATAGAGGATGGTGATCAGGTTGGAGGGGCGTATGAACACGCCCTCCGAAACCACGGTGGCGAAGACGACGAAGAGCAGAAGCACTGCCAGCGTGCCGTTCTCCTGCCAGAAACGCGGCGACCGCAGCCGCGTGCCGGCCACTTCGATCAAGGCGCTCATGACCGGCCTCCCTGCTGCCTGGCGGCGCGCGTGACGCTGACGCCAACGACGATGATGATGACGACGGCTTTGACGATGTCCTGATAGAAGGGGTTCAGGCTGACCAGGTTCATGATGTTGGCGACCGTCTGGTAGATGATGACGCCCATCATGGCCTTGAGGATGTTGCCCTCGCCGCCGAACAGACGCGCACCGCCGATGACGATGGCGGCGATCGAATCCAGCTCCCAGCCGGCGCCCACATGCGGAACACCCGAAGACGTCCGGCCCACCAGCGCCAGACCGGCAACGGCCGACAGGGCACCGGACAGGGCATAGACCGACAGCTTGCGCTTGAGCACCGGCACGCCGGCGAGGCGGGCGGAACGCTCGTTGCCGCCGATCGCATAGAGGTTGCGGCCAAAACGCGTCCGGGCCAGCACCCAGGCGAGGGCCGCCGCCAGCACCAGCCAGACGATGACCGGCACGCTGAACAGCCAGATCGTCGCCTTGAAGGGTGCCAGCAAGGCCGGGGGCACGGAGACGCTCTTTTCGGCAACGACGAAGGCGAGACCACGGGCAATGCCCATTACGCCGAGCGTGGCGATCATCGGGGTCACCCGTCCCAGCGTCACCGCGATGCCGCTCAAGAGGCCCAGCGAGGCGCCGGCCGCGATGCCGAGCAGGGCGCCCGCCAGTGGCGCCGTGGGTGCCAGGGTGGCGAAGATCACCGAGGCGAGCGCCAGAACGGCGGCCACCGACAGGTCGAAGCCGCCGATCACCACCACCAGGAACTGGGCGCAGGCCAGAATGCCGAGCACCGAAGACTGGTTGAGAATGTTGCGGAGGTTGGTCTCGGTGAGAAAGAACGGCGAAACGAGCGAGGCGGCGGCGGCGAGGACCAGCCAGACCAGCAGCAGCTCGTTGCCGGCGATGAAACGCAGGACCAGTGCGGCGGTTGACGGCCTAGGCAGCCGATGGCCGTCGGGGCTGGGAGAGGAAATCGGGTTCATTGCAGGCCCACGGGGCTGGCGGAGGAATGGGAGGTGGCGTTGGCCGCCACGGCGTAGTGCATGATCTCGACCTGGCTGGTGTCGGCCGTCCTCAGCGTTGCGGTCTTGCGGCCCTGGGCGATGACCATCACCCGATCCGAAATGCCGAGCACCTCGGGAAGCTCCGACGAGGCGACGATGATGGCGACGCCCGACTGGGCCAGTTCGTCGATCAGCCGGTAGATCTCGGCCTTGGCGTTGACGTCGACGCCCCGCGTCGGTTCATCGAGCAGCAGGATGCGCACGCCCGCCGCCAACCACTTGCCGATGACGATCTTCTGCTGGTTGCCGCCGGACAGGCTGCCGGCCCGGACCTCCGCCGAAGGGGTCTTGATCGACAGTTCCCGAACGTAGCGATCCGTCACCTCTCGGGCTTGCCCGCGCCGGAAGTACAGCCAGTTACCAAGCCGGTCGATGATCGGATAGACGAGGTTGTCGGCGACGGATCGTCCGAGCACCAGGCCGCTTTCCCGGCGTTCTTCCGGGACCAGCCCGAGACCGAGCCGGATGGCCGCCCGCGGCGAGCGGATCTCGACGGGCCGCTTTTCTATGGCGACGGCGCCGCTGTCGGCGTGACGAAGCCCGAATATCGTCTCGAGAAGTTCGCTTCGTCCGGCCCCGACGATTCCGGCGATGGCCAGCACCTCACCGCGATGCACCTCGAACGAAATGTCTTCGAACTCGCCCCGGCGCGTCAGGTGGTCGACGGAAAGAGCGACGTCGGACGTCACGCGCGAGGAGCGGGGGAACTGCTCGCCGAGCGGACGCCCCACCATGGCATGGATGATGTCGGTCCGGCTGATTCCGGCCACCGGGGCGGTCAGCACATGGCCGCCATCGCGCAGGACGGTCAGTCGGTCGCCGAGCGCGGTGACCTCTTCCAGGCGATGCGAGATGTAGACGATGCCGAGACCCTGCTCGCGCAGGCGCCTCAACTGGGCAAACAGATGCTCCACCTCGTTGTCGGTCAGCGATGCCGTCGGCTCGTCGAGGATGAGAATGCGATTGTCGTGGCTGAGCGCCTTGGCGATCTGCACCAACTGCTGTTCGGCCGGCGCCAGTGTCCTGACCGGCGTATCCGGCGAAATCTCGAGATCGAAGTTGCCGAGCAGCCGGATCGTGCGCTCGTCGAGCGCCTTGCGGTCGATCCGCCCACCCGGCAGCAGCGGCTCGTGACCGAGAAAGATGTTCTCGGCAACACTCATGGCCGGAATGAGATCGAGTTCCTGATGGACGATGCCGATGCCATGGGCGAGGCGCGACACGGGATCGAGGATGGTCGGCCGGCCATCGATCTCGATGACGCCGGCGTCCGGCTGGGTGGCTCCGGTCAGCACGCGCATCAACGTGGACTTGCCGGCGCCATTTTCGCCGACCAGGCAGTGGATCTCGCCGCCGAAGATGTCAAAGTCGATGCCCTTCAGCGCCTTGACGCCGGGGTAGGATTTCTGAATGCCCTGAAGGCGGGCTATGGGGCGGCGGTCGTCACCGACTGAAACCGTATCCGGTTGCATGTCTCCTCCTCTAGGGATGCTGAGCGGAATGGTCTGCGGGACTGGCCAGGCCAGCCCCGCAGTGGATGGTCGGCCCGCGCGGGGGGACGCGGGCCGCTTGCCGTCAGCAGCAGCCGACGCCCATCGCCTTGAGTTCCAGGATGCGGGCCGGCAGGCGTGCCTTGTTTTCGTCGGTGTCGCGCTGGAACACTTCCTTGGGCACGTACTGCACCTTGGGCTCGATCGCCTCGCCCGCCTTGAACTTCTCGAACACCTTGACCGTGTCGGCACCGAAGAACGGCGGCGTCTGCACGGTGAAGTTGGCCTCGCCGTTGATCACGGCCGTCAGGCCGTCGACGGTGCCGTCCTTGCCCCACAGATGCCCGAGCAGTTCGCTGCGGCCGGCCGCCTTGATGGCCTGGATGCCGCCGATCATCATGTCGTCGCTGTCGAACACGATGCCGTCGATGCTGCCGGCCGGGAACGCCTGCAGCAGATCCTCGGTGCACTTGCGGCCGGGCTCACGCGAATAAAGACCGTCGCAGCTCGCGGCGATCTTGATGTCGGGATACTGCGAGAAGACGCTGTCGAGACCCGTCTGCTCATCGACCACCGGCGAGGCACCCTTGTTGCCGGTCACATGCAGCAGGTTGCCCTTGGGAGCACCGTTCTTGGCGGTGAGGTCCTTGACGACGTCCTTGGCAACCAGCGCGCCGGTATCCACGAAGTCGGTCGTCAGCAGCGCCAGCCAGTTGCCGGTTCCGGGCGCTCCCGGCAGGGCGCGGTCGACGACGATCAGCGGCACGTCGGCCTGCTCGGCCATGCCCGGCACCGGCGCCAGCGGCTCATACTCGATCGGCGCCACGACGAGCAGCACCGGCTTGCGAGCCAGGAGGTCCTCGATGTCGGAGATCTGCTTGGCCGGATCGGAATTGGCATTGGTCCAGACGAAGTCGTAGCCGGCGTCCTTGAACGCCTTCTCCATCTCCTTGGTGTTCATGACGCGCCATTCGTTTTCCATGCCCGCCTGCGAATAGGCGACGAGGCCCTTGCTGGCGGCAAGTGCAAGGCTTGGAAAAGACATGACGGCAAGCGCGCTGGCGAGGGCCAGCGAGACGACAGTTTTCATAACCTACTCCTCCCAAAAAACCCGCAGGGCGAATGCCGGCGGGGAACAGTGGATCAAGTCATCAGGAAGCCGGCGGTGACGTTGAGCGCCTGACCGGTCATGGCACTCGAGGCGTCGCTGGTCAGGAACAGCATCGCCGCGGCGACCTCCTCGGGCGTCACGAAACGCTTCATCGGCGAGGCGTCTTCCCATGCCTTGCGCATCTCGGGCAGCGTCTTGCCCTCGACCGCCGCCTGATGGACCATGACGTCCTCGATGCGGTCGCCCTCGATCGGTCCGGGGCAGACGGCGTTGACGCGGATGCCGTCGGAGGCGAGTTCAAGCGCCAGAGTCTGGGTGAAGCCGAGGATCGCCCACTTCGAGCAGACGTAGTCGGCCCGATACGGCAGGCCGCGCCGCGCGACGTTGGAGGCCGTGATGCCGATGGTGCCGGCCCGGCGCGCGATCATGTGCGGAATGACGGTGCGCGTGACCAGCATGGTGCCGGTCAGGTTGATATCCAGCGTCTCGCGCCAGTGATCCAGCGTCATGTCCTTGATCAGGCTGTAGTGGCCATTGAAGCCGGCGTTGTTGACAAGCGTGTCGATGCGACCGCCGAAGAAGTCCAGCACGCCATCGACGGCGGCGGCCACGGCGGCCTCGTCGCGAACGTCCGCCTTGAACACCTCGCTCCGCCGGCCGGCGGCCCGCACGAGGTCCCGCGTCCTGGAGCCGTCGGCGAAATCAAGGATGGCGACATCGGCTCCCTCGGCGGCAAACGATGTTGCGATCACTTGCCCAAGTC
This sequence comes from Rhodobacterales bacterium Alpha_02, assembly GCA_001603295.1. Taxonomy (GTDB): domain Bacteria; phylum Pseudomonadota; class Alphaproteobacteria; order Rhizobiales; family Pleomorphomonadaceae; genus Pleomorphomonas. The sequence goes on from LUYO01000173.1 coordinate 17,008, forward strand.
CGGCCGATGCACCGGTCACCAGAACGTTCTTGCCCTTGAAACGCATTTCAGATCTCCCTCAGTAGGTGTATTTGGCGAGAACTTCCTCTCGGACGGTGACGCCGAGGCCAGGGCGATCGGGCACCGCGAGGCAGCCGTCGACCAGCTCGAAGCGCTCTGCCAGAAGGTCGTCGCGCAACGGATTGTGCTTGCGGTCGAACTCGATAACCGGCTGGTTGAGCAGCGGAATCGGGTTTGCCGTGAACGGGAACGGCGGAATTGCCGCAATCGCCTGCAACGCGGCGGCCACGGCGATGCCCGACCCCCAGACATGGGGAACGGTGGCAATGCCATAGGCATTGGCGAAGGCGAGGATGTGGGTGAAGGCGGTGAAGCCGCCGGTTACCGCGAGGTCGGGCTGGACGATGTCGACGCAGCCGCCGGCGATGAAGTCGCGGAAACCGTAGCGGGTAAACTCGCATTCACCGCCAGCCACCGGAATGGGGTTTTCCGCCCGGACCTTGCGATAGCCGTCCCTGTCCTCGGGCGGTACCGGCTCCTCGAAGAAGCAGACATTGTAGGGCTCCATCAACCGGCCCATGCGGATGGCGGCGGCGGCGTTGTAGCCGTGGTTCGCGTCGACCAGCAGACCGACATCCGGACCGATGGCGTTGCGGATGGTGCGCAGCCGCTCGATGTCCTGCTGCGGCGCAAGAAGACCGATCTTGATCTTCAGGAGTTCGAAGCCCGACCCGGCGTAACCGGCGGCCTCCGCTTCCAGCGCCTTGAGCAGGGCCGGCATGTTGCCGAAATCCTCGGGGTAATAGCAGCCGGTGGCATAGGCGGTGATGCGGTCGCGGAACCGCCCGCCGAGCAGCTTCCACACCGGGATGCCGAGGGCCTGTCCGGCGATGTCCCACAGCGCGATATCGATCGCTGACAGCGCCTCGATGTAGGTGCCCCTCTGACCGAAGTCGCGCGAGTAGGCGTAGAGTTCCTCCCAGATGCGAACCGGCTCGGTCGGATCGCGGTCGATCAGGCGCGGCGCGAACACCGCGTCGACGCAGGCGGCCACCGGTTCGGCCGGACCATACTGGCCACCCTCGCCCCAGCCGACCAGGCCGCTGTCGGTCTCGATGCGAACCAGATAGCTGTTGCGCTCGGGAAAGGCGGCTTGCGAGGAGTAGAAAGTCTTGTCTCCGAGAGGGACCCGGAGCAGATGCGACGTGATGGTGCGTATCTTCATGACTTTATTTTCGGTTGGTGGTTTGAGGGCGAGCGAGGGCATGGACCGCCAATCCGGCGTTCCTCATCGCAAGGCGGAAATGGTGGGGAGCCGAAACGGTCAGCCCGTGAATCTGTGCTCCGGCAACCCGCGGACACCGGGGCGGAAGGCGAACAGGCTGCCCGCCAGGGGCTCGGCGGCGCGCTGCGCGTCATCGAGGCCGAACCAGGCGGACGTTACGAAAAGGATGTCGAGATCCGGCCCGCCGAAGGCCAGGCAAGTGGGGTTGGTGACGGGGAGAGCCACCTGACGGTCGACGGTCCCATCCGGCGCGTAGCGAACCAGCTTTCCGCCGCCCCACTGGGCGTTCCAGAGATATCCCTCGGCGTCGACAGCCGAACCGTCGGCAAGCCCCGGCTCGCCTTCCAGCGAGGCGAAGAGACGCGGATTGGATGCCTCGCCGCTGGCGACGTCGTAATCGTAGGCGTCGATACGACGCAGCGGCATGTTGGCGAAATAAAGCGTCCGGCCGTCGGGGCTCCAGCAGGTGGAGTTGGCACAGGCGATGCCGCCGATGCGGCGCTTGATGGTGCCGTCCGGATCGAGCGAGTAGACGGCCGAGATATGCCGTTGGGGCGTTGCCTCGTCCATGCCGCCACACAGAAAGCGGCCCGCCGGGTCAATCCGGCCATCATTGAGCCGGGTGGTCGGCAGGTCCGTTTCGACTTCGCCGATGGGCTGCAAGACACCCGACTTCGGATCGTAAAAGGCAAATCCCTTTTCGAGCGCCAGAACCAGATCGTCACCCGTTCGCAAGCCGATTGCCCCGACCCGATCGCCGATGGTGAAGACCTCGGGGGCATC
>LUYO01000174.1:0-2050 GCA_001603295.1 Rhodobacterales bacterium Alpha_02
CGCCATGAGGACGATCAAGGGACCTGGCCTGTTTCTGGCTCAGTTCGTGGGCGGGTCGCCGCCGTTCGACAGCCTGGACGGTCTGGCGCGCTGGGCGGCCGGCCTCGGCTACGTCGGCCTGCAACTGCCGACCACCGCCGGCCTGTTCGACCTCGAGAAGGCGGCCACGTCGCAAGTCTACGCCGACGAACTGAAGGGCCGGCTTGCCGAGGCCGGCGTCGAGATCACCGAACTCTCGACCCACATCCAGGGCCAGCTTGTCGCCGTGCATCCGGCCTATGATTCCCTGTTCGACGGCTTCGCGCCGGAAGCCGTCCGCGGCAACCCGGCCGCCCGCACCGAATGGGCGGTGCGCGAGCTGAAGCTCGCCGCCGAGGCGTCGCGCCGGCTCGGGCTCTCGGCCCACGCCACCTTCTCCGGCGCCCTCGCCTGGCCCTATGTCTATCCCTGGCCGCAGCGGCCGGCCGGCCTCGTCGAGGAAGCCTTCGCGGAACTCGCCCGCCGCTGGACACCGATCCTCGACGCCTTCGAGGACGCCGGCGTCGATGCCTGCTTCGAGCTGCATCCCGGCGAGGACCTCCACGACGGCGCCACCTTCGAGCGCTTCCTGGAGGCTGTCGGCAACCATCCCCGCGCCAATATCCTCTACGATCCCTCGCACTTCGTGTTGCAGGCGCTCGACTATCTCGCCTTCCTCGACATCTACCACCAGCGCGTCAGGGCCTTCCACGTCAAGGACGCCGAGTTGAACCCGTCCGGCCGCTCCGGCGTCTACGGCGGCTACCAGTCCTGGGTCGACCGGCCCGGCCGCTTCCGCTCGCTCGGCGACGGTCAGGTCGACTTCTCGTCCATCTTCTCGAAGATGGCGCAATACGACTTCCCCGGCTGGGCGGTGCTGGAATGGGAGTGCGCGCTGAAGCACCCGGAGGATGGCGCCGCCGAGGGCGCGCCGTTCATCGCCGGCCATATCATCCGCGTCACCGAGCACGCCTTTGACGATTTCGCGAGAAGCGGCACCGACGCCGCCGCCAACCGCCGGCTGCTCGGCATCGGCTGAGGACATCGACATGAGCAACACCCGCATCAGCCTCGGCATGGTCGGCGGCGGCCCCACCGCCTTCATCGGCGCCGTCCACCGCATCGCCATGCGCATGGACGACCGCTTCCAACTGGTGGCCGGCGCCCTCGACGTCGATCCGACACGCGGCCGCGCCTTCGCCGCAACGCTCGGCATCGCCCCCGACCGCGTCTATGCCACCTATCAGGAACTGATCGAACAGGAAGCGCTGCGCCCCGACCGCATCGACGCGGTGGTGATCGTCACGCCCAACTTCCTGCACTTCCCCATCGCCAAGGCGGCGCTGGAAGCCGGCTTCGACGTCATCTGCGAGAAGCCGATGACCACCACGCTCGCCGATGCCGAGGCGCTGGCCGCGCTGGTGGAGACCACCGGCCGCCGCTTTGTCCTCACCCACACCTACACCGGCTATCCGATGGTGCGGCAGGCGCGCGAGATGGTGGCGGCCGGCGAGATCGGCAAGCTGCGGCGCGTCGAGGTCGAGTATCTGCAGGACTGGCTGGCCGCGCCGGTGGAGAACACCGGCGCCGAGGGCGCCGTCTGGCGGACCGATCCCAAGCAGGCCGGACAGGGCGGCGCCATCGGCGACGTCGGCACCCACGCCTGGAATCTCGCCGCCTTCGTGGCCGGCGAGGAGCCGACCCATCTGCTCGCCGAACTCTCGACGCTGGTCGAGGGCCGGCGGGTCGACGACGACGCGGCGATCCTGATGCGCTACGCCTCCGGCGCCAAGGGCTCGATTCTGGCCAGCCAGGTGCTGCCCGGCAACGGCAACAACGTGTCGTTCCGCATCTACGGCGACAAGGCCGGGCTGGAATGGTGGCAGGAGAAGCCGGAGGAGCTGTGGTTCACCCGGCTCGGCGAGCCGCGCCAGATGCTCCGCCGCAACGGTGCCGGCGCCACCGCCGCCGCCGTGGCCGGCAGCCGCGTGCCGGCCGCCCATCCGGAAGGCTATCTCGAAGCCTTCGCCAA
>LUYO01000175.1:0-4343 GCA_001603295.1 Rhodobacterales bacterium Alpha_02
CCGCTTTTCCGCTTCACGAGCCGATCGGCGCGCCGCCCTTCCCAGACCACTCGGCGGGCGGAATCGTGAAGCGGCGATACGATCCGCCGGCGGGACGGAACGACGCGCCCCCGCTCGCCGGCGCCGGCCACAGCCCCACGCGGGGCGAAACGGCCGGAGACGCGGGCGTCCGCCGCCCGCGGTCCAGATGGCGCGAGAAACGAGGACTCTGATGCCGCTTCGCATTACCGGAAAGAACGTCGACATCGGTCAGGCACTTCGCGAACACATCACCACCCGCACCGCCGAGGAACTCGGCAAGTATTACGACGGTACCTTCACCGGCCACGTCGTGGTGCAGAAGGAGGGCAAGGCCTATATTGTCGACTGCTCGATCCAGCTCGCCTCCGGCACGACGCTGCAATCGCGGGGCGAGGATTTCGAGGTCTATCCGGCGGCCGAGAAGGCGGTGGAGCGAATCGGCAAGCGGATGCGGCGCCACAAGCGCAAGCTGAAGAACTTCAAGGGCGGCGAATCGGCGGCCGGCGACCAGACGCCGGGCGGCAAGGCCTGGGGCGACATCGAGGCCCAGGCAACGGTGTTCGCCGCCTTCGAGGACGAGGAGATCGCCGAGGACTTCGCGCCGACCGTGGTGGCGGAGACGACGCAGAAGATCCGCACCATGAGCGTCGGCACGGCAGTCAGCGAACTCGACTTCACCGGCGCGCCCGTGGTGATGTTCCGCAACGCCGGCAACGGCGGCGTCAACGTCGTCTATCGCCGCAATGACGGCAACATCGGCTGGATCGACCCTTCGCTCAGCGAAATCACCGGCTGAAGGGCCTCATCCCATCTGTCCAAACGGGACGCGGACCTATATGAAGGCGGGGGCCGGCACCACCGGCCCCCTTCTGAAACCTGGGACAAGACGATGGATCTGCGCGACCTCCTGGTGATCGAAGCCATCCTGCCGCGGCTCAAGGCCGCCACCAAGAAGCAGGCCCTTCAGGAGATGGCCGCCAAGGCCGCCACGCTCACCCGGCGCGACGAGCGCGACATCTTCGAGACGCTGATGCAGCGCGAGAAGCTCGGCTCGACCGGCGTCGGCCACGGCGTCGCCATCCCGCACGGCAAGCTGCCCGGCCTCGACCGGCTGGTCGGCGTCTTCGCCCTTCTCGACAAGCCGATCGACTTCGATTCGCTCGACGGCGAGCCTGTCGACGTGATGTTCCTGCTGCTCGCCCCGGAAAGCGCCGGCGCCGACCACCTGAAGGCGCTCGCCCGCATCGCCCGCGTGCTGCGCGACGACGAGACGGCCGCCAAGCTGCGCGCCGCCGACGACGCGGCGGCGATGTACGCACTGCTTACCGACAACGTCCGTTCCGACGCGGCCTGAAGCCGCTACGCGGCTTCAGGCTTGTTTTCTCAGGCGCCGGCGGCCTCCGGCCTTGGCTTCCGCTCCGCTTTCCATCTTTCGGGGCTTCGTCCCGAAAGACTCGCTTCGCGCGGCGCCGCTTGGCGCCGGAAGCCGCTCCGCGGCTTCTTGTTCTTTTCTTCGCCTCAGGCGCCGGCGGGCCTCCGGCCCTTGGCTTTCGCTCCGCTTTTCGTCTTTCGGGGCTTCGCCATGAAAGACCCGCTCCGCGCGGCGCCGCTTGGCGCCGGAAGCCGCTTCGCGGCTTTAGTCTGATTTTTCGACATTGGCGTTGGCGTCAGCCCAAGCCGCGCAGGCCGGCGGAGCTTTCGCGGACCACCAGATCCGGCGTGACCTGCGTGTTGCGCGGCGGCGGCAGTTCGTCCCGACGGCGGATCAGTTCGATCACCCGCTCGACGGCAAGCTGCGAGACGCGCGAGGCGTTGTAGTCGACCGTGGTGAGCGGCGTCACGGCGAACTCCGCGAACTCGATGTTGTCGAAGCCGACGATAGCGACATCGGCCGGCACGCGAATGCCGGCCTGGGCGCAATAGCGCAGCACGCCGAGCGCCAGCGAATCATTGGCGGCGAACACTGCCGTCGGCTTGATGTCGCGGGCCATCAGCGTCGCCATCGCCCAGTAGCCGGCTTCTGCCGAATGGCCCTTCGGATCGACGAATAGCTCGGGATCGGCGACGAGCCCGGCGTCGGCATGGGCCTGGAGGTAGCCTTCCTTCTTCTCGGCGTTGCCGAGAGCCGGCGCCGGGTCGATCAGACCGATGGCGCGGTGCCCGTTGCCGATCAGGTGGCTGACCGCCTTGTAGGCGCCGAGCTGCTCGTTCATCGACACGGCATCGACGCCCGAATCGCCGGCGCCGACCAGCAGCACCACCGGATAGTTCCGCTGGCGAAGTGCCCGGATGTGGTCGAGGCGGCGATGGTTGGTCGGGAAGATCAGCATGCCGTCGGCCCGCCGCGCCCGGAAGGTCTCGATCATCCGCGTCTCCACCTCGAGAGTGTTGTTCGAGGTAGCGAACAGCGTCGTATAGCCGGCTTTGGCGAGATGGTTCTCGATCGCCTGGGCGACATGGGTGAGGATGGGGTTCTCAAGATCGGTCAGAATCAGGCCGATCGATTTGGTTTCCTGGTTGACCAGCGACTTCGCGACGTAGTTCGGCAGATAGTTGAGTTCGGATGCCGCCTTGCGGATTATGACCTTGGTCTCGGGCGGAATGCGCGGGCTGTCCCGCAGCGCCAGCGATACGGTGTTGATGGAAAAGCCGGTCTTCTCCGCCACGTCCTTCAGTCGCGCCAGCGGCTTTCCCATCGGGCACCTCTCTCAGCGGTTGGCGGGCAGGGCGGAGATCGCCCGGTATTGCAGACAGTCCGCCGCCATTTCCATCAGTTCTATCCGGTTGCCATCCGGGTCTTCAATCCAGGCGCCGCGATTGCCGTCGAGCCCGGTCTGGATCGGCGAGGTGAGCGTGACGCCGGCCGCCGCGAAGCGGGTGGCCGTCGCCTCGATGTCCTCCACCGAGAAGCAGATGTGGTTGACGCCCACCGCCGCCTCGTCGGCCGCCCGTCCCGGATGGCCGGCGGGAAACAGCTCCAGGAACGAGGTATCGGTGATGCGGAGATAGACGATCCACGGCGCGCCCTTGTCGTCGACGAGGCGCGTCATCTCGCTGAGGCCGAGCCTGTCGCGATAGAAGGCGAGCGAGGCGTCGAGGTCCTGCACCTTGAACGCCAGATGGCCGAAGCCGTTGATGCCTGCCAAGATTTTCCTCCAGTCCTGAACCGTTTGTAGGAGCGTTAATACGAAAGTTGTAGTCAGGCGTTTCACTGAGAGAAACCGCCCGGCCGGTCAAGCGTCCCAGGCCGGCCCCCAATCGGGAGCGATGCCGCGCGGGCCGTCGGCAAGCGCGTCGATGGCGGCGATCTCCTCGGGTGAAAGACATAGCCTGGTCGCCCCGAAATTGGAGGCGATCCGCTCGCGCCGCGACGAGGTGGGGATGGCCGCGTATCCCTTGGCCAGCTCCCAGGCGAGGGCCACCTGCTCGACGCTGGCGCCATGCCGGGCGCCGATCTGCTCCAGTAGCGGATTGCCGGCGAGGCCGCCGTGAGCAATCGGCAGGTAGCAGGTGACGAGAATGCCGCGGCGGCGGCACTCTGCGGCCACTTTATCGTTCTTGAACAGAGGGTTGAGTTCGATCTGGTTGGTGGCGATCCGCCCCAGACCGAGCCGTCGCTCCGCCTCGTCGAGCAGTCCGACGGTAAAATTGGAGACGCCGATCAGCCGGGTCAGCCCGGCCTCCTGCGCCGCGACCAGCTGGTCGAGATAGACGGCAAGCGGCAGCTCGCCGCGCGGTGACGGCCAGTGCAGCAGCGTCAGGTCGACCATGTCGACGCCGAGCTGATCCAGGCTGCGGCGCAACGAGGGCACCAGCTTGCCCGGCCGGTAGTTGTCCGGATCGATCTTGGTGGTCACGAACACCTCGTGCCGCGGCAGGCCGCAGCGCCGCAGGGCCTCGCCGACCATCGGCTCGGTGCCGTAGCCCTGTGCCGTGTCGAGATGCCGGTAGCCGACGCCTAGGGCGGCCAGCATGGCCTCGACGCCTTCATCGCCAAGCCGCCCCCAGGTGCCATAACCCATTCTCGGAATGATGCTTTCCGCCCCGGTCGCCATTCTGCGCCCCTCCCTCGGCATTTGGTCGTTCGTCGCGGAGCGCCGAAACCGCCTTGACGAGACCTGTTTCCTATGCTCATATTAACGATAATACAAGACCGGCGCAAGAGGAACGCCGGTCAAACGACAAGCCTACGGGAGGGACCATGGGCATCCGCTGGAGCCGGCTGACGCCGCAGCTTGCCCTGACGCCGGCCGTCGCGATCACCGCCATCGCCTTCATCGGCTCGATCGGCTGGACGATCCTGCTGTCGCTGACCTCGAGCC
>LUYO01000176.1:0-5162 GCA_001603295.1 Rhodobacterales bacterium Alpha_02
CTCGCCGAAGCCGATATGGCCGCCGCCGGTCCGGCGGCGCTCGCCGGCTGGCGGGCGGCCGGCGGCAAGCTGGCGCTGCACCGCCTCTCGGCCGAACTCGGCGGCGCCTCGCTGACGCTGACCGGCGAGGCGACGGTGACGGAGACCGGCCTCGTCGACGCCACGGGGCAGATCATCGGCCGCCAGCTCAACGCCCTGCCGGCGGCAGCGGCGGCCGGCGGCGGCCTGACGCCGGAAGTTGCCGGCCTGGTCATGGCCTTCCTGTTCATGGGCACGGCCAGCGACGACGGCGGCCGCGTCATCGGCCTCAGCGTCGAGGATGGCGTCGTCTCGGCCAACGGCCGCGAGATCGGCCGGATCGCCCCGCTATTCTGAAGGCGCCTTCGGCACCGGCCGGTGGGCGCGGCCGAAATCGGCTTCCGGCGCGTCCTGGCCGAGCGTCAGGATGCCGCGGCGGATGGTCCGCGTCCGCGTGAACAGATCGTAGAGCTTGTCGCCCTCGCCCCAACGGATCTGGCGCTGAAGCGCGAACAGGTCCTCCTGGAAGCGGCCGAGCACCTCCAGCACCGCATCGCGATTGTGCAGGAACACGTCGCGCCACATGGTCGGATCGGAGGCGGCGATGCGGGTGAAGTCGCGGAAGCCGCCGGCCGAGAACTTCATCACCTCGGATTCGGTGACCTTCTCCAGATCGGCGGCGGTGCCGACGATGTTGTAGGCGATCAGATGCGGCAGGTGGCTGGTGATCGCCAGCACCAGATCGTGCCGCTCGGCGCTCATGCACTCGACGTTGGCCCCCATGCCGGCCCAGAAGGCGACGAGACGGTCGAGCGCCCGGACGTCGGTGGCCTCGTCGGGGCAGAGAATCGACCAGCGGTTGACGAACAGCTCGGCAAAGCCGGCGTCGGGACCGGAGTATTCGGTGCCGGCCACCGGGTGGGCGGGAATGAACTGGACGTTGTCGGGCAGGTGCGGCCGCATCTGCCGGACCACCGAGCCCTTCACCGAACCGACGTCGGAGACGATGGCACCGGGCTTCAGGTGCGGCGCGATTGCCTTGGCCACCGCCTCGGCGGCACCGACCGGCACGCAGGCGATGACGAGGTCGGCGCTCTCCGCCGCGTCGCCGGCCGAGGCATGATAGCTGTCGCCGAGGCCTAGCTCCTCGGCCCGCTCAAGAATGACCGGCGACAGGTCGGCGATGGCGATCTCGTCGACGAGGCCGTTCTGGCGGGCCGCCCGGGCGATCGACGAGCCGATCAGGCCGATGCCGACGATGGCGAGACGGGAGAAGATGGCGTCGCTCATGCCGGCCCTCGCAGAAAGACGGAAAGCACATCGACGAGCTTGCGGCAGGCTTCCTCGGAACCGACGGTGACGCGCAGCGCGTTGGGCAGACCGTAGGAGGCCACCTTGCGCACCACCACGCCCTCGGCAAGAAGAGCCTTGTCGGCGGCATCGGCCGTCTTGCCGGTCTCGGGAAAATGCACCAAGAGGAAGTTGGCGACCGACGGCGTCACCTTGAGGCCGAGCTTTTCCATCTCAGTGGAGAGGAAGGCGCTCCAGCGGAGATTGTGCTCCACCGCCGCCTCGACGAAGGCGCGGTCGCGCATGGCGGCGGCGCCGGCGGCAATGGCCGCCGCGTTGAGGTTGAACGGCCCGCGCACCCGTTCCAGCACCTCGACGATGGCCTTCGGCCCGTAGAGCCAGCCGATGCGCAGGGCGGCGAGGCCGTGGATTTTCGAGAAGGTGCGCGTCATCACCACGTTGTCGCTTTCCGACACCAGCTCGACGCCGCTCTCGTAGTCGTTGCGGCGGACATATTCGGCATAGGCGGCGTCGAGCACCAACAGCACGTTGCCGGGGAGGCCGGCGGCGAGGCGCCGCACCTCGGGTATCGGGATGTAGGTGCCGGTCGGGTTGTTGGGATTGGCGAGGAACACCATGCGCGTCTTCGGCGTCACGGCGGCGAGGATGGCGTCGACGTCGGTGGTGTGGGCGGTCTCCTTCGCCACTACCGGCGTCGCGCCGGCGGCGAGGATGGAGATGCGATAGACCAGGAAGCCGTGTTCGGAATAGATCGCCTCGTCGCCGGGCGCGAGATAGCATTCGGCGAGCAGATGCAGCAGTTCGTCCGAACCGTTACCGCAGACGATGCGGTCGACATTGAGACCGTGCATCTCGGCGATCGCCTGCCTGAGTTCGGTCGACGAACCGTCGGGATAGAGTTCCAGCTTGCCGGCCACCCGCCCGTAGGCTTCGACCGCCCTGGGGCTCGGCCCGAGCGGCGTCTCGTTCGACGACAGCTTGTGGAGTTTCTTGCCCGGCGCCGCCTTGGAGCCGCCGGGCACGTAGAGGTCGATGTCAAGGATACCGCCGCGCGGGACGGGCTTGGAACGGGGGTCGGACATGGAAACGCCTCTAAAATACCGGCGCCCGTCATACGGCAGGCATGGCGGCCGCGCAAAGGAAAAGCAATCTCAGCCCAGGAGCCAAGCCCAGAAGGTCGTTGTGACGACACCTATCGCCGTGGTGATAGTGATCGACGACGAAGCAAGGCCGTGGCCGACGCCGAAGCGGTTGGCGATCAGCCAGGCGTTGATGCCGGTCGGCACCGAGGCGGTCAGCACCAGCGCCGCCGTCCAGGTACCGTCGAGGCCGAGCAGGCGGCTCGCCGCGTAGACCGAGGCCGGCAGCAGGAACAGCTTGAACAGCGAGGTGACCAGCGCCGGCCTGACGCCGTCGGAGATGCCGTATTTCATCAGCGCCATGCCGAGCGAGATCAGCGCCGCCGAGCCGGCGATATCACCGATGTCGTCGACCACCGTCTTGACGACGCCGGTCAGCGGCAGACCGGCGAGGCGCCAGGCCGAGCCGAGCACCAGACCGACCACCAGCGGATTGCGCACGAGGTTACGGCCGACCTGCCTGAGCACGGCGGCCACCGACTGGGGCGGCCGGCCGCCGGTGCGGCGCTCGGCCTGCTCCATCAAGAGGGTGCCGGCGATCATCATCACCGGCAGATGGGCGCAGAGCAGGATGGAGAGGGCGACGACGCCATCCGGTCCGACGATGCGCTGGACGAGCGGCAGGCCGATGAACAGGTTGTTGGCAAAGGCCGAGGAGACGCCGGCCAGCACGCCAATGCGCGCGTCGCAGCCGAAGAGGCGCGTCACCGCGATGTGGCCGGCCGCCCAGGTGACGGCGACGCCGGCGAAATAGGCCACCCAGATCGTCCAGGGCGAGCTGCCCTCGACATGCGCGCCGGCCACCGTCTTGAACAAGAGCGTCGGCATGGCGATGGTGAACACGAAATCCGAAAGGGCGTCGCCGACATCGGCCTTCATCACGCCGAAGCGGACGAGCAGATAGCCGATCAGGATCAGCAGGAAGATGGGCAGGACGTCGAGGGCGATTTCGATCACGGGCGGCAACCGGACATTTTGACCCGGAGGCCGGCGGCCGCGACGGCGCGTCGGAAATCGGCGGGCGGGACTTAGACTTTCTGCCTACTCCGGCCGTCACGCCGCCGGCAAGGCCGAAGCAATGCGGATCGGTTCGCTTGTCTCTGTCGCTTGCCTCGGCAGGGGGCGAATGACACACTGCGCCGCGCTCTTGACGAAGGAGGACGCCTTGCTCGCACGTCTCGCTACGGCCGTCGCGTTGGTCGTCGGCTCTGCCCTGCCGGCCGCCGCCTTCGAGCTGTCGTTTGCCTGGGGTGCCACGCCGGCCTGTTCCGGCGGCCGGCCGGCCGTGGTGGCGAGCCCGGAATTCCGCCTTGCCAACGTGCCGCCGGGCACGCGCGTCATCGTCTTCGAGATGATCGACCTCGCCGCTCCCGACTTCCGCCATGGCGGCGGCACCGTCGCTTACGCCGGCGACGATCTAGTGCCGGCCGGTGCCTTCCGCTATCTCGGCCCCTGCCCGCCGGCCGGACCGCACCGCTACCGCTGGACGGCCACCGCTCGCGACCGCGGCACCACCTTCGGCCGCACGCTGGGCGAGGCGTCGGCCAGCCGTTCCTTCCCTGAATAACCGAGGCGAGACATATGACCGCGGATACCACCGAGGCGCGCATCATGGCGCTGGAGGAAAAGGTCGCCTACCAGGAGCAGACGATCGAGGACCTCGATACCGCCGTCACCAACCAGTGGAAGGAGATCGACACGCTGCGCCGCCTGGTGACAAGCCTCCTCGACGAGGTCAAGGAGATGGAGCTGGCGCAGCGGGCCGGCGCCGGCCGCGAGCCGCCGCCGCCCCATTACTGAGCGACCCATCGTTGACCGGACGGCGCCGCCTCAGGCGGCGCGCATCTCGGTCATCAGCCGGTCGACCTCGGCCTGCAGCGCCTTGCTGTCGGCGAGCATCCGGCGGGCCTCGACGGCCACCTCCTGCGACTTGACGTCGGATGCCTCGGCATTCTCCATCAGCCGGGCCATGTCGGTGGCGAGACCGCCGACGGCGGCGAGCGTCGAGGAGATGGCGCGGGTGATCTCCGACACCGCCGCGTTCTGCTGGTCGAGCGTGGCGGCGATCGACGAGGCGACGACGTTGACCCGCTCGATCGACTGCTCGACGGTGCCGGTGGCCGCCACCGCCTCGCCGGTCGCCGACTGGATCACCCCGATGCGTCTCGATATCTCGTCGGTGGCCTTGGAGGTCTGGGCGGCCAGCGCCTTCACCTCGGTGGCCACCACGGCGAAGCCCTTGCCGGCGTCGCCGGCCCGCGCCGCCTCGATGGTGGCGTTGAGGGCCAAGAGGTTGGTCTGGTCGGCGATCTCCTGGATCAGCGCCACCACCTTGCCGATCTCGCCCGACGCCTCGTCGAGGCCGCGGATCACCTCGGTGGCCCGCGCCGTCTCGCGCACCGCACCGCTGGAGATCTCGGCTGCCTTGTCGACCTGGGCGACGATCTCGGAGATCGACGCCGACAGCTCCTCGGCGGCGCTCGACACCGCCTGCACGTTGTCCTGCGCCTGCCGTCCGGCCTCCGCCGACGTCTCGGCCTGGCGGCGGGTGTGCTTCGACACGGCGAGCAGGTCGGTGGCCACACGCTCGAAGCCGGCCGCCGTATTCTCGATGCCGGCTGACGTCTGGCGGAACGACCGGTCGAAGCCGTCGGCGAGTCCGGTCAGCGCGTCGCGGCGGGCCCGGTCCATGGC
>LUYO01000177.1:0-1929 GCA_001603295.1 Rhodobacterales bacterium Alpha_02
GCCTCTTCCTGACAGGCCGGAGCGAGGCGGAAGTCGAGCCCGTTCGCGTACCGCGCGAGCAGTTCGCCCGCTTCGCCCCTGCGGAGCGTCACGGAGAGCTTGTTGTTGGCGCCGACGAACTGCGCCACGAACGAGGAGCAGGGGGCGTGGTAGAGCTCCTGCGGCGTGCCGATCTGCTCGAAGGTTCCGTTGTTCATCACGGCCACCCTGTCGCTCATCACCATCGCCTCGGACTGGTCGTGCGTGATGTAGACGAACGTCGTCCCCACCTTGGACTGGAGCGTCTTCAGCTCCACCTTCATGTGCTCGCGGAGCTTCGCGTCGAGCGCGCCGAGCGGTTCGTCGAGCAGCAGCACCGTCGGCTCCAGCACCAGGCAGCGCGCGATGGCGATGCGCTGCTTCTGCCCGCCCGAGAGCTGGCTTACTTCCTTCTTCCCAGACTCCGGCAGGCCGACCCGTTCGAGCATGTCCTTCACCTTGCGGTCCACGGCGGCCCCCTTCTCGCCGCGCCGCCGCAGGCCGAACGCGACGTTTTCGTGGACGTTCATCATCGGGAAGAGGGCGAGGTTCTGGAAGACGAGATTCACGGGGCGCTTGTTCGGGGCCACGCCCTCCATGTCCTGCCCGTTGAAGAGGATGGTTCCCTCGTCCTGCTGGTAGAACCCGGCGATCATCCGGAGCAGGGTGGTCTTGCCGCACCCCGAGGGGCCGAGGATCGAGAAGAACTTGCCGTCCTCCACGTCGAAGGAGACGTCGTTCACCGCGGTAAAAGTGCCGAATCGTTTCACGAGGTTCTGTACTGAAAGAGCGTTGCGCATACGGCGGTCACCTCTGAATGTGCAGCAGGCGGCGGCCTCTTCGCGAAGACCGCCGCCTGCCGGCTGGATAGATGACGGCTGCGTTATCTGGCCGCCTTTACTTTATCGAGAGTCTTTCCTTCCATCTCCTCCACGCCCGCCGGAACGGTGGGGTACCAGTTGATCTTCGCGAGCACCTCGGGCGGCAAGCCGCGCTCGAAGTTTGCCTTGATCTCGGGGTCGAGATGCTTCACGGCGTCCTTGGAGGCGGTGCCGTAGGTCTCGCGGTTGGTGAAGAAGGCCGCGTTTTCGGGGCGGAGCATGAAGTTGATGTAGGCGTAGGCCGCTTCCAGGTTCTCGGAGCGCGCCGGGATGGCGAAGGTGTCGACCCAGGCGAGCGCGCCGCTCTCGGGGGCGATGTAGTCGATGTCCGGGTTCTCGGCGTGGAGCTTCCATCCTGCCTGCTCCCACGCGGACGCCGCCCAGACCTCGCCGGAGCGGAGGAGCTGGAGCAGCTGGTCGCCGTTATCCCAGTACGTCTTCACGGCGGGCTTGCCGGCGATGAGGACCTTCTCCATCTCGTCGAGGAATTTCTGGTACTCGGCGGGGTTGCCGTACAGGGAGAACGGGTCGTACCCCAGCGAGAAGCCCATGCCGATCAGGGTGGGGCGCTTCAGCCGGTAGGAGACGCGCCCGGCGTACTGCGGATCGAGCAGGTCCTTGAAGTCCTTGATGTCCGGGGCCTTCGCCTTGTTGACCACGAGCCCCTCCGTGCCGTAGACGTGCGGCACGGCGTAGGACTTGCCGTCGACCAGCGTGTTCTTCTTCACCGCTTCCAGCAGCGAGGGGTCGATCTGCGCCTCGTCGATCTTCGAAAAGTCGATGGGCTGGTAGATCTTGTACTGCTCCACGACGGAGGAGATGCGGTCCTGCGAAGGCTGCGCAAGATCGAAGCCGCCGCCGCGGGTCGCGCGGAGCTTGCTGATCATCTCTTCGTTGTTGCTCAGCGTCACCTCGACCTTGATTCCCGTCTCGGCGGTGAACTTGTCGAGCAGCTCCTGCGGGGCGTATCCCGACCACGTGATCACCCGAAGCACGGACGCCTCGGACGACGCGGGGGCAAGCATGGAGA
>LUYO01000178.1:0-1780 GCA_001603295.1 Rhodobacterales bacterium Alpha_02
CCATGGGGGAGCGGGAGAAGTTCCGGGAGCGCGCCGCGGAGATCGACCGGACGGGCGAGTTTCCCTACGACCTGATGGCGAAGTACGCCGAAATGGGATTGCTGGGCATGACCCTGTCGCCGGAACACGGCGGCGGCGGGCAACCGGCCATCAACGCCATCCTGGCCATCGAGGAACTGGCCAAATTCAGCCCCATGATCGCGGCGCCCGTCTTCGAGTCCAACGTGGGACCCGTCCGGGTGATCGACCTGTTCGGGACGGAGGAGCAGAAAAAGGCGATCATCCCCGGGGTCTGCCGGGGGGAGCAGAGCGTCTCCGTCTGCATGACCGAGCCGGAGGCGGGCTCGGACCTGACGGCCCTCTCCACG
This sequence comes from Rhodobacterales bacterium Alpha_02, assembly GCA_001603295.1. Lineage (GTDB taxonomy): Bacteria > Pseudomonadota > Alphaproteobacteria > Rhizobiales > Pleomorphomonadaceae > Pleomorphomonas. Next base: position 369 of record LUYO01000178.1, read on the forward strand.
AAGGCCGTGGAAGACGGGGACTCGTACATCCTGAACGGCCGGAAGATCTTTATCACCGGCGGCGGCCACGCCAGCCACTACATGGTCTACACCCGCTTCGGGGAGACGCCGGGCTACAAGGGCATCGGCGGCCTCCTCGTGGAGAAGGGCGCGCCCGGCTTCACCTTCGGGAAACAGGAGGAGTTCCTGGGACTCCGGGGCATGCCGTCCTGCGAACTGGTCTTCGAGGACGTGCGGGTCCCGAAGGAGAACGTCGTCATCAAGGAAGGCGATTTCAGCAGGCTCATGTGGACCTTCGACATCGAGCGCTGCGGCAACGCCGCCATGTGCCTCGGCACGGCGGGCGGCGCCCTGCGGGAGGCCATCGCCTACGCCCAGGCCCGGCAGGCCTTCGGGCGGCCCATCTGCGAGTTCCAGGCCATCCAGTTCATGACCGTCGACATGGCGATGAAGCTGGAGGCGGCGAAGCTCCTGGTCTACCGGGCAGCCTGCGGGGCGGGGCAGGGCCTGCCCTCGATCTACGAGGCCTCCATGGGGAAGTGCTTCGCCAACGAGATGGTGATCGAGGTGACGAACCTGGCCATGCAGATCTTCGGCGGCTACGGCTACAGCAGGGAGTTTCCCGTCGAGCGGATGCTCCGGGACGCCCGGGCCTGGGGCGTGGCCGGCGGGACGGTGCAGATGCTCCGGATCACCCTGGCCAGCGTCCTGTACGGCCGGCGCTTCGACCAGCGCCGGGGAAAATGAGCGAAGGGAGACGAAAGGGGGGACCATGGGGACTTATTATCGTGATGCGGATCATCTCTATGAGATTTATGGATATTTCATGGATCGAGTCCTGACGGACGAGAAGATCGGCTCCAAGATGGCCAAGGCGGGGATCATCATCCGCTTCATTTACACGGACCCCGATTCCGAGATCACCATCGACCTGAAGAACCCGCCGGAACGGCCCGGCTATTACGGGTCCTATCGCCTCGGCCCCTGCGACCTCCAGGAGGACGTCTGGTCGAAGCAGGCAGCGGACTTCTCCCACAGCTTCTGGCACGGCCTGGAGAATCCCGTTGCCGCGGTGACGCGGGGCAAGGTCAAGCAGGGCGGCAAGATCACCGCCATGCTCAAGCTCCTGCCGGTGGTCAAGCCTGCCTTCCAGATGTTCCCCGTCATCCTGAAGGAACTGGGATACGACGATCTCGTCATCCTGAAGAAGGGCTGAGATAAAGTCGGGAGCGGGACGTTGGGCGAAACGGGGACGATCTTCGACATCCAGCGGTTCAGCGTCCACGACGGGCCGGGGATCCGGACGACGGTGTTCTTCAAGGGATGCCCCCTCCGCTGCGCCTGGTGCGCAAACCCGGAGTCGCAGGAGCGGCGGCCGCAGCTCCTCCTGCGGGACAGCCGGTGCACCGCCT
>LUYO01000179.1:0-10297 GCA_001603295.1 Rhodobacterales bacterium Alpha_02
CGCCGCGCAGCGAGCCGTAGTAGCCGTGGTTGATGATGCCGAGGTCGAGCCGGCCGTCGCGGATCATGTCGGAGACGGTGACCGAACGCTGGCACTCTACGGTGATCTCGATCATCGGGTTGATGCGCGAGAAGCCGGCCAGCACCGGCGGCAGCAGCCGGTCGGCATAGTCGTCGGGAATGCCGAGCCGCACCGAGCCGGTGAGGCCGGGGTCCTCGAAGGCGGCCAGCGTCTCGTCGTTGAGGCGGATCAGGCGGCGCGCGTATTCCAGAAGCCGCCGGCCGTCCTCGGTGAGGCGGCTCTGGCGGCCGTCTCGCGAGAAGATCGGCTTGCCCACCCGGTCCTCGAGGCGCCGCATCTGCATGGAGACGGCCGACTGCGTCTTGTGCACCACGTCGGCGGCGGCCGTAAACGACCCTACCTCGGCGATGGCGACGAAAGTCCGGAGCTGATCGAGGTCGAGTACGTTCATCTTCAACGATCCTGATGGATGGCCGGCCAACGACGCGGAAAGAGCATTGCCGCCGGTTTTCGGGTGGCGATCCATCGCCGGCTCTGATCATATGGCGTCAGGAAATTGATATCAAGGTTCTTCATGGAACGCATCAAAAACATGCGTTGGACTGATTGATAGCCCCATGAGATAAATCCACTATCGAAATGGTGCAGCACCGTTCCTATTTCAGTAACGCAAGGCTGCTATGTTCTGCCCATAGGGCATCTGGAAGTTCGCAGGAGCCAAGAGAATGACACTGATCCTCGATCATGCGTCCTCGAGCCGCGCCTCCTCCCATGGTCTCGTCCACGAGGCGCTGCGCCTCGCCGGCGCTGTTTTCAAGCGCATTGGCGCGCTGATTGCCGCGGAAATCGACCGCCGGCAGACCATGCACCTGCTGGAGTTCGACGCGCACGCGCTGAAGGACATGGGCATTTCCCACGCTGACGTGGAAGGTGCGCTGCTGGTTCCGATCAACCGCAAGCCGAGCCACGCCCTGGCCGCCCGTCGCGCCGAAGCCCGTCGCGCCGAGCATGCCAAAGCCCTGGAGGCCGCCGCCGCCCTTCAGGACGAACACGTACGTATTTCATAAGAGACCGGCATCGGTTCGGCCGAAAGCATTCGCCGGACTTATGGAGAGGTAAATGAAATACTAACGGGGCTTCCAGGCGGAGCCCCGTTGTCGCCTTCACCCCTAGCCCCTCAACCCCTGACCCAGACGCACCAAGCGCCAAACCATCCTCCAGCCCCTTCAATGGAGCCGATCATGTCCACGACCCTCGCGTCCAACACCCACGCCGCCGCCATCGTCACGACGCCCGCCTCGCTGGTGCGCGCCGCTGCCGAGCGAATTGCGTTCGTTGCGAAGGCTCTGGTCAATCGCTGGATGACCAGGCAACTTTGCGACTTCACCGATTACGAGCTGGCGGATATCGGCCTCAGCCGATCCGACCTCAAACAGGCTCTCGACGGCCCGGTCTATGCCGATCCGTCGCTGCGTCTGGCCGCCATCGCCCGCGGCAATTCGGTGAACATGCGCAGCGTCGTCGTGCATCGCCGCGTAGAGAGCGCGGAGTTCACGCCATTGGTCAGGGGGAGGGAAGAATGATCGCGCCAAGACTGGAAGACTGCGTCAACGATCTCTGCCCGCTCACCCGCCGCCCCGTCAGCCCCGACGCCCTGACCTTCTACAAGGGCAAGGTGGTCGGCTTTGCCGACCGGCAGGCGCGTGACACCTTCCTCGCCGCCATGCTGGCCTTCGAGACGGCCATCCAGCCGCCGCCGGAGGTGCGCTACTCCAAGCCGCTCAAGAAGCGCGAGAAGGAGCTTGAAGCGGCCTGAGGTCGGCCTTTCCTCGGGCGGACGCGCCGGCCTACCGGCGCGCCGCTCCGCGGGTCCGGAGCCCGTCTCCCCTTTCCGGACCCCAGCCATCCCGGCCCCCTGCCGGATCACCTGGCGGCGTCGCAAGGCGCCGCCTCTTTTTTTATCACTGAAGGCCGTGCTATCGACGTCTCTATGGCCCATTCCGATTTCCGCACGCCGCGCCTGTTCGTGGCGACGCCGCTCGACGGCGCGCCCGTCGCCTTCGATCGCGATCAGAGCAACTATCTCCTCAACGTGCTGCGCCTCCGGGACGGCGACGAGGTGCTGGTGTTCGACGGCCGGAACGGCGAGTGGCGCGGCCGCCTCGCCGCCGCCGGCAAGCGGGCGGCCGGGCTGGTCGACCTCCGCCTCAGCCGGCCGCAGCCGCCGGTGCCCGACCTTCTCTACCTGTTCGCGCCGCTGAAGCATGCCCGGCTCGACTACATGGTGCAGAAGGCCGTCGAGATGGGCGTCGGCCGGATGCGGCCGGTGCTGACGCAGCACACCCAGGCGAGCCGCGTCAATCTCGAGCGCATGCGAGCCAATGTCGTCGAGGCGGCCGAGCAGTGCGGCGTGCTGCACGTGCCCGCCGTCGAGGACGAGGAAAAGCTCGACCGAACGCTCGACCGCTTTGCCGGGGACGAGCCGGGCCGGCGGCTGATCTTCTGCGACGAGGGCGAGGACAGCACCAATCCGGTTCCAGCCCTGTCGGCGCTGCCGCGCGGGCCGCTCGCCGTGCTGATCGGCCCGGAAGGCGGCTTCTCCGACGACGAGCGGCGCACCTTGCGCGCCCTCCCCTTCATCACGGCGATTCCCCTGGGACCGCGCATCCTCCGCGCCGACACGGCGGCGGTGGCGGCGCTCGCCGTCATCCAGGCGATGCTCGGCGACTGGTAGCCCTGCCGGCACGATCACGTTCGAGAGAGCCGCAAAAACGTTTCCCGCCGGCCGCCCGCCGGCAATTGATCAATCCTTGCCGGACGGCTAGTTTGCCGCCCAATCCTCGGGGAACCCATTCATGGCGCGAGACACGTCCGACACCACGCCCGTCACTTCCGTCGCCGATCTCGCCGAGCGGATCGCCGGTGGCTGTAAACCGAAGGCGCGCTGGCGGATCGGCACCGAGCACGAGAAGGTCGGCTTCCGCAAGTTCAGCCACGCGCCCGTACCCTACGCGGGGGCCGGCGGCATCCGCCAGTTGCTCGAAGGCATGGAAGGCCTGCTCGGCTGGCAGCCGATCGTCGACCAGGACCGGCCGATCGGCCTCGTCGACCCGACGCACGGCGGCGCCATCAGCCTGGAGCCGGGCGGCCAGTTCGAGCTGTCCGGCGCGCCGCTCGACAACCTGCACCAGACCGCCACCGAGTTGCAGGCGCACATGATGCAGGTGCTGGAGATCGCCACGCCGCTCCGCATCGGCTTCCTCGCCCTCGGCGCCAGCCCGGTCTGGCCGCTCAAGGACACGCCGGTGATGCCGAAGTCGCGCTATGCCATCATGGCCGACTACATGCCGACGGTGGGCACGCGCGGCCTCGACATGATGTTCCGCACCGCCACGGTGCAGGTGAACCTCGACTTCGCCTCCGAAGCCGACATGCGCAGGAAGATGCGGGTGTCGATCGCCTTGCAACCCATTGCCACGGCGCTGTTCGCCAACTCGCCCTATCTCGACGGCAAGGCTACGGGCCGCCTCTCCGAGCGCTCGGAGATCTGGCGCGACACCGACAACGCCCGCGCCGGCATGATTCCCTTCGTGTTCGACGAGGGCTTCGGCTTCGAGCGCTACGTCGAATGGGCGCTCGACGTTCCCATGTATTTCGTCAAGCGCGGCGACACCTATCATCGCGCCACCGACGTCACCTTCCGGCAGTTCATGGCCGGCGCGCTGCGCGACCGTCTGCCCGGCGTCGAGCCGACCGTCGGCGACTGGGACAATCATCTCGGCACGCTGTTCCCGGAGGTGCGGCTCAAGAGCTATCTGGAAATGCGCGGCGCCGATTCCGGCTCCACCGCCCATATCCTGGCGCTGCCGGCCTTCTGGGTCGGCCTGCTCTATGACGAGGCGGCGCTCGACGCCGCCTGGGACCTGGTCAAGGACTGGACCGCCGAGGAGCGGCAGCGTCTCCGCGACGACGTGCCGACGCTCGCTCTCAAAGCCGAGATCGGCGGCCGCACGGTGCGCGACATCGGCCGCGAGGTGGTGGCGCTGTCGCGGGCCGGCCTTGCCCGACGTGCCCGTCTCAACCGCTGCGGCCAGGACGAGACGGGCTATCTGAAGCCGCTCGACATCATCCTCGAGCGCGGCAAGACCGAGGCCGAGGTGCTGCTCGAGAAGTTCGGCGACAACCTCGACGGCATCTTCTGCGCTCTCGACATGCAGCCGACCGACGACCTCGGCTGCCTCTGACCCTCATCCGGGATGCCAGCCGTGACCGAACATGCTTCCAACGCCGCTGAATACACGGTTTCGGAGATCTCCTTCGCCCTCAAGCGGACGGTCGAGGACCAGTTCGGCTTCGTGCGGGTGCGCGGCGAGATTTCCGGCTATCGCGGACCGCATTCCTCGGGACACGCCTATTTCGCGCTGAAGGATGAGAACGCCCGCATCGAGGCGGTGGTCTGGCGCGGCGTGTTCGGCCGGCTGCGCTTCAAGCCGGAAGAGGGCATGGAGGTGATTGCCACCGGCAAGCTCACCACCTATCCCAATTCGTCGAAATACCAGATCGTCATCGACGCGCTGGAACCGGCCGGCGCCGGCGCGCTGATGGCTCTCCTCGAGGAACGCAAGCGCAAGCTCGCCGCCGAGGGTCTGTTCGAGGCCGGCCGCAAGCAACTCCTCCCCTACCTGCCGCGCGTCGTCGGTGTCGTCACCTCGCCGACCGGCGCCGTCATCCGCGACATCCTGCACCGCCTCGCCGACCGCTTCCCGGTGCACGTGCTGGTGTGGCCGGTGAAGGTGCAGGGCGACGGCTGCGGCGATGAAGTGGCGGCCGGCATCGCCGGCTTCAACGCGCTTTCCGGGGACGGGCCGATTCCCCGGCCGGACGTGATCATCGTGGCGCGCGGTGGCGGCAGCCTCGAGGACCTCTGGGGCTTCAACGACGAGGCGGTGGTGCGCGCCGCCGCCGCGAGCGACATCCCGCTGGTCTCGGCGGTCGGCCACGAGACCGACTGGACGCTGATCGATCTCGCCGCCGACGTCAGGGCGCCGACGCCGACCGGCGCCGCCGAGATGGTGGTGCCGGTACGCCGCGAACTGCTGGACCGCGTCGACGACCTCGGCCGCCGGCTGACCGGCGCCGGCCTCCGGGCGATCGACCTCCGGCGGACGCGGCTCGTCGCCGCCGCCCGCGCCCTGCCGCGCGCCGCCGACATCCTCGCCCTGCCGCGCCAGCGCTTCGACAGCGCCGCCAACGCCCTGCCGAAGGCGCTTTCCGCCAACACCACGCTGCACGCCCGCCGCTTCGAGCGGGTGGCGGCCCGCCTGACGCCGCAGAGCCTCCTGAGGACGCAAAGCCAGCTCGGCGAGCGCCTGTCCGTTCTCGCGGCGCGCGGCAACCGGGCGGTGGCCGAGTTGATCGCCCGCCGGCGGGCACGGCTCGATCAGGTGGCGTCGGTGTTCGATGCCGTCAACCACCGGGCGACGCTGCGACGCGGCTATGCGCTGGTGCGCGACGGCGACGGCCATCCGGTATTCCGGGCCGACGGGCTCGCGGCCGGCGCGGCGATCGACATCGAGTTCGCCGACGGCCGGATCGGCGCCCGCGTCGGCGACGGCGCGCCGCCGCCGGCCGAGCCGAAGCCGGCGCCGCGCCGCCCCAGGGGCAAGCCCGAACCGGACGATCAGGGCAATCTTTTCTGAGACTGTCGCCTCAGGCCGAGCGCATCCGCCTGTCGCCGTAGTCCGCCGGCTGACGGGCGACGACGACGCGGTTGCGGCCGGCGCGCTTGGCGGCGTAAACCGCCTTGTCGGCCTGCTGCAGCATCTGCGCGAAGGACGAGGCAGTGTCCGGATAGGCCGAGATGCCGGCCGAGAAGGTGATCTCCGCCGCACCCTGACCGGTTCCGACCGGATGGGCACGGATCAGCGCCCGCCATGCCTCGGCGCGGGCGCGCGCCTCCTCGATGTCGCAGTCGGGCATCAGCACCAGGAATTCCTCGCCGCCCGTGCGCACCGCCACCTCGCCGGGGCGCAGCGAACGGGCGAGGATGGCGGCCATCGCCACCAGCGCATCGTCGCCGGCCTTGTGGCCATAGGTGTCGTTGAGCCGCTTGAAATGGTCGAGATCGAGCGACACGGCGACCAGCGGCCGGCCGGCGGCGTCGGCATGCTTGACCAGCCGGCAGGCGATCTCGTCGAGGATGCGCCGATTGTTGAGGCCGGTCAGGCTGTCGCGGTGGGCCATCTCGTGCAACTGCTCCTGCAAGCGCAGGTTGGCCTCGAGGCGCTCCTCCATCAGCCGCGCCGACAGGCGCAGGCTCTCGTGGACGCAGAGATAGTCGGTGATGTCGCGCAGCACGTAGGCGAAACTCTGGGCGCGGCGGCCTGTCTCGATGATCACGGTACGCACCTCGTAGGTGCGACTCCCCCGGCTCCAGCGCCGGACCAGTTCGCTGCCCTCGAACAGGCTGGTCTGGTCGGCGGGGCCGAAGCCGGCATCGAGGTCCGAGAGCCGCCGGCCGACCAGCGGGCCGTCGTCGAAGATCGCCTGCGTCGCGGCGTTGGCCTCGACGATCAGCCCGTTCTCCGACACCACCAGGATGCCGTCGGGATGGGCGGCGATCACCGCCCTGAGGGCGACGGGTGCCAGCGACGGGAGCCGGTTGCGGCTGATCAGCATGTTGTAGACCAGCGGCATGATGCCGAGGGCGAGCGGCGTCGGGTCGAAGCCGAAGGCATGCAGGCTGCTGAGGTTGTAGGCGGCGTTGGCCGCCCAGGGCGCCGCGGCGACGATCAGCAGGCCGGCGAACTGGCCGCGATGCAGCGGTGGCGCCTGGATGGCCGCCCACAGCGTCCGGAGCGTCGTCAGCGCCATGAAGAAGTAGATGGCGACCATCACCGCGAAGTACAGCGGCCCGCGCTCGTAGCGCAGCCGCCAGAGATCGTCGGCCGCCGGATCGGCAATCACCGCCGTGTAGATCAGGTGGTGCAGATCGTTGGTGACGGCGATCGTCAGCATGACGAGACCGGCGGCGATCGTGAGACCGGTGTACAGCGCGGCGTTCGGCAGGTCGGACCCGCGGGTGTAGGCCGTCATGAACAGCATCCACGAGATCGGCGTGGCGATGATGCCGTACCAGGCGAGTTCCGAGTAGAACACCTTGAGCGGCGCCGCCTCGGCGCTGACCTCGAGGATGGCGGAAACCGCCCACCACCCGCTCGACGCCATCAGCATCATATAATCGGTGCGCCCCGGAAAGCTGCCGATGCGCAGCGTGCGCCAAGAGGTCACGGCCGTCCCGATGATCACGAGAGCCAGAATGACGGCGGCGGGCTGCACGAGAATTCGGGCTCCGGAAGAATCGGTCATGACGGGCGATTGCGTAATGCTATCCTGCAACTTCTTTCCAGTTGGTTTCAAGTTCCTGCATGTTTTGCCGAAAAATGCCGGGAGTCGGCACCCGTTGGGGCTGGACAGCGGCGGCGGCAACGGCTTTCGTTGGCGCGGGCCGTCGCCGGCATTTCCCCGCCGTCAGCCCGCCGCCGCAACCGGGACGACATCAAGATGACCGCCTATCGCACGCTGAACGGCCTCAGGGTCGCCGCCGAGTTCGCCGACTTCATCGAGACGGAGGCCCTGCCCGGCACCGGGATCGACGCCAGCCGCTTCTGGACGGCGCTCGCTGACATCGTCGGCCGTTTCGGCCCGGAGAACCGTCGCCTCCTCGATAAACGCGACGACTTGCAGCGGCGGATCGACGCCTGGCATCTCGCCCACCCCGGCGCCATCGATGCCGCCGCCTACAAAAGCTTCCTCGAGGAGATCGGCTACCTGCTGCCCGAGCCGGCGCCGTTCACCATCGAGACCACCGGCGTCGATCCGGAGATTTCGGAGATCGCCGGGCCGCAGCTGGTGGTGCCGGTGATGAACGCCCGCTACGCGCTCAATGCCGCCAACGCCCGCTGGGGCAGCCTCTACGACGCCTTCTACGGCACCGACGCGCTCGGCACGCCGCCACCGGCCGGCGGTTTCGACACCGAGCGGGCCAAGGCGGTGGTGGCGCGCGCCAAGGCGCTGCTCGACGAGGCGGCGCCGCTTGCCGAGGGCAGCCATGCCGACGTCGTCGCCTATTTCATCGCCGACGAGCGTCTCGGCGTGCGCTTTGCCGATGGCGCCGAGACCGGCCTTGCCAACCCCGCCGGCTTCGTCGGCTATCGCGGCGACTGGGAGGAGCCGGTCGGCATCATACTGAAGCGCCACGGACTGCATATCGACATTACCATCGACCGCGAGGATCCGACCGGTGCCGCCGATCCGGCCGGCGTCGCCGACATCCTCCTGGAAAGCGCGCTCACCACCATCATGGACTGCGAGGATTCGGTGGCCGCCGTCGACGCCGTGGACAAGGTGGCCGTCTATCGCAACTGGCTGGGACTGATGCGCGGCGATCTCGAAGCGAGCTTCGAGAAGGGCGGCGTCGAGACGACGCGGCGGCTTGCCGCCGACCGCTCCTTCATCCGCGCCGACGGCGCCGACGGCGCGCTGAAGGGCCTCAGCCTGATGCTGGTGCGCAACGTCGGCTCGCTGCTTCATACCGACGCCGTGCTCGACGCCGACGGCAACGAGGTGGCCGAATGCCTTGTCGACGCGCTGATCACCTCGGCCATCGCCCTGCACGACGTCGGGCCGGATGGCCGCCGCGTCAACAGCCGCAGCGGCGCCGTCTACATCGTCAAGCCGAAGATGCACGGCCCCGAGGAGGTCGCCTTCGCCGACCGGCTGTTCGCGGCCGTCGAGCAGGCGCTCGGCCTGCCGCCGCTGACGCTGAAGATGGGCATCATGGACGAGGAGCGGCGCACCTCGGTCAACCTTCGGGCGGCGATCGAGGCGGCCAAGGCGCGGGTGTTCTTCATCAACACCGGCTTCCTCGACCGCACCGGCGACGAGATCCACACCTCGATGCTGGCCGGCCCGATGGTCAAGAAGGGCGACATCAAGTCGTCGGCCTTCCTCGCCGCCTACGAGGCCGGCAACGTCGACGCCGGCCTGGCGCTCGGCTTCTCCGGCCGGGCCCAGATCGGCAAGGGCATGTGGGCGGCGCCCGACCGCATGGCGGCGATGCTGGCCGAGAAGATCGGCCATCCGTTGGCCGGCGCCTCCACCGCCTGGGTGCCGTCGCCGACGGCGGCGACGCTGCACGCTCTCCATTATCTCGAGGTGGACGTCGCCGCCCGGCAGGCCGAACTCAAGTCCCGTGAACGCGCCTCTCTCGATGCGCTGCTGACGCCGCCGATCTCCCCGGACCGGCCGTGGAGCGCCGCCGAGATCGCCGAGGAACTCGACAACAACGCGCAGGGGCTCCTCGGCTATGTCGTGCGCTGGATCGACCAGGGCGTCGGCTGCTCCAAGGTGCCCGATATCCACGATGTCGGGCTGATGGAGGACCGGGCGACGCTTCGCATCTCCAGCCAGCACATCGCCAACTGGCTGAAGCACGGCCTCGTCAGTCGCGAACAAGTGATGGAGACGCTGAAGCGCATGGCCGCCGTCGTCGACCGCCAGAACGCCGGCGATCCCTCCTACCGGCCGATCGGCAACGACTTCGACAATTCGCTGGCCTTCCAGGCCGCCGTCGAACTGATCATCACCGGCGACCGCCAGCCGAATGGCTACACCGAGCCGGTGCTGACCGCATTTCGCCGTAGGAGAAAGGTCGAGATCGCCGAGAGGTGAATTGATCGGCGGCGACACCTATCTAAGGATTAGTGCCGGCGCCGGTTTTCCGTCCTCGGACAAGGTCTTGCCGCCGGCACCGGGTCGCATGGACCCAAGCGAAGCCGCTGAGGAGCGCCGCCATGACCGTCAGGGACATCTTCACGATCATCGACATCTACAATGAAAAGATGAACGCCTCCACGGCGGCGCTCGAACTGGCTTCGCGGCGCAAGGCGCACGTCACCGGTCTGGCGCTGGCGCTCGAACCGATCGCGCCGGGCTTCCTCGCCTCGCCGGTGCCGGCCGAGTATCTGGTCGAGGCGATCGCCAATGCCGAGACCTCGGCCAAGGAGGCGGCCGCCGCCTTCGAGGCGGAGGCGAAAAGGCTCGGCGTCGACGCCGAGGCGCGCACCGCCACCGTCTATTCCGGCGGCACGCCGGCCATCGTGCGGCAGGCGCAGCTCTCCGATCTGGTCGTCGTCGGTCAGGACGATCCCGAGCACGGCGAGCCGATGCGCGCCGCCATCATCGAGACGCTGCTGTTCGAATCGGGTGTGCCGGG
>LUYO01000180.1:0-3320 GCA_001603295.1 Rhodobacterales bacterium Alpha_02
TGTATAAGAGACAGGTGGAGAACGGCTCGGAGGAGATCGGCCGCGAGGCGGCCCGCGCCATCTATGCGCTGATCGTCGGCGAGGAGCCGCCCTTCGAGCACAAGCTGATCGCCCCGCATCTGGTGGTGCGCGAATCGAGCGGCTGAGGGTATCGGACCCGTCGGCTCAGGCCCGGATCGAGGTGGCCGCCTCGGAGACCATGCCCGACGATTCGATCTGCGCCGGCAGCATGGCGCGGGCGAACAGGAAGCCCTGGCCGAAATCGACGCCGAAGTGCCTGAGCATGTCGCGCTGCGCCGCCGTCTCGACGCCCTCGGCGATGACGGCGATGCCGAGGTCGTGGGCGAGCGCCGTAATGCCGCGCACGATGGAGCGGCTCTCGCGCTCCTCGGTCAGCGTCGCCACGAAGGAGCGGTCGACCTTCAGGAGGTCGACGGGGAAGTCCTTGAGATGGCTCAGCGAGGCGTAGCCGGTGCCGAAGTCGTCGAGGGCGATCTTGATACCCTTGCGGGCCAGTTGCGACAGCGTCGTCTGTACCTCGTCGGCCACTTTGGAGAGCAGCACGTTCTCCGTCACCTCGACCATCAGCGCCGCCGGCGGCACGCCATATTCGTCGAGGGCGGCCGACAGGCACTCGCAGAGATCGCCGCGCCGGAACTGCGGCGTGGCGACGTTGATGGCAATGTGATCGAATACGATGCCGCGCGCCCGCCAGTCGGCGGCCTGCTGCACCGCCTGGCGGATCACCAGGTCGCCGATGGCGAGGCCGAGCTGCGGATCGTCGAGGGCGATGCCGAAGAAGCCGGGGCTGGCAATGAAGCCGTCCGGCCGGTGCCAGCGCAGCAGCGCCTCGAAGCCGGCCAGCACGCCGGTGCGCAGGGAATACTTCGGCTGATAGTGGAGGCGCAGATCGCCGCGGTCGATGGCCTGACGGATCGCCCGGAGGATGGAGTGCCGGAGTTCGATCGCCTCGCGCATCGCCCGGTCGAACAGCACGAAACGGTTGCGCCCCTCGCCCTTGGCCTCATAGAGAGCGATGTCGGCGTCCTTGAACAACTGGTCGGCCGGCGTGCCCGACGGCGCGCGGGCGATGCCGACCGAGATGGTCACCGGGATCGCCTCGGCCTCGTAGGCGATCGGCTCCTGCAGGCCGCGCATCATCTGCTCGCCGATGGCGATGATCTCGCTCTCGTCGCCGCAGTCGGCCATCATCAGCGCGAACTCGTCGCCGCCGAGCCGGGCGACCACGCCGAGTTCGCCGACCGACTCGCGCAGCCGCCGCCCCACCTCGGCCAGCAGCACGTCGCCGGCGTGGTGGCCGAGCGTATCGTTGACCGATTTGAAGTGATCGACGTCGATCAGGTAGAGGCCGACGGTGCGGGCCGGCGTGCGGAAGGTCAGCGCCCGGTCGAGCCGCTCCTGGAATACCGCGCGGTTGAGGAGACCGGTCACCATGTCGTGGGTGGCGATGAAGTTGACCTCTTCCTCGGTCGCCCGCTGCAGCGTCGTGTCCTGCACCGTACCGATCAGGCGCACCACTTTGCCTCGCTGGACCTCCGCCTCGCAGACGCAGCGCGCCCAGCGCCGCCGTCCCGAGCTGGAGATCAGCGGAATTTCGGTCTCGAAGGACTCGCCGCGCGTCAGTACGCGGACGATTAGCCGCTTCACCTCGCCGGCCGCCTCCTCGCGGCAGTAGCCGAGCAGCGTCGTCAGGCCGGGCGGCGGCGCCGTTTCGTCAAGCTCCAGGAGACGGTAGATCTCGGCCGACCAGATCATGCGGTCGGCGACGACGTCATATTCCCAGCCGCCGATGCGGGCGAGACGGGCCGTCTGTTCCAGGAGGCGCCGCTGCTTGCCGATCTCCCACTTCTGGGCGGCGATCTCCGCGTCCTTCTTGGCACGGGTGATCTGGTCGAGTTCGCGCTCGATGCGGATGCGGCGGAGGTGCAGACGATCGATGATGGCGCGGATGAGACGCCAGAGATTCTCGATGTCGAGAGTCGATACCTGGCGCGGCTTATCGAACAGCAGCACTACCGCGCCGATGCACAGCCCCTTCTTGACCTCGATCGGCACGCCGACAGCGGCGCGGAAGCCGCCCTCGCCCTGGATCAGCGGGTGGTCATGGAAGCGAGGCTCCCTGGCAAGATCCTCGAATACCACCACCTCGCCAGCCTGGACGGCCAGCTCACTGATCGACACCGAGCGCGGCATATTGGCGACGTGCCGGCCGGCCGACGCCTTGCACCACGAACGGTCGGCGTCCTGGAAGGTGATGACGGCGGTATCGGCGCCCAGCAGGCTGCGGGCGAGATCGCACAGGCCGTCAAATTCGGCCTCGGGCGGCGTATCCAGAATGCGGTAGCGATAGAGTTCGCGCAGCCGCTTCTTCTCGATGGCGCCCGTTCTGGTCATCACCCTCGTTCTCCGCGGCCCGGGAGAATCACCGGGGGCCGTAACCAACTCGGCAATTTTGGGTGGTGATCGTTTCAAAAGGCTGAATGACGGCCACGGAAAATGCATTGGCGGCACAAAAGGCGAAACGGCCGCCGGATTGCCGGCGGCCGAATGATGGACTTGCGCCCGCTTGTTCAGACTTCAGAGCGTAGCCGGCAGCGACAGCCGGCCGATGCCGCAGGCGACCGCCACGGCGAGCACGATCTTCAGGAGATCGCCAAGAATGAACGGCAGGAAGCCGTATTTGACGGCGCTCTCGGCGCCGATCAGCGTGGCGAGGAAGGCGACGCCGACGGCCATCAGCACCACCTCACCAAGAAGCGCGCCGGCAACGGTTCCGACGAGGCGGCCGGCCGTGCGCTCGGCGACGAGGCCGGCGACGAAGGCGGCACCGATGAAGCCGACGAGATAGCCGGCAGTGGCCGGCTTGGCGAACAGCGCCACCATCGGCAGACCGCCCGACAGCACCGGCAGGCCGATCGCCGCCTCTGCAAGATAGACAAGCACGGCGGCGGCACCGAGGCGGGCGCCGAGGAGCAGGCCGACCAGCAGCACGGCGAAGGTCTGCATGGTCATCGGCACCGGAAAGAACGGCACCTCGATCTGCGAGGACGCGGCGATCAGCAGCGAGCCGAACACCACGGCCGCCACCTTGATGGCACGGTTGGAGCTGGCGAGCGAGCGGGTGAAGGCGGTGGACGGCTGGTGCTGAGTGGTCAAGTCTCGGTCCTTTCCGGCGGAACGGCACGGCACCGTCTTGCCGGCTGCGATATCGCGGCCGACGGTCGGCGCGGCGAAGTTTCCTGCGGACAAAACCATCTGCTCGCCGCCGCGTCAAGATGAGGGCATGGCAATTCATACGC
>LUYO01000181.1:0-7266 GCA_001603295.1 Rhodobacterales bacterium Alpha_02
CGGGTAATCTGCTCGATGGCCCGCTGCAGGTCGTCGGGCTCGGCGGCGCGCGGCGCCGGCCGGGCCGGCTGCCGCGTCTCGGCCGGCGACAGCGTGCGGATGCGTTCGCCGAGCCGGTCGAGCGAGGCGAGGATGCGGTCGACGGGATCGCCGGCACGCCGCTCGCCGCCCGGGCCATAGCCGTCGAAGCCGGCCGCCTCCCGCTCGTAATGGCTCGCTCCGCCCATTCCGCCGCCCAAACGAGACGTAGCCCGCGACGCCATGATCCATCTCCCCGTTCGCGGCGCTCTCCTCACGGCCTCGGCCGTCGGGAGAAGACACCGGCAGGATGCATTCACTCATCGGGCAATTTGCAAAAACAGGGTAAACGCCCGGTTAACCAAACCGCAAGTTGGAACGGCTTTTTAAGTGCTCTGAACGGAACCTTACCGCGGCGCCCCGAAAGACGACGCTTTTCGGCTCTCCCTTGACGTAAAGGGAAGGCTGTGCGCAGTCTCGGGAAAAGCCTTTTAGGGAAGGAACAACGGTGCACGACAGCGACGAGCCGGCCGCCGAGACGCAGATCGGCGCGGTCATTGCCGACAAGCTCGAGGACGACGACGGCCTGCACCCGCGCGGGTCGATGTTCTCGATCGGCGACCTCGCCCGCGAGTTCGGCGTCACGCTGCGCACCCTGCGCTTCTACGAGGACAAGGGATTGGTCAGCCCGCGCCGCGAGGGCCAGAGCCGCCTCTACTCGCGCCGCGACCGCGCCCGGCTGAAGCTGGTGCTGATGGGGAAAAGGGTCGGCTTCTCGCTGACCGAGATCAAGGGCATGCTCGACCTCTATGACCTGCGCGACGGTCAGGTGGCCCAGCTCAAGGTGGCGCTCGACCGCTTCCACGAGCGGATCGCCATCCTGGAGCGGCAGAAGAAGGAGATCGAGCAGGCGCTGATGGAGCTGCGCCGCACCACGGCGGTGGTCGGCGGCCTTCTCAAGGAGAAGGAGGCCGGCACGCGCCGGCCGTGAGATCGCCCCAAGCTGCGGCCGCGCAAGATGTCGGCGACTGAGGCGGACCACAAAGCCTTCGTCATGGCTGCGACAGGTTTGATGGAGTATCCTTCTCCCGCGAGACCCAACGGGAGATCCATCATGCGCGCGATCCTGGCCGTCGTCCTCGTCTCCGCCGCCGTTACCTCCGCTCTGGCCGAGGACAAGCCCGCCGAGGAGGGCTACAGCCTGCAGCCGGCCGTCGGCGACTATCTCAAGATCGATCGCCGCACCGGCGACGTGTCGCTGTGCGCCGCCCGCGACGGCGTCTGGTCCTGCCAGTTGCTCGCCGAAGACCGCAAGGCCTACGAGGAGCGCATCGCCGAACTGGAGGCCGAGAACGACCGCCTCGCCAAGCGGGTGGCCGAGCTGGAGGCACGGACGGCCGGGCGAGCGCCGCTCCTCGACAAGGAGGACGAGCAGCGGCTGCAGGAGTTCCTCGACCTCGGCGACCGGATGTTCCGCCACTTCTTCGGGCTCGTCGAGGAGTTCCGCCAGAAGGAGGAAAAGCCGATCTGACGCCGTCCACCAAAACTCCCGGCCAAAATCCACAGTTTTGTCGACGGCAAGGCGAGGGGAGGGGCGGCGGGGCATGGCGGCGCGGCGGAGCCTGCGGCATGATCGCACCCACGCGAAGGATTCGCGGGGAGATTGAAACATGTTCAAGGACTTCAAGGAATTCGCGCTGCGCGGCAACATGGTCGATCTCGCCATCGGCGTCATCATCGGCAGCGCCTTCGGCGGCCTCGTCAACTCGATCGTCACCGACCTCCTGATGCCGATCATCGCGGTGATCACCGGCGGCATCGACTTCACCAACCTTTACGTCCAGCTGACCGGCGCGCCGGTCGTCTCCGACCTCGAAGCCGCCCGCAAGGCCGGCGCGACCGTCGCCTACGGCAACTTCGTGACGCTGGCCATCAACTTCCTGATCATCGCCTTCGTGCTGTTCCTGGTGGTGAAGGTGATGAACCGCATGAAGAACGCCTCCGAGCCGGCCGTCGAGGCGCCGCCGGAGGTGCCGGCCGACGTCGCCCTGCTCACCGAGATCCGCGACCTGCTCCGGACCAAGCAGGGCTGAGGCTGCATCGGCCGTTCGGTCTTTGATTCGGTTTTGCGGGCCTGCTATGCCCGGATGGACGGCGATTCCCGCCGCCCTTCCGAGCAGGGTTCCGCCATGACGTCCGATGCCGCGCGCTTTCTCGATACTATCCGGCCCGCCGCCCGGAACGCGCCGCCGAGCGGCATCGTCGAGGTGCATCTGGAAGGGCTGAGGCGGCCGGGCACCGCCAAGCTGTGGGTGGGCGAGGGCAGTCTGCCGACGCCGGCCGGCATCCGCGACGCGGCCATCCGCTCGCTGCTGTCTGGCGAGACCTTCTACACCCATCAGGCCGGTCTGCCGGAACTGAGGGAAGCGCTCTGCCGCTATCACGACCGCCTCTACGGCCCGTTCGGCGGCCGGCCGGCCGATCCGGAGCGCTTCCTGGTCACCGGCTCGGGCATGCACGCCATCCATATGGCGGCGGCGCTGGTCGCCGGCCCCGGCGACGAGGCGATCGTGCCGACGCCCGCCTGGCCCAACGCGCCGGCCGCCGCGGCGCTGGGCGGCGCCGCGGTGCGCGAGGTGCCGATGCGCTTCGGTCCGGCCGGCTGGGATCTCGATCCCGACGACCTCCAGGCGGCGATCACTCCGAGAACGCGCGCCCTGTTCATCAACTCGCCAGGCAACCCCACCGGCTGGGTGGCCAGCCGCGACCGCCTCGCTGCCATTCTCGACATCGCCCGCCGGCATGGCCTATGGATCGTCGCCGACGAGGTCTACGGCCGCTTCTGCTACCGGGATGGGCTTTCAGTGGCGCCGTCCTTCCACGAGGTGGCCGAGCCCGACGACCGGCTGATCTTCGTCAACACCTTCTCCAAGAACTGGGCGATGACCGGCTGGCGCATCGGCTGGATCGAGGTGCCGGCCGCCCTCAATGCCACCGTCCAGAACCTGGTGCAGTACACCAGTTCGGGTACGGCGGTGTTCATGCAGCGAGCGGCGATCGAGGCGCTCGACAACGGCGAGGACTTCCTCGCCTTCCAGCTCGACCGGGCGCGGCGGAACCGGGCGGCGGTGGTCGCTACGCTCGAAGGGCTGGGCGGCGTGACGCTGTCGCCGCCCGACGGCGCCTTCTATCTGTTCTTCGCCGTCGACGGCGAGGCCGACACCCGCCGCCTCTGCCTCGACATGGTGCGCGAGGCCGGCGTCGGCATCGCGCCGGGTACCGCCTTCGGCCGGGGCGGCGAACGCTTCATGCGCCTCTGCTTCGCCGGCGATCCCGGCGAGATCGAGGTGGCGCTCGGCCGTCTCAAGGTCTGGCTGGCCGGCCGCCGGCCCGCCGCCGGAGGAGGTTCATGATTTTTTACGGACATTTGCATTTGAATTTGATCTGAGACAGTTCCATTTCCGGAGAAGTCGTGCATGTTACATCCGGACTTGCACTGAAGGGCTGTTCCTGATTTGACAGGACGCAGGGCGAGGTTGTGCTCCGGCTGGAACGAAAGGGCGAACGAGGCGGATATGGGAGAAGTCGAGGACCGCAAGACCGCGGTTTCGGAAGCCCGTTTCGAGAGTCTTCTGGACACCGCCGCCGATGGCATCATCGTCATCGACGAAGCCGGTCGCATGCTGGCCTTCAACAAGATCTGCGAGGCACTGTTCGGCTATACCTCCGAGGAGGCGATCGGCCAGAACGTGTCGCTGATCATGCCGCCGGAATTCGCCCGCTCCCACGACCGCTTCCTGGCCAACTACCACCGCACCGGCGAGCGGCGGATCATCGGCATCGGCCGCGAAGTCTCCGGCATGCACCGCGACGGCACCGTCTTCCCGCTGGAACTGTCGGTGGGCGAGGCGACGACGGCCGAGGGGCGGCAATTCATCGGCGTGCTGCGCGATCTCCGCTCCCGCCGCGCCGTCGAGCAGCGCGTGTCGCAGCTTCAGGCGCAGGTGGTGCACATGACGCGCCTGTCGGCCATGGACGAGATGGGCGCCGCCATGGCGCACGAACTCAACCAGCCGCTCACCGCGCTGTTGCTCTATCTTCAGGCGGTGGCTCGCCAGATCAAGGCGTTCCACGCCGACGGCAAGCCGCCCAGCGACAAGATGCTCGGCGTGCTCGACAAGGCGGTGCAGGAGGCCGAGCGCGCCAGCCACATCGTCCAGCGCATGCGCCAGATGGTGGAGAAGCGCGACCCCGAGCGCGCCACCGTCGACCTGCGCGAGGTGGTCAACGAGGCTCTCGACCTCTCCGAATTCGTGGCGCAGGGGGCGACGGTCACCATCCGCCGGGTGTTCGGCATGACGCCGATCCACGTCGATGCCGACGCGACGCAGATCCAGCAGATCATCCTCAACCTCCTGCGCAACGCCCTCGAGGTGGCGAAGGAGAGCGAGGAGCGCTGGGTGAAGGTGTCGATCGGTTCCGACGAGCGTTCGGCCTTCGTGTCGGTGACCGACAGCGGCCCAGGCTTCTCCGAGGACGTCGGCAAGTCGCTGTTCAGGACCTTCAGCACGACCAAGAAATCCGGCATGGGACTGGGGTTGGCGATCTCCAGGGCGATCGCCCAGAATCACGGCGGCGACCTGATGGCCGATCCCGGCGGCAACGGCCAGGGCGCCACCTTCACCCTGATGTTGCCGATGCACCGGGCGGACGGTACGGAGGACGACATGCGGGAGTGAGGCGCGGCGGATACGTCGGGGGAGAGAGGGAGTTCGGCCTAACCGCGGGGGCGGCGGCTGGCGCGGCGGCAGGTTTCGCCGTATGAATACTTAGAAATGATGTTCGCGGCCGCCGTCGCGGGGAGCCCGTTCCGAGGAACGGGAAACCGGGAGGCGGGAAAGCGGACGCAAGATCCATGGACTTGGCTAGCCGGGCGGGACCCTGGCGGTCTTCAGGGATCCTCAGATCGAGGAAGGGTGACATGGCTGAAACAGAAGGAAAGATCTTCGTTGTCGATGATGACGCTTCGGTGCGCGACGCGCTGTCGGTCATCTTCGAGATGGAAGGTTATGGTGTCAGGGTATTCGCCGACGGCGACCAGTTCCTGACCTCGCTCAAGACGGACAAGCCGGCCTGCGTGCTGCTCGACGTCCACATGCCCGGCAAGTCGGGTCTCGACATCCTCAGGTCGATCGACGTCGGCACCTTCCCGGCGCCGGTGTTCATCATCTCCGGCCAGGGCGATATCCCGATGGCGGTGAGCGCCATCAAGGCCGGCGCCACCGACTTCATCGAGAAGCCGTTCGACGCCGACACGGTGGTGACGCGGGTGCGCGAGGCGATCGCCTCCTACGGCCGCCACGTCAACGGCGGCGCGCCCGGCCTGACCTTTCCCGGCGCCGAGAACCTGACGCCGCGCGAGCGCGACGTGCTGCAGGAGATCACCGGCGGCGCCTCCAACAAGGAGGCCGGACGGCGGCTCGGCATCTCGCCGCGCACCATCGAGGTGCACCGCGCCCGCATCATGGAGAAGCTCGGCGCACGCAACGCGGCCGATCTCGTCCGCATCGTGCTGACTGCGCATACGGGAGATCACGGATAAACATTGGCAAAAGATCGAGGCACACTACTTTTTCCTGCGAATGGTTTGCGTCTCGCGGTTTAGAGTGTTGTGATGTATTTCATTGTCGAAGATGATGCTTCGGTCGCTGACGCGCTGGAATCCCTGCTCTCCGGAGCGGGATTGCCGGTGCGCGTTTTTGCAAGCGCCGAGGAACTCATTCATTCCGCCTCCCTGAAGCCCGAGGACACGATGATCGTCGACCTCGGTCTGCCGGGCATGAGCGGCAGCGAACTCGTTCGCCATCTCGAGAAAGCCGGTGCGACGCCCAGGGTGATCGCCATCTCCGGCAAGTCGTCGCGGACCATCGCCCGCGAGACCGAAGGCCTGTCCGACCTGAAGATCCTGCGCAAGCCGCCGGCCGCCGACTGGCTGGAGGCAATCACCGCCTGATCCCTGTTGTTTCGCCGGCTGCGATAATTGCCCGGTCCGCCGGGCTTTTTGTCATGGCTGACAGGCCAGCGTGCCTTGCCGAGGTCCTCGTGGCCGGATCGTCCATGCCTTCGGCCATCTTGTCGTGGCCCGATCACTCTCGAATGCGTCGAGTAAGCGGCGACAACCTCCGGTCCCCCCATGCTTTGCCGTTGGGCATCGCTGCCACGGCGACGATCCTTTGGTCGTGCATGGCTGCGATTAAGTAACCAAACGAATTACCGCAGGGCGCTTTCGTCCATATTGTGCCAATATCGATAGTGGTACGGCCAAAGCGGACGGGCTTTGGCCGAGCCGGCAAGACGGATGGCCGTGGACGGATGGCTGTTCCGACCTTCCGGTGGCTCCGCTCCCGGTCGACCCGGGGCGCGTCGTCGAGCGCCTGTCATCGAGGAGGGATCGATGTTCGTTGAGAAAAGGACGTACGACGAGGCCCCAGCCGGCGGTGGTTTCGACGCCGAACGCCATCGCAGCCGCTATGCCGGCACCCGCTTGCGCGCGCCGGTCGACGACACTGCCTGGACGCTCTACCGCGCCTCGCCGCGCGCCCGGCTCGACCGCCACGAGGCGCATGCCGTGCTGTTCCGCGAGGACGATGCGGCGAGCCATCTCTACGAGGTGGTCAGCGGCCAGATCATGCTCTATCGCCTCTTGGGCGACGGCCGCCGGCAGGTGGTCGACATCCTCGGCGAGGGCGACCTCTGCGGCCATTCGCTGACCGGCCTCTACGACTGCACCGCCGAGGCACTGACGCCGGCCGAGGTGCGGGTGCTCGACCGCCGCGACATCGACCAGTCGACCGACCTGCTCGCCCACGTAAACCGCTGCCTGTTGATGCGCATCGAGGCGCTGCACAGCCACGCCGTGCTGCTCGGCCGCAAGTCGGCCACCGAGCGGGTGGCGAGCTTCCTGATGCGCTTCGTGCCCGGCCGTGGCGTCGTCGGCTGCGTCGGTCCCGAGCGGCACGGCGAGCGGCACAACAGCGCCGATACCGAGCTGGTGGTGCTGAAGATGACGCGGCAGGAGATCGCCGACTTCCTCGGCCTGACCATCGAGACGGTGAGTCGCGTGCTGTCCGACCTCAAGCGGCGCGGCATCATCGCCATCGAGCGCAACGACCGCATCCGCCTCGTTGACGTCTGCCGTGTCTGCAAGATGACCGGCATCCACTGAGGGGCGGGCGGGGCGCCGATCGG
>LUYO01000182.1:0-14970 GCA_001603295.1 Rhodobacterales bacterium Alpha_02
GGTATTGATCTTCTGCGCCCTTCGTATGGTTATTGAACCGCTTTAATTCTTATATACCAACGGATATATTCCATTCAGATAAAGACAGTTAGATTATATACTTGAGGAAATCGGATATTAGTTTGCGAGGATGGGGCAACTCTCAAAAGCCGTTCCATGACAGCATGGAGCGGTGGAGTCTTGTGCTGCCTGCCCCGATGTCTTGGGAGGACCAATATGAAAAAGCTACTCACCGCCTGCGTTGCCGCCCTCTGCCTAAGCGCGACGTTCGCACATGCCGCCGACAAGAAGTTCACGGTCGCCGGCATCGTCTTCCAGGAAGACCAGTTCATGAAGACGACGCTGCTCGGCATGAAGTCGGTGGCCGAGAAGGAAGGCGTCAACCTGTTGACGTCCAACACCTCGAACCAGATCAGCAAGGAAGTCGAGGTGGTCAACACCTACGCCGCCCGCGGCGTCGATGCCATTGCCATCACCTATCTCGACCCGGCCGCCGCGTCGATCCCGGCCGTCAAGGCCGCCAACGACAAGGGCATCAAGATCGTCAGCTTCAACAACAAGCTGGCCGCCGACTTCCCGGTATCGACCGTCATGTCGGACAACACGCTGCTCGGCGCCGGCACCGGCAAGGAAGCTGCCGCCTTCATCAAGGCCCACTACGGCGACAAGAAGGAGATCAAGGTCGCCATCGTCAACTACAAGGCGCAGCTGCCGCCGGAGAGCAACGCTCGCCAGGACGGTTTCTGGAACGAAATCAAGGACATCCCCGGCGTGACGCTGGTCGCCGAGGCGTCCTCGCCGGTGGCGGAAGAGGCCATCAAGAAGGCCGCCGACATCATCACGGCCCATCCTGATATCGATCTCATGTACGCCTGCAACTCCGGTGGCCTGATCGGCTCCGTGCTGGCCGTCAAGAACTCCGGCAAGAAGATTCCGGTGTTCGGCATCGACCTCGACAAGCAGATCGTCGGCTTCCTGCAGTCCAAGGACGACATCCTTCAGGCTTCCACCGCCCAGGATCCGTTCAAGATCGGCGCGCTGGCCATGGAAAACGCCATCAAGTCGCTGAAGGGCGAAGCGGTCGAGAAGGAGATCATCGTTCCCGGTCTGACGCTGTCCCGCACCAACGAAGCGGCGGTCGCTGAATACGCCAAGACCGTCAAATAAAGAGATTAGGAACGGATGATGGGACCCGCAAAGCTCGAAATCAGCAATCTGACGAAAGCCTATCCCGGGGTCCTCGCTCTCGACGACTTTTCCGCCGTCTTTGACGGCGGGAAAGTCTACGCCCTCCTGGGCAAGAACGGGTCGGGAAAGAGCACCTTCGTCAAATGCCTGTCGGGAGCGGTGATCCCGACATCCGGCGAGATCCGGATCGACGGCGTCGAAGTCAACTTCAAGGGGCCGGCGGACGCCAATGCCGCCGGCATCGCCGTCGTCTATCAGGAACTCAGCCTGATCCTCGACTTCACGGTGGCCGAGAACATCATGCTCGGCCGCTTCCCGACCATGGGGCCGGGCAACATCACGGTCGACTGGAAGGCCACCAACGCCCACGTTCAGGACATCCTGACGTCACTGAAGATCGACATTCCCGTTACCGCCAAGATTTCCGACCTGTCGGTCGGCCAGCGGCAGGTGATCGAGATCGCCAAGGCGATGTCGCTCAATCCGCGCGTGCTGCTGCTCGACGAGCCGACGTCGGCGCTGGCCCGCCACGAGATCAACAGCCTGCTCGAAGTGGTGCGCTCGCTGCGCGACAAGGGCGTGGCGATCATCTTCATCACCCACAAGCTCAACGAGATCCGCGGCGTCGCCGACTACGTGACCGTGCTGCGCGACGGCCGCATGGTCGGCTCGGTGCCGATCGACGTCGCCACGCCCAAGGTGATCGTCGACATGATGTTCGGCGAGACGACGCTGCAGAACCGGCCGGCCGATCTCAAGGTCGGCGAGGAAATCCGCCTGAAGGTCACCAACCTCCGGCGCCGGGACAAGTACGAGGATATCAGCTTCGACCTCCGGGCCGGCGAGATCCTCGGTATCGCCGGCATGCTCGGCGCCGGCCGCAGCGAATTGTTGCGCGGCATCTTCGGCGCCGACGCCATCGACGGCGGCGCCATCGTGCTGAACGGCACCGAGATCAGGCGGCCGACGATCGCCCGCATGAAGGCTCTCGGCCTCGCCATGACCATGGAGAACCGCAAGGAGGAAGGCCTCATCCAGATCATGTCGATCGAGGACAACCTCTGCCTTGCCAGCCTCGACGAGGTGGGCCAGCGCGGTTTCCTCAGCCATTTCCTGCAAGCTCCGGTGGCCGAGAAGTGGATCGGGCGGTTGCAGATCAAGGTCTCCGACGCCTTGCAGGAGGTGCAGTCGCTGTCGGGCGGCAACCAGCAGAAAGTCGTGGTCGGCAACTGGCTCAACACCGACCCGAAGGTGGTGTTCTTCGACGAGCCGACGCGCGGCATCGACATCGTCGCCAAGCAGCAGGTGTTCCAGATCATGTGGGACCTGTCGCGGCGCGGCCTCAGCGTCGTCTTCGTGTCCTCCGAACTGGAGGAGTTGCTGGAGGTCTGCCACCGCATCCTGATCATGGAGGCCGGACGCTTCATCGGCGAGGTCCGGGAACCGGAGAACACGCCGATCGAAACGCTATACGCCATGTGCATGGGAGAGACGGCGAAATGACCACCACCGACACCACCGGCCGGACCGGCAATCAGGCCGCCCGGCGCGCGCCGGCTTCGCGCCCCTTCTTCAAGCCATCCGACTTCGTGCTCGAAGGCATCCTGCTGGTCATCATCGTACTGCTCGCCTTCACCGCGCCCGGCTTTGCCTCCTGGGACAACGCGATGAACATCCTGCGCAACGCGGCGATGACCGGCATCATCGCCTTCGGCATGACCTTCGTGCTGATCCTCGGCGAGATCGACATCTCCGTCGGCTCGGGCCTTGCCTTCCACGGCTGCCTGCTCGCCGTGGTCACCGACACCATGACGTCCGCCGGCTGGTCGGCCGAGACGGCCATCGCCATCGGCGTCCTGCTATGCTTCGGCATCGCCATCCTGGCCGGCATGTTCACCGGCTGGGTGCGCCATGCCCTCGCCGTGCCGACCTTCATCACCACGCTCGCCTGGATGGCCGCCTTCCGCGGCGGCGCCTACCTCTTGACCGGCAGCTTCCCGGTGACGCCCTATCCGGAATGGTTCTTCTTCTTCGGCTCGGGCGCCATCTTCGGCATCCCCTTCCAGGCCTTCGTCTTCCTCTTGGTGTTCGTCGTCACCTGGTTCATCTCCCGCTACACGGTGTTCGGCAAGTCGGCCTACGCGGTCGGCGGCAACGCCGAGTCGGCGCGGCTCTCCGGCATCAACGTGCTCGGCGTCCGCATGGCGGTGATGTCGATGATCGGCGTCTTCACCGTGCTCTCGGCCATCATGGTGTCGAGCCAGATCCAGGCCGGCAACCCGACGGTGGGCGTCACCTGGGAGTTCACGGTGATCACCGCCTGCGTCATCGGCGGCGTCAGCCTGATGGGCGGCAAGGGCCGCGTCTGGGGCACCTTCGTCGGCGTGCTGTTCCTGTCGATCATGCTGAACGGCATGACGCTGCTCAACATCGACGAGTACTGGCAGTACGTCGCCCGCGCCATCCTGATCCTCGGCGCCGTGCTGATCTACCAGGTCCAGGCCATGAACGCCCGGCGCGGCTGATCCCGCCGGCTGCGGGCACGGCGGGCGCCCTCTCCTACGCTCCGCCGTGCCCCTCCCCTCACGTCAACTCCATCGGAGAACGACCGTGCAACCTTACGAAAGCCTGTTCCGCGACACCTCGCATCTGGTGGTCGAGGAGTTGTCCCGGACGCTCGATCGCATCGATCCGGCCGAGGTGCAGGCCTTCGTCGACGCGCTGCTCACCGCCGACAAGGTGTTCGTGGTGGGCGTCGGCCGCGTGCTGCTGTCCCTCCAGGCGATGACCAAGCGCTTCGCCCATCTCGGCATAGACATCACCCATGTCGGCGCCATCACCGAACCGGCCATCACGCCGAAGGACCTCCTCATCGTCGGCTCGGGCAGCGGCTCGTCGCTGTTCCCGCTGGCCATCGCCCGCAAGGCCAAGGCGATCGGCGCCAGAGTGGTGCACATCGGCTCCAACCCGCAATCCGACATGAAGGACGTCGCCGATTTCATGGTGCGCATTCCCGTCCGTACCAAGCTCTATCTCGACGACGAAATCGACTCCCGCCAGCCGATGACCTCGCTGTTCGAGCAGTCGCTGCTGATCTTCGGCGACATCGTCGCCAAGATGATCATCGACGAGCGCCATCTCGATCTGAAAGGGCTGTGGCAACACCACGCCAACCTCGAATGACCACGCTGTCCAAACGCGAGTTGCTGGCGCGCGTCGGCAGCGTGCAGCAGGTGGCCTCGGTCCGGCCGGTCACCTACCGCGAAGGGCGGGCCGATGGCCTCACCGCCTATGCGGTCAGGAACGGGCCGCTCGCCTTCGATCTGCTCGCCGACAAGGCCCTCGACATCGGCAGCTTCAGCTACCGCGGCGTCGGCCTCGACTTCCTGGCCAAGCCCGGTCTGATCGGCCGCACCGCCTACGATACCCACGGCACCGAGGCGCTGCGCTCGATCATGGGCGGACTGATGTTCACCTCCGGCTACGAGAGCATTTGCGCCCCCTGCACCATCGACGGCAAGGACTATCCGTTGCATGGCCGCATCCGCACGACGCCGGCCGAGCACCGGTCGGCCGATGCCTTCTGGGATGGCGACGATTACGTGCTGCGCGTGTCCGGCGAAATGCGTGAGGCCGAGTTGTTCGGCGAGAACCTCGTACTCCGGCGGTCGGTGGAAACTCGGCTCGGCGAACGGACGGTGCGCATCGTCGACGAGGTCGAGAATGAGGCGTTCCGGCCGGAGCCGCTGATGCTGCTCTACCATTTCAACGTCGGCCATCCCCTGCTGTCGGAGGCGGCGCGCGTCGTGCTGCCGGTGCTCGCCACCGAGCCGCGCGACGAGGTCAGCCGGCCGCAGGTCAAGAGCTGGGCGACGATGCCGCCGCCCAAGGCGAATGAACCGGAATATGTGTTCCTGCATCAGCTTGCCGCCGACGCGGCCGGCAACACGTTTGCCGCCATCGTCAACCCGGCGCTGAAGCTCGGCGTGCGCTTCGGCTTCAACCGCCAGGTCCTGCCCTATTTCATGCAATGGAAGTCGACGGCGGCCGGCGACTACGCGATCGGCCTCGAACCGGCCAATTCGTCGGTCTACGGCCGGCCGCATCACACCGCCGCCGGCGACGTACACATGCTGGCCCCGCACGCGAAGGAAACATTCGAACTTACCATCACCGTCCTCGACGGCGACGAGGAGATCGACCGCGTCCAGGAAGAAGCCGATCGGCTGTCGCGCCGATGAACCGGAGGAGTTCCCGATGAAAAGATCCGAAATCAACAGCGCCATCAAGCGCATGGAGAAGATGCTCGGCGACTACAGGTTCGCGCTGCCGCCGTTCCTCAACTGGACGCCCGAGGACTGGAAGACCGCCGGGCACGACTACGACGAAATCCGCGACAACATGCTCGGCTGGGACGTCACCGACTACGGCATGGGCAAGTATGCCGAACTCGGCATCGCGCTGATCACGCTGAGGAACGGCAACGTCAAAAACAGGAAGTACACCAAGACCTATGCCGAGAAGATCATCATGATCGAGGAAGGCCAGGTGTCGCCGATGCACTTCCACTGGTCGAAGATGGAAGACATCATCAATCGCGGCGGCGGCAATCTCATCTTCCGCCTGTACAACGCCACCAAGGACGGCGCGATGGCCGACACCGACGTCGAGATCAACCGCGACGGCCGCCGCTACAGCGTGAAGGCCGGCGAGGACATCGTCATCAAGCCGGGCGAGAGCCTGACCTTCTATCCCTATTACTATCACGAGTTCATCGTCGAGCCGGGCACCGGCCCGGTGCTGATCGGCGAAGTGTCGATGTGCAACGACGACAACACCGACAATCGCTTCCTCGAACAGTATCCACGCTTCCCGACGATCGAGGAGGACGAGCCGCCCTATCGGCTGCTCTGCATCGAGTACCCTAAGGCAGCGTGAGGCTCTGGGGTTCCGGGGCAGTGATGAGGTTGAAGCGGTCGTCCGGCGGTGTGCCGGGCGGCCGGCTTGAGGAGTTTGACCCGTGGATCTTCTTGCAATCGGCGAAATGGTCATCGACTTCCTTCCCGGCCCCGAGCCGGGCAGCTACCTGCGCAACGCCGGCGGCGCGCCGGCCAACGTCGCCATCGCCGCGACGCGCAGCGGACTGACGGCCGCCTTCCTCGGCAAGCTCGGCAACGACGACTTCGGCCGCTTCCTGGTGGCGACGCTCGAGGAAAACGACGTCGAGGTGGTGCTGAAGGAACTGACCGACGAGGCGGTGACGACGATGACCTTCGTCACGCTCGGCGAGGGCGGCGAACGCAGCTTCACCTTCGTCCGCAAGCCCGGCGCCGACATGCTGCTGGCGCCGGCCGACATCCGGCCGGAGACGATCGCCACGGCGACCATCGTCCACATCGGCTCGTGTTCGCTGTCGCGCTCGCCGGCCGCCGAGGCGACGCTCGAAGGGCTGCGGCTTGCCCGCGATGCCGGCAAGCTCGTCTCCTTCGACGTCAACTACCGGGCGCCGCTCTGGCAGCGCGAGAGCGACGCCGCCGCCCGCATCGCCGAGGCGCTGCCGTTCATCGACCTCCTCAAGGTGTCCGAGGAGGAGGTGCATCTGGTCGGCGGGCCTTCGGGCCTCTCCGATTGCCTCAGGACGCACGGCATCGCCGTTGCCGTCGAGACGCTGGGCGCCCGCGGCGCCCGCTGCCATTTCGCCGGCGAGACCGTACACGTGCCGGCGCCGCCGGCCACGGCCGTCGATGCCACCGGCGCCGGTGACGCCTTCTGGGGCGCCTTTCTGGCGCATCTCGTCACCGGCGGCGTCCGCCGCGTCGACGACCTCAGCCTCGACGCGATCGCCGCCGCTGCCGCCTATGCCGCCGCCGCCGGCTCGCTGTGCGTACGCCGCAAGGGCGCCATCGCCGCCCTGCCGACGCGGGCCGAAATCCTCACCCTCCTCGACAAGGAAACCGCCCGATGAGCTTTTCCTGGCGCAAGTCCTGCATCGTCGCCCCGTCGCTGATCTGCCTCGATCTCTGCAACCTGCAAGCCCAGGTCGAAGCCTGCGAGGCGGCCGGCATCGAGGTGCTGCACGTCGACATCATCGACGGCCATTTCAGCCCCAGCCTGCCGCTCGGCCTCGAAACCGTCCGCCGTCTGCGTCAGCTCACCAAGCTGAAATTCGACGTCCACCTGATGGCCACCGACAACGACTATTTCATCGACGAACTGATCGACATCGGCGTCGAGCAACTGGTGTTCCACCTCGAAACAGAGCGGCACGTCGACAACCAGCTCAACCGCATCCGCGCCAGGGGCGTGCGGGCCGGCGTGGCGCTGAAGCCGGCGACGCCGATCGCCATGCTCGACTGCGTCGTCGAGAAATGCGACGCCGTCCTGCTGATGCTGATCAACCCCGGCTATGCCTGGAACAAGGGCGAGAAGCAGGCGACCTTCGCCGACCGCAAGATCCGCGAATTGCGCGCCCTGATCGACGCCCGCGGCTCGGACACGGCGATCAGCATCGACGGCCGCGTCTCCACCCAGAACATCGCCGACTACGGCGCCGGCCTCGTCGACATCTTCGTCGGCGGCACCACCTGCATCTCGTGCGACGACATCGCCGGCAGCGTCGGCAAGCTGAACACGCTGCGCCAGTCGCTCGCCGCCTGACAGGGACGATCGCCGGATATCGCCATGGGACGCCGCCAAAAGGCGGCGATTCCTATGGCTTTTTTATTTTCGCGGCCGCCGCTCCGTCTCGAACCCCTATGCGGCCGTCGCCATACTCCTTGCCGATGCAATTCTTGCAAGAGAGGGAGTTCCCGACATGGATATCGCCCTGCCGCTCATCGGCGCCGCCTTCTTCGCGCTGATGGTCGGATACGCCCGCGCCTGCGACCGGCTCTGAGGGGGAGGCCACGGACATGCCGTTCGACTACCTCCTCGGCGCCGCCGTCGCCGTGTTCATCACCGGCTACCTGATCTACGCCCTCGCACGCCCCGAGCGCTTCTGAACCCGGCTTCAGCCAGGAAAATCTGCCATGACCCTCAACGGATGGATCGAGATCCTCATCTTCTGCGGCATCGTCGTCCTACTCGCGCGGCCGCTCGGCGGCTATATGACCGCCGTCTTTTCCGGCGAACGGATGCCGCTTTCCGCGGTGCTCGGGCCGGTCGAGCGCGGCCTTTACCGCCTCGCCGGTATCCACGAGCGGGACGAACAGCCGTGGACCGCCTATGCGCTGTCGCTGCTCGTCTTCAACCTCCTCGGCTTCCTGGCGCTCTATCTGCTGCTGCGGCTGCAAGGCTGGCTGCCGCTCAACCCGGCCGGCATGGCGAACGTGCCGCCCGACCTCGCCTTCAACACCGCCGTCAGCTTCGTCACCAACACCAACTGGCAGAACTACGGCGGCGAAGGCACCATGTCCTACCTCACGCAGATGCTGGGCCTCACGGTGCAGAACTTCCTGTCGGCGGCAACCGGCATCGCCGTGGCCATGGCGCTGATCCGCGCCTTCGCCCGCAAGTCGGCGCGGACGGTCGGCAACTTCTGGGTCGACCTGACGCGCGGCACGCTCTACCTGCTGCTGCCGATCACCGTCGTCATGACGTTCGTCCTCGTCTGGCTCGGCATGCCGCAGACGCTGGCGCCTTACGCCGACGCCACGACGCTGGAAGGGGCGCACCAGACGATCGCCTTGGGTCCGGTCGCCTCGCAGGTGGCGATCAAGATGCTCGGCACCAACGGCGGCGGCTTCTTCAACGCCAACGCCGCCCATCCGTTCGAGAACCCCGACGCCGTCTCCAACCTGATCCAGATGGTGGCGATCTTCGCGATCGGCGCGGCGCTCACCAACGTCTTCGGCCGCATGGTCGGTAACGAGCGGCAGGGCTGGGCGATCCTCGCTGCCATGGGCGTGCTGTTCCTCATCGGCGTCGCCGTCTGCTACTGGGCCGAGGCGGCCGGCAACCCGCTGGTCCACGCGCTCGGCGTCGACGACGGCAACATGGAGGGCAAGGAGAGCCGCTTCGGCATAGCCTTGTCGGCCCTGTTCGCCGTCGTCACCACCGCCGCCTCCTGCGGCGCGGTCAACGCCATGCACGACAGCTTCATGGCGCTCGGCGGCATGATCCCGATGATCAACATGATGCTCGGCGAGGTGATCGTCGGCGGCGTCGGCGCCGGCTTCTACGGCATCCTGCTGTTCGTGATCGTCGCCATCTTCGTCGCCGGGCTGATGGTCGGCCGCACGCCGGAATATCTCGGCAAGAAGATCGAGGCCAAGGAGGTGAAGATGGCGATGCTGGCCGTGCTCTGCCTGCCGCTGGCCATGCTCGGCTTCACCGCCGCCGCCGTGGTTCTGCCGGGCGCCGTCGCCTCGATCGCCAACGCCGGGCCGCACGGCTTCTCCGAGGTCCTCTACGCCTACACCTCGGCGGCGGCCAACAACGGCTCGGCCTTCGGCGGCCTCACCGGCAACACGCCTTGGTACAACGTTACCCTCGGCCTCGCCATGCTGATGGGCCGCTTCCTGGTGATCGTGCCGGCGCTGGCCATCGCCGGCTCGGTCGCCGCCAAGAAGACGGTGCCCGAATCGGCCGGCACCTTCCCCACCGACGGCGCGCTGTTCGTCGGCCTGCTCACCGGCGTCATCGTCATCGTCGGCGGCCTCACCTTCTTCCCATCGCTGGCCCTCGGGCCGATCGTCGAGCACCTGGCGGTCGCCGCCGGCCGGACCTTCTGAGCCCACGGGACGGACAAGGAGCCTTTCATGTCGAAATCCAGATCCGCTAGCCTTCTCGACGCCCGCATCCTCGTCCCGGCGATCGGCGGCGCTGTCCGCAAGCTCGATCCGCGCAGCCTGATCCGCAACCCGGTGATGTTCGTCGTCGCTGTCGTCTCGGCGCTCACCACCGTGCTGCTGGTGAAGGATACCCTCACCGGCGGCGGCCAGCTCGGCTTTTCCTTCCAGATCGTCGTCTGGCTGTGGTTCACGCTGCTGTTTGCAAACTTCGCCGAGGCGGTGGCCGAGGGGCGTGGCAAGGCGCAGGCCGACGCGCTGCGCCGCACCCGCACCGAGACGCAGGCCAAGCTGCTATCGGGAAACGATCGCGCCAATTACCGCATGGTGCCCGGCCACAGCCTCAAGGTCGGCGACGTGGTGCTGGTCGAGGCGGGCGACATCATCCCCTCGGACGGCGAGGTGATCGAGGGCGTCGCCTCGGTCAACGAGGCGGCGATCACCGGCGAGTCGGCGCCGGTGATCCGCGAATCCGGCGGCGACCGCTCGGCGGTGACCGGCGGCACCGAGGTGCTGTCCGACTGGATCGCCGTGCGCATCACGGCGGCCGCCGGCTCCACCTTCATCGACCGGATGATCGCCCTCGTCGAGGGCGCCGAACGGCAGAAGACGCCCAACGAGATCGCCCTCAACATCCTCCTGGCCGGCATGACGCTGGTCTTCGTGCTGGCTACCGTGACCATCCCGAGCTTTGCCAGCTACGCCGGCGGCGCCGTGCCGGTGGTGGTGCTGGTCGCCCTGTTCGTGACGCTGATCCCCACCACCATCGGCGCGCTGCTGTCGGCCATCGGCATCGCCGGCATGGACCGCCTCGTCCGCTTCAACGTGCTGGCCATGTCCGGCCGCGCCGTCGAGGCGGCCGGCGACGTCGACACGCTGTTGCTCGACAAGACCGGCACCATCACCCTCGGCAACCGCCAGGCCGCCGAGTTCCGCCCGGTGCGCGGCGTCGAGGCGCGCGAGCTGGCCGACGCCGCCCAGCTCGCCTCGCTGGCCGACGAGACGCCGGAGGGCCGCTCCATCGTCGTGCTGGCCAAGGAGAAATACGGCATCCGCGGCCGCGACATGGAAAGCCTGCACGCCAGGTTCATCCCCTTCACCGCCCAGACCCGGATGAGCGGCATCGACTACGACGGCGTCGCCATCCGCAAGGGCGCCGTCGACGCGGTGCTGCGGAAGCTCGACGCCGGCCGCACTGATACCGCGGCGCGCGAGGCGCAGGCCATCGCCGACGAGGTGGCGAAATCCGGCGGCACGCCGCTCGCCGTCGTCCGCGACGGCCGGGTGCTCGGCGTCATCCACCTGAAGGACATCGTCAAGGGCGGCATCCGCGAGCGCTTCGCCGAACTCAGGCGCATGGGCATCCGCACGGTGATGATCACCGGCGACAACCCGATGACCGCCGCCGCCATCGCGGCGGAAGCCGGCGTCGACGACTTCCTCGCCGAAGCCACCCCCGAGGACAAGCTCAGGCTGATCCGCGCCGAGCAGGCCAAGGGCAAGCTGGTGGCGATGTGCGGCGACGGCACCAACGACGCGCCGGCGCTGGCCCAGTCGGACGTCGGCGTCGCCATGAACACCGGCACCGTCGCCGCCCGCGAGGCCGGCAACATGGTCGACCTCGACAGCGACCCGACCAAGCTGATCGAGATCGTCGAGATCGGCAAGCAACTGTTGATGACGCGCGGCGCGCTGACCACCTTCTCGATCGCCAACGACGTCGCCAAGTATTTCGCCATCATACCCGCGATGTTCCTGGCCTTCTATCCGGGCCTCGGCGCGCTCAACGTCATGCGCCTTGCGACGCCGGAAAGCGCCATCCTCTCGGCGATCATCTTCAACGCGCTGATCATCGTGGCGCTGATCCCGCTGGCTCTCCGGGGCGTCCGCTACCGGCCGGTCGGCGCCGGCGCGCTGCTTTCCCGCAACCTCCTCGTCTACGGCCTCGGCGGCATCGTCGTGCCCTTCGTCGGCATCAAAGCGATCGACCTCGCCGTCACCGCCCTCGGCCTCGTTTGAAGGACCGGTCCCATGCTGAAGCACCTGAGGCCAGCCCTCGTCCTGTTCGTCGCCCTTGCCGCCGTCACCGGCCTTGCCTATCCCTTGGCCATGACCGGCATCGCCGGGGCGCTGTTCCCGCATGAGGCGGCCGGCAGCCTGATCGAGCGCAACGGCGTCGTCGTCGGCTCGGCGCTGATCGGCCAGACTTTTGCCAGTGACGGCTATTTTCACGGCCGTCCCTCGGCGGCCGGCGACGGCTATAACGCCGCCAGCTCCGGCGGCTCCAACCTTGGCCCGGCCAACCCGAAGCTGATCGACCGCATCCGCGCCGACGTCGACAGGCTGAAGACCGAGAACCCCGACGCGCCGGTGCCGATCGACCTCGTCACCGCCTCGGGCAGCGGCCTCGATCCGCATATCTCGCCGGCCGCCGCCTATTTCCAGGTGCCGCGCGTGGCGAAAGCGCGCGGGCTGGAGCCGGCGACGGTGCGGGCGCTGGTCGACGCCGCCGTCCTGCCGCGCGAACTCGGTTTCATGGGGGAACCGGTGGTCAACGTGCTAGAATTGAACCTGGCGCTCGACGCCCAGCCGGCGCAATAGGCGGGCCGCTGCCACGAGACTGAGATGCCGATGCCGGACGACATGCGAGCGGATCTGAGGCCCTCTCCCGACGCGCTGCTCGACAGCGCCGCGCGCGAGGCGCGCGGCCGGCTGAAGATCTTCCTCGGCGCGGCGCCCGGCGTCGGCAAGACCTACGAGATGCTGATGGCCGGCCGGGCGCGGCGCGCCGACGGCGTCGACGTGGTGATCGGCGTCGTCGAGACGCACGGCCGCGCCGAAACGCAAGCGCTGCTCGACGGCTTCGAGATCGTCCCCCGCCTGAGGCTCGACTACAAGGGCCACGCCCTCGACGAGATGGACCTCGACGCCATCATCGCCCGCCGGCCCGCGCTGGTTCTCGTCGACGAACTCGCCCATGCCAACGTCGAGGGCAGCCGCCATCCCAAGCGCTATCTCGACGTCGAGGAACTGATCGACCACGGCATCGACGTCTACACGACGCTGAACATCCAGCACGTCGAGAGTCTCAACGACGTCGTCGCCCGCATCACCCGCATCCGCGTGCGCGAGACGGTGCCGGATTCGATCATCGACCGGGCCGACGACATCGAGATCATCGACCTGACGCCGGACGACCTGATCAAGCGCCTGCAGGAAGGCAAGGTCTACCTGCCGAAGACGGCGGCGCGCGCCACGGCCAACTATTTCTCGCCCGGCAACCTCACCGCCCTGCGCGAGCTGGCGCTGCGGCGCACCGCCCAGCGCGTCGACGACCAGCTCGTCAGCCACATGCAGGCGCACGCCATCGCCGGCCCCTGGGCGGCCGGCGAGCGGGTGCTGGTGTCGGTCGACGAGCGACCGCGCTCGGCGGCGCTGATCCGCTACGCCCGGCGGCAGGCCGACCGCCTCCGGGCGCCGTGGGCGGCGATCCACGTCGAGACCAGCCGTTCGGCGGCGCTGGCGGAGGCCGACAAGGACCGGCTCGCCGATCATCTGCGCCTTGCCGAGCAGCTCGGCGGCGAGGCGGTGACCATCCCCGGCCAGGAGGCGGCGCGCGACATCCTGCGCTACGCCAGGGCCGGCAACTACACCCACATCGTCGTCGGCACGCCGCAGAAGCCGCGCTGGCGGGAGCTCATCGAGGGATCGGTGTCGCACGAGCTGATCCGTGGCGCCGGCGACATCAGCATTCACGTCATCGCCGGCGCCGATCCGGCGCCCGCCCCGACGCGCGGCGTTCGCACGGCGCCGGCGACGCGGCCCTTCCGCATCCGGCCCTATGTCCTTTCGACGCTCTATGTCGCCGCGGCGCTCGGCGTCGGCGCGCTGATCGAGCGCTTCCTCGACGTCCGCAACCTCGCCCTGGTCCTGTTGACGGCGGTGCTGGCGTCGGCGGTTACCTCCGGCCTGGGACCGGCGCTCTACGCCTGCCTCGCCAGCGCCTTCGCCTTCAACTTCTTCTTCCTCGAGCCCCGCCACACGCTGACCATCCGCGACCCCGAGAGCGTCGTCGCGCTGGTGGTGTTCCTGATCGTCGCGGTGACCGCCAGCAACCTCGCCGCCCGCTTGCACCGGCAGGCCGCCGCCGCCCGGCAGCGGGCGCGCATGACCGAGGACCTCTACCAGTTCTCGCGCAAGCTGGCCGGCACCGGCACGCTCGACGACGTCTTATGGGCGACCGCCTACCAGATCGCCGCCATGCTGCGCCTCAGGGTGGTGATCCTGATGCCGGCGGACGACAGCCTCACTGTTGCCGTCGGCTACCCGCCCGACGACACGCTGGCCGACGCCGACATCGCCGCCGCCCGCTGGGCCTGGCAGCACGAGCAGGCGGCCGGGCGCGGCGCCGACACGCTGCCGGGCGCCAGGCGGCTCTACCTGCCGCTGCGCACCGGACGGACGCCGATCGGTGTCATCGGCCTCGACAACGACAAGCCCGGCCCGCTGCTGACGCCGCAGGAGCAGCGCCTGTTCGACGCGCTGGCCGATCAGGCGGCCGTCGCCATCGAGCGGATCCAGCTGGTCGCCGACGTCGAGACGGCGCGGCTCGCCGCCGAGGCCGACCGGCTGCGCACCGCCCTGTTGTCGTCGGTGTCGCACGACCTCAAGACGCCGCTCGCCGGCATTCTCGGCGCCGCCGGCACGCTGCGCGACTACGCCGCCTCGCTGCCGGAGGAGGACAAGGCCGATCTCGTCACGACGATCATCGACGAATCCGAGCGCCTCCACCGCTTCATCGGCAATCTCCTGGACATGACGCGGCTCGAATCGGGGGCGACACAGCCGAACGCCTCGCTGCATTTTCCCGGCGACGTCGTCGGCAGCGCCTTGCAGCGGGCCGGCAAGATCCTCTGCCGCCACAGGCTCGACGTGGCGCTGCCGGCCGACCTGCCGATGCTGAAGGTCGACGCCGTGCTGCTCGAACAGGCTG
>LUYO01000183.1:0-8788 GCA_001603295.1 Rhodobacterales bacterium Alpha_02
GTGCCGCGGGCGAGCCAGCCGGCGGCGAGGTCGTCGATGCCGGCGAGGCGGACGACGCGGGCGTCCGATCCGGCCGCCACGGTTGCGCCGCGTCGCCAGGCGGCGGTGTCGGCACCGCAGCGGCCGTCACCGAAGGCAGCATCGCAGAAGCGCGAATAGAGCCGGCCGCGCACCTGCCCGAGGGCATGGGCGGGACCGCGTAGTTCGGCGCGGAAGGCGCCGTCGCGTTCCGTCACCTCGCCGAGCCGGCCGGTGCGCAGGAGCAGTGCATCGGCGGGCGAGGTCCAGTCGAGCCGCCAGACCTCGATCGTCGCGCCGTCCCAGCGGCCGGCGGCGAGATCGGCTTCGGTGATGAATTCCGAGCTGAGAGCGCCGGCTACCTCCTCCTCGCCGACCGCAAAGCCGGCGTGACGCGTCGCATCGCTGCCCGTGAAGCCGCTGTCCGGCCGGCAGGTGACGCCGGCGACGGTGAGCGGCCGGTCGTGATCGGTGAAGCCGAGCACCGTGCCGTCGGCAAGGCGGACGACGAAGGCGGTGGCGAGCGTCGTCGCCTCGCCGTCGATGCGGGCGGCGAAGGTGGCCGGAATGTCCCTCATGGCAGGATCTCGACAATGGGAATGGCAGGAACGGCGCCGGCCACGAACTGGTTGAGGTCGACGGTCAGCCGATCGGTGTCGAAGCGCACTGGCACGTCGAAGCGGAAGCCGGCCGTCACCGCCTTGCCGGCGGCCGGCGCCGTGGCCAGCGTCACCATGCCTGTCGTCGTGTCGACCGATACGGCGCCGCCGGCCAGCGTCGCGCCGTCGACGGCGACGGCAACGCTGCCGCTCACCGGCTTGGCGATGGCGCGGACATAGGGCGCGAAGGCCCCGCCGTAAGTCTTGACCAACTGGAAGCTTTTCGTCGCGCCGTCGCCGGTACCGATGCGCTGGTCGAGCGGCCCCGGCGTCTGGAGCGGCGGGCAGGAGCGATCGTCGCCCCGGTCGCGGAAGCGGAAGCCGTAGAGCCGGCCGCGCCGCTCCTCGAAGAAGGCGATTACCGCATGCAGCTCGTCGAGCGTCTTGATGCCGGAGGCGGCATCGTAGCGGCGACGGCTGTCGGCCCAGCGGCCGTTGCGGCGCTCGCGGCCGGAGGCCAGCGTCACGATGTCGGTCCGCCGTTCCGGTCCGCCGCTGGCACCGAGCGCCACGGCCAGCGGAAACGACGTCTCATGGAAGCCGGACATAGGAAAATCCCTGTTGGTGAAAGGCCCGCATACGACTTTTGATCCATCTCAAGGCCTTGTTGCGACAAGGAGGTTAGCTTCGGGACAGTGAGATGGAAGGGTCAGCGCGATGAGCATCCCGCACGAGCTTGCCGAGGAACTCCCGCAGAGTTGGAAGACCATCGAACAGCTCATGCTGTTCGATGCCGTTTTCTGCGACCTCGCCACTGCCTATCAGGAGATCAACCGGCGCATTTTCCGCATCGAATCGCTGGAGGAGCCGGCCGGGCCGGGTGTCCTCGACGATCTCAAGCGCCATCGGTCCCTGCTCAAGGATGAAATCGCGGCCGCCCTCGCCGCGTCCGAACGCGCCGTGGCTTGACACCCCTCCTCGTTGGGCCCCAGCGCTATAGCCCGCGCCGTCCCCGTCCGACGGCGCGGGCTAGCATTGCCGTCACCTGCGCTTCGGACTGGCGGAAGCTCTCGACATTGGGCGTCGTGACGTTGAAGGTCACCGCGACGCCGCCCTGCCCGCCGGCGACACCGAGCCGGCCGTCGGCGCCGCGCGTCAGCGGCAAGATGGCCTCGGCCCCGGCCTCGCCGGCCACGCCGAGGCCGCCGTCCAGCGGAAAATAAGTCGGGCTGGCCACCACGCCGCCATCGGCGAACGGCACGACGCCGCCCTTGGCAAAGGGCAGGATCGACGACAGCGCCGAGCCGAGGCCGCTCGTCACATTGCCAGCCAGCGAGGACAGCAGCGTCGACAGCGGCTTCAGCGCCGCGTCGATGGCGTTCGACGACAGCCTGAGCGCCATCGACTTCAGCACCTCGTCGAGCGACTTGCCTTGCAGCGTCGCCTGCTTCAGGCCGGCGGACATGGTAGCGCCGAAGCGATCGGCGGCGTCGTTCAGGCTTTCGAGCAGCTTCAGCCGCTCCTCGAGGTCACTGGTATCGGTCGTCTCGGCCATCGGTCTCTCCATCGGGGAAGCGGCGCATCAGTCCGTCGAGGCTGGCGCGGCCGAGCGGCTCAGCCACCGGCCGCCGGTGGGCGGCCAGCGCGGCGGCCAGTTCGCGCGGTGTCATCGCCCAGAAGGCGTCGGGCGGTAGCCTCAGGACGCCGAAGCCGAAGGCGAGGACGTCGTCCCAGGGGAAGGCGCGGCGTCCGGCGCCGGCCGGTCCAAAGGGCGCGTCTCCTCCTCGCCGCCGAAGGTAGCGGCGATCAGCCGGACCACCGTGTCGGCATAGCCGGCGATGCCGCCTTCCACCGGCAGCTTGGCGACGTCATCGTCGGAGAGCATTTCGCCGGCGCCCCGGAGGCCGGCGGCGATGACGCGGATGACGTCGCGCGTCTTCAGAGAGCCGGAGGCGAAGCGGCGGGCGAGATCGGCGAGATCCTCGGCGCCGAAGGCGTCCTCCAGTTCGGCCAGCGCGCCGAGGGTGAGCCGCAGGCGCCGTTCGGCGCCGCCGATGAAAGCGGCGATCTCGCCGCGATGCAGGTTTGCCATGATCAGACCGCCGTAAAGGTGAGCGCGCCGGCCGATTCCAGCGCGATGTCGTAGGTGACTTCGCCGTCGTGGGTGCCGGCGTAGTCGAGCGCGGTGAGCTGGAAGGCCCCTTGCACGATGCCGAAGTCCGGGATCGCCACCTGCCAGGTCCTGAGCAGCCCATTGAAGAAGATGCCGCGCACCGTCTCGTCGGCGGTGGCGTCGCGAAACAGGCCGCTGCCGGAGATCGAGGCGCGGCGGATGCCCGCCCCCTCGATCAGCTCGCGCCAGCGGCCGGGGCTGTCGGCGTCGGTGACGTCGACCGTCCCCGACGTGAAGGAGAGCTTGCGGGCGCGCAGGCCGGCCACCGTCGCGAAGACGCCGGCGCCGGTGCTATCGACCTTGAGGAGCAGGTCGCGCCCCTTCTGAGCCGTCATGTCGGTCTCCTGCCAAATCGTGTCATCTGATGGTGAAAACTCAGCCGTCGATCAGCGCCTCGATGGTGGCCCTCGCCCGCCAGCGGTCGCCGGCTTTCAGGCGTTCCACCTCGGTCGCGGTGACGGTGAGGAGCACGAGCCGGCCGCCGGTGATCGCCAGTGCCGGATCGGTCGCCACGGCGAGCGCCGCGTCGAGGATGGTCAGCGCCCGCGTGCGGTCACCGTCGCCGGTCACCGCCTCCAGCGTCAGGATGACGCGGGCGCCGCTGCCGTCGCCGCTTGAGAAATCTCGCGTGCGCAGGCCGGCGAAGGCGAGATAGGGCACGACGGTGGCGCGGGCCGGACCGTCGTGGATGCGGCCGCGCGTCAGGCCGGCAAGCGTCGCGTCGACGACAAAGGCTTGCATCAACGCCGTCTGCAGCGCCAGCGCCGCCGCGGTCGGACGCAGGCTCATGCCACAAGCCTCGGCCGGCGGTAGCCGCCGGTCAGCGCCGCCACGTCGGCGGGAATGCCGCCGGCCTCGACGTCGCCGCGCGTCGCGTACCAGTGGGCGGCCAGCAGCTTCACCGCCTGCACGAGATCGGCCGGCACCGCGGCGACCGAAGCGCCATAGCCGGCGACGACGTCGATCTCGATGCCGGCGAGGCGGCGGCCGGGCATCGGCAGGCTGCCGTGGAACAGCAGGCGTGCCGGCTCGCCCACCAGGTCGAGCGTGTAGCCCGAGCCGGGCCAGACGATCGAACCGCCCACACCGTCGAAAACACGCACGGCGCTGACCGTCTGCACCGGCCCGACCGGCAGGCGGACGAGGCCGTCGTCGGGCACGGCGTCGAGACTCAGCCGCCAGCTCTGGGTGATCATCAGCCGGCCGGTCAGCCGCTCGACGGCGGCGCGGGCGACGACGATCAGCGGCGTCAGGAAGTCGTCCGACGTGGTGTCGTCGATCTCCAGGTGGCGCTTGAGGTCGGCAAGCGTGACCGGCTCCGTGGCGGGAGCGGACAGCAATCGCGAGGTCATTGCAAAACCCTGTTGGGGAACTCTCCGGAAAGGGTGGCGGCGCCGGCGGGAGGGGGACCGGCGCCGCCATTCGAACGGCCCGTGGAGACGGGAGAGATCAGGCCGTGCCGAATTTCAGGAGCTTGATGGCGTCGAAGTCCTGCACGCCGCCGCCCACCCGCTTGGTGGTGTAGAACAGCACGTAGGGCTTGGCCGAATAGGGATCGCGCATGACGCGGGTGCCCAGCCGATCGACGACGAGGTAGCCACGCTTGAAGTCGCCGAAGGCGACGGACAGGCTGTTGGCGGCGACGTCGGGCATGTCCTCGGCCTCGACCAGCGGGAAGCCCATGAGGCTCGCCTGCCCGCCGGCCACCGCCGGCGGCTGCCAGATGTAGTTGCCGGTCGCATCCTTGAACTTGCGCACCGCCGCCTGCGTCTTGCGATTCATGACGAAGGTACCGTTCTGGCGGTAGCCGGCCTTCAGCGTGTAGACGAGGTCGAGCAGCGCGTCGGACGGGTTGCTGGCGGG
This sequence comes from Rhodobacterales bacterium Alpha_02, assembly GCA_001603295.1. Lineage (GTDB taxonomy): Bacteria > Pseudomonadota > Alphaproteobacteria > Rhizobiales > Pleomorphomonadaceae > Pleomorphomonas. Next base: position 4,654 of record LUYO01000183.1, read on the forward strand.
GAAGGCCGCCGATGCGCCGGTGACGTTGTAGCCGAGGCCGCCCCAGGCCCAGGAGGCTTCCGGCGCGTTGGTGTAGGACAGGAAGCCCTTGGGCTGCGTCGTGCCGTTGCCGGAGACGAAGGCGGCGCTTTCCTGCACGGCGAAAGCCAGCTCGATTTCCTCGGCCAGCCAGGCCTCGATATCCACCGCCGCGTCGTCGAGCAGCGTCTGGGTTGCCGAGGGCATGGCGTAGAGTTCCATGGCCGGGAAGGTCAGCTCGGCCAGCACCGGCGAGGTCGTCTCGGCGCGCGCCGCCGTCTCGGCCGCCCAGCCGACCGCCGGACCGGTGGTGCGATAGGGCTTCTTATAGGTGCCGACCGACACCTGGCGGATGCCGGCGATGGCGCGGATCGGCGAGATGGAGAGGAGGCGGCGGCCGATCTCGTCCTCGACGGCCGGCGTCACCACGTAGCCGCCGGCGCTGCCGCTGCCGGCCGACATCGCCTTGGCCTCGATCGTCGCCAGCACCCGCTCGTTGCCGGAGCGCATGTAGGCGGCAAAGGCCGAGCGATGCTCGAGGTCGACGCCGTCGCGGGGCACGTCACGGCCCGACAATGCCGGCCGGCTCTGGCGCACGAACAGGCCGTCGAGACGGCTTTTCTGCTCGTCGATGGCGGCGCCGATGCGGGCGAGCTTCTCCTCGGTGACCACGTCGGTCGACCGCCGCTCGATCTCGGCGAGTCGCTGGTCGTTCGTTTCCTTGAACAGCTCGAAGGCGCCCATCAGCTCGCTCAGCGCGGTGGCGACGTCGCCGGTGCCCTTGGTCTCGGGCACCACGCTCTTCTTTTCCATCATCGTGTCGGTCCTTTCGGCAGGATAGGCCGGGCCGCCTCGGGCGGGCCGGTGTCGGGGCGCGCGGCGCCCGAAGGGAGAGAGGTCAGCGGCGGGTCGCGACGAGCCGTCGGCTCAATTCGGCCATGCGGCGGGCGAGGTCGGTGCCATCGCCGCCGAGGCGGTCGATACGCGCCGCGGGCAGCATCGGGAAGGTGACGACGGACACTTCCCAGAGGTCGACCTCGGCGACGCGGCGGATGCCGGCGGCGGCGTCGGAACGGGCGCGTACCGTACGGAAGCCGATCGACAGGCCGTCGAGGATGCCGGCGTCGACGAGGCTCCTGACCTCGCGGGCGGCTGCAACCTCCGTATGCAGGACACCGGTGACGCGCAGGCCGCGACCGTCCTCGGCGATCTGCAACCAGCGGCCGATCGGTCGCGCCGGATCGTGCTGGTAGAGCATCTTGATGCCGGCCGTTCCCCGCCGCGCCAACGACGCCCGGAAGGCGCCGGGCAGCAGCACGTCGCCGGAGAGGTCGGCGACGTTGAACAGGCTGGCATAGCCGGAGAACACGTCGCCGGCCCGTGCCTCGGCCGCCACCGATGCGACGGCGCTCATCGGCCGGCCTCCTTGCCGGTGCGTCGGCGGGTCGGGCGGCGCGGTTTGTCGGTGTCCGACCGCATCCGTTTCTCGACGGTTTCGCCGAAGGCGCGGAACACCTCCTCGGCGTCATGTCCGGCGTTTTCGGGCGCGCCGCTCAGGCGATGAATCAGCGACTTGAAAACACGAGTCCGCGTCGGCATTTGCAGCTCCTCGCGACGATCTGGATTCCGCCTCAGTGAAGCGGCGGGTGAAGTTGGCAGGCGGGCGCCGATCGGCCTCAGGCAGCGCGGCAACTGCCTCGCATGCTGATTCCGGACGGGTTCACGGAATGAATCGGCGGGTTCGTGCGGCGAATCCGGCGGCTGATGCTCTGAGTCAGGATCGCGGCCGAAGCCGTCCGCCGCCGCTTGAAAAAGTGATTCAAGACAGCCGGAATTGACGAGTCTTCCGAGTTACTTGGAGGCGGTCGTTGAAGTGCCGCCTTCGTCGTTCAAGCGATGATTCAAGCGGGCGATCTCGCCGACGAAGGCATCGAAGCGACGGGTCTGGGCGGCGAATTCCTTGAGCACCATCAGCAGCAGACCCGAAGCGCCCGACGCCCACAGGAACAGCGCGAGATGGGCGAGATCGCCGCGCTCGACGAAGGCGCGCGTCACGTCCATTGCTCGTCCTCCGCTCCGGCGGCGCTGGCGGACCTGCCCGCCTTGGTCTTGTCGGACGGGCCGTAGCCGACGGCGGCGCGCTTTTCCTCCTCGCTCAGGAAGGTCGCCTTGCCGACCCGCTCCCACAGACCGTCCCGCTCGCTCAGCAGCGCCGGGATCTGGTCGAGGTCGAGATCGACGGCGAGGCCGTCGCCCCAGGCCGGCAGCAGCCAGCCGCCGACCGCATCGGCGATCCGGCGGGCCAGCGGCAGGATGGTCTGCCGCCACAGCGCTCGGTTGGCCTCCTGATAGTTGGCGTAGGTGGCGTCGCCGGGGATGCCGAGCAGCATCGGCGGCACGCCGAAGGCGAGCGCGATCTCGCGGGCAGCCATGTTGCGGGCCTCGATGAAGTCCATGTCCTTGGGACTGAGAGCCATCGCCTTCCAGTCGAGTCCGCCTTCGAGGACCATCGGCCGGCCGGCGTTGTCGGCGCCCTGGTAACCGCTTTCCAGCTCCTTCTTCAACCGTTCGAACTGGTCGTCGGTAAGCCCGTTGGCGCCGGTGTAGACCAGCGCGCCGGACGGCCGCGCCGCGTTGTCGAGCAGCGCCTTGTTCCAGGCGGCGGCCGCGTTGTGGATGTCGAGGCTGGTCAGCGCCGCCTCGATCGGTGCCAGCCCGTAGTGGTCGTCGAGCGGGTGGAAGGTGCGAATGTGCAGCACCGGCGCCGACCCGACCTCGGCGGTCGCCGGGATGCGGGTGACGCGACCGTCCACCGTGTAGTCGTAGGCGGCCGGCCAGCCATCGGCGCCGGAGACGACGCGCATGCGGTCGGGGCGCAGCACATGCAGCGCGGCCGGCCGGCCGTCGATCAGGCTCGCCTCGACATAGGCGTTGCCGGCCACCAGAAGATGGCCGGCCACCTGCTCGACGAAGGCGGCCGCACCGCCGTGCCCATCGGGCCGGCGCATCAGATCGAGGAAGGGATGATGTTCGATATCCCGAACACCATCCTTCAAGAACCATGGCACCTGCCCGACGCCCTCAGCCAGCATGCGCACCGCCCGGTGGACGAAGGGATTGCGCATGTAGCCCATGCGGGCGAGCGCGGCATAGTCGGTGCTCGACCACACCGGCCGTCCGGCCGAGGACAGGGCGACGAAGGCACCCGGCCGGTTCGCCTTGGTTTCGGCGGGCGGCGTCCGCCGCTGCCGGAAGATGTCAGACCAGCGGCCACTCATCGATGCGCCTGCCTTCCTTTTCAGAACAAAACAAGATCATTGTGCTGGACGCCGACCGTGCGGACTGGCATGATCGGCCTGCATTTGCCGTCCGAATCCGTTGCCGAAATCCGGGGTCATCCGATGTCCCGCGCCGAGCGCCTACTCACCCTGGTCCAGGCCCTGCGCCGCCGCCGCCGTCCCGTCGCCGGGGCGGAGCTGGCGTCTGAACTCGGCGTGTCGCTTAGGACGCTCTATCGCGATATCCAGGCGCTGATCGGCCAGGGCGCGCCGATCGACGGCGAGGCCGGCGTCGGCTACGTGCTCAGGCCCGGCTTCATGCTGCCGCCCCTGATGTTCACCGAGGACGAGATCGAGGCGCTGGTGTTCGGCGCCCGCCTCGCGGCGACGCGCGCCGACGAGCGGCTCGCCTCATCGGCCGAGAACGCGCTCGCCAAGATCGCCGCCGTGCTGCCACCCGACCTTGCCGACCGTATGGACGCCACCGGCCTGATCGTCGCGCCGGCCTGGAACGCCAACCGCGATGGTGTCGACCTCGCGCTGGTGCGCGCCACCATCCGCAACGAGACGCGGCTCGAGTTCTCCTATGTCAACGAGAAGGGCATCGCCTCGCGCCGCATCGTCTGGCCGATCGCGGTCGCCTTCTTCGAGCGGGTGCGGGTGCTCACCGCCTGGTGCGAGCTGCGCGCCGACTTCCGTCACTTCCGCGTCGACCGCATGGCCGACGCCATCGATCTCGGCGTCCGCTACCCGCGCCGCCGCCGCGTTCTCCTCAAGGAGTGGCGGGAGGTCGAGGGTGCCCAGCCGGCCTGGAAGGAGGTGGCCGACGCCGCCGATCC
>LUYO01000025.1:0-25692 GCA_001603295.1 Rhodobacterales bacterium Alpha_02
TTCTTCGAGTGTGCCATACCAACACTGATACCAACACTTTTTGGGGATTTCCTGGGATTTCTGTGGACAGATCATTGCTCAATCGAGCTTTTCCGCTGACGTTGGCTCCACGGTCAGGGGAGAACGATTGAGTAAACAAAGCGACCACCACTACGTACCTCAATTTCATCTGCGGATGTGGGAAGACCGCGACGGCAAGATCAGCCAATGGGGACGCATCCCGTTCAACAACAAGCTCGTTTGCAAACCGGTCACAGCGGCGGCGACGGCGTATATTCCGGGCCTCTACTCCTTGGCTCATGTTCGCGACGAAGAGGTACAGCAGATCGAGACAGAGCTTTTTGGGAAGATCGAGACAGCATCGAAGCCCGTGTTGGAAAAGCTGATCAGTCTCGGCCCCAACCGGCTGTCTCTGCAAGAACGATACTGGTGGACGATCTACCTAAACGCTTCACTACTCCGTGTTCCTCACGTCGTGGAGATGGTGAAGACAGGCATGCAGAAACGCATCGCCCAGGACCTGTCACAACCGATCCCCGAGTTCGACGCCGCTAAAGGCGATGCGCCGGAGGACACGCTGTTCGAGTGGGCATCGAAGCATGCACCAGCCCGTGTTGCGAACTCGGGACTCAAGGTGCTTGTCGACCTCATTCAGAGTGAGAAGGCAGTTGACCGCATTATCCATTTGCAGTGGCTCGTCAGGGACCTCTCAACGGGACCTCGCCGTCTCTTACTTGGCGACAACCCGTTCGAACGGGTGGGCGACCTCTACAAGGCGCGTACCGCCATCTCATTGCCATTATCTCCTACGCACCTTTTCATCGCGAGCGACGCGCCCGATATCGTCAATCACTTTGCTCGAATGCCCGCTCGTGATGTGATCAAGGCGAATAATCAATCATCCCTCATCAACGCCAAGAAGTTCGTCTACGGTGACGCCGAGAGGTCATTTATCGACCAGTACTTCCTGCGACCTCCGTTGAGTACATAGGCTACCTCACTGGCGTTCACGTATTCAACCAATCGTTGAATGCTAACCTTGAAGCGCCGATTAGCCGGTAGCGGGACTCGAACCCGCAACAACCACTGCGGCAAAACCAGAAAATTCTAAATGTGGTAGCGGCTGCGGGACTCGAACCCGCAACGGATGGGACTCGAACGGTGAAGAAAAAATCGAATCAGATCAAGTGCTTGATTCAAAGTTGGAATCGGCTTGTGTTGGTACGGCTTTGGCGAACAGAACCTATACCAACAATAGTACCAACAACGATGATCACTGGGGTTTCCAAAGGTGTCCCATGCAATCCAACACCCACTGATTTCATTGAGCTTTTGGGACGCTCTGGGACTGTATGAGACACTATGGGACGAATTGGTGGGCCCGCCCGGACTCGAACCGGGAACCAGACCGTTATGAGCGGCCGGCTCTAACCATTGAGCTACAGGCCCATCGACGGACGTCGCCTTTCACGAGAAAGGCGGCGGCGCCGTGTGCGGCTCGCGGGTTGTGCCAGAAAACCGGGCCCCGCTCAAGAGCTTGCCGGCGGCACGGGCGCGTTCCATCCACCTTTCGGCGGCTGGCCCGCCTCTTGAAACTGCCCCAATCGTCGGTGATTGTCGATTCTCCGAAGCCGCGTGGACGTGCGTGGCTGCAACCTACGGAGACCGAGATGATCGCCCTCACCCGCCCGCTCCTTGCCGCCGCCGGCCTCGTGCTGCTGCCCGCCATAGCCTTCGCCGCCGACGCCGCAACGGCGACGCTGACCCTTTCGGCCGATGGCGTCGTCAGCGCCGCTCCGGATACGGCCATCGTGTCGCTCGGCGTGGTGCGCGAGGCGGAGACCGCCGATGCGGCGCTCGGCGCCAACAATACGGCGATGGAGAAGACGCTGGCCGCGCTGAAGGACGCCGGCGTCGCCGATCGCGACATCGCCACCTCCAGCTTCACCATCGATCCGGTGCTGGTCTATCCGCCGCAGAAGGCCGACGGCACGCAGGAAGCGCCGAAGATCAGCGGCTATCGCGTCTCCAACGCCGTCACCGTCAAGCTGCGCGACATCGCCAAGGCCGGCGGCCTCCTGGACAAGGTGATCCGCGTCGGCGCCAACGAGGTGCGCGGCGTCAGCTTCACCGTCGACGATCAGGACAGCCTGATGGACGAGGCCCGCGTCGCCGCCATGAAGACACTGGAGACGCGCGCCGAACTCTACGCCAAGACCGGCGGCTTCACGCTGAAGCGCATCCTCGCCGTCTCCGAGGGCGCCCAGGACCACCCGCCCGTGCCGATGATGATGGCCAAGGCGGCGTCGATGGCCGACGCCGTGCCGTTCGCCGCCGGCGAGCAGGACATCCGCGCCACCGTCAACATCACCTGGGAGATCGAACCGGCGGCCAGGTAAGGCGGCGGGCGCCCCTGTCGGCGAGACTTGGAAAGCTCGCCGACAATCCCGCTCGGATTTCTCATGCCCTCGGCGCGGCCGGGAAATCCGCGATGGCTGCGGCGCACGGACGCGCCGGCCTTCCCGCGGGCTGGTATCAAGTCCCGGCCGGCGGATCGACCGGCCGAGGCCGTCCCGCGTCGTCGATCGCCACATAGGTGAACTCGCCCTCGGTCACCTTCTCGTGCCGGTCGGAGATGAAGCGGCGCACCCAGGCCTCGATGCGGATATGCATGGAACTGCGGCCGACGCGGACGATCTCGGTGTAGGCGCAGAGAATGTCGCCCACCTTCACCGGTCGGTGGAACACCATGGCGTTGACGGCCACCGTCACCACGCGGCCGCCGCAGCGCTGCACGGCGGCCATGCCACCGGCCGAATCCATCTGGCTCATCAGCCAGCCGCCGAAGATGTCGCCGTTGGCGTTGGTGTCGGCCGGCATGGCGATGGTGCGGATGGCAAGCTCGCCGCGCGGCCGATCGGCGTCCACCGTCTCGACCTCGATGGTCATTGGAAGACCGAACGGCCCAACTGGTCGACGATCAGGCGCCCTTTCTCGAAGGCCATCTCCCGCGCCAGTTCGACGTCGGAGAACTTGTCGGCGCGGATGAAGCGGTGCTCGCGGACGACGCCGTCCTCCTCGAGGCTGACCACGCCGCAGAGCTGCCACTGTCCATCGGCCTTGAAGGGCGTCGCGGCGATCTTGAAGCCCTTGTAGTCCTGCGTCTCGGCCGGCTTCTCCGCCGCGGGCGCGCTATCCCCGAGACCGAACAGCTTTTTCAGGAACGACATGGACTTACCTCCTTGTTGGCGTATTCCAAGGAATAGAATGGCGGGGCTGGAAGGGCAAGGCGACGATCAGGTCTTTCCGAAAACGGAAACGGCGGACCTTGCGGCCCGCCGTCCCGATTTCGTCCGGTCTATTTCCTCAGTTGTCGAGGAAGCTGCGGAGCTTGCGGCTGCGGCTCGGGTGCTTGAGCTTCCTCAGCGCCTTGGCCTCGATCTGGCGGATGCGCTCGCGCGTCACCGAGAACTGCTGGCCGACTTCCTCCAGCGTGTGGTCGGTGTTCATGCCGATGCCGAAGCGCATGCGAAGCACGCGTTCCTCGCGCGGCGTCAGCGAGGCGAGCACCCGCGTCGTCGTCTCGCGGAGGTTCGACTGGATGGCCGCGTCGATCGGCAGGATGGCGTTCTTGTCCTCGATGAAGTCGCCGAGGTGGCTGTCCTCCTCGTCGCCGATCGGCGTTTCGAGGCTGATCGGCTCCTTGGCGATCTTCAGCACCTTGCGCACCTTTTCGAGCGGCATCGCCAGCTTCTCGGCCAGTTCCTCCGGCGTCGGCTCGCGGCCGATCTCGTGCAGCATCTGCCGCGAGGTGCGGACGATCTTGTTGATCGTCTCGATCATGTGCACCGGGATGCGGATGGTGCGCGCCTGGTCGGCGATCGAGCGGGTGATCGCCTGCCGGATCCACCATGTAGCGTAAGTTGAAAACTTATAACCCCGCCGGTACTCGAACTTGTCCACCGCCTTCATCAGGCCGATGTTGCCTTCCTGGATCAAATCGAGGAACTGCAGGCCGCGGTTGGTGTATTTCTTGGCGATGGAGATGACGAGGCGCAGATTGGCCTCCACCATCTCCTTCTTGGCGATGCGCGCTTCCTTCTCGCCCTTCTGGACGAGGTGGACGATGCGGCGGAACTCGCCGGGCTCGAGGCCGGTCTCCGACGACAGCGTCTGGATGGTCTGCCTCAGTTCGCGGATGCCTTCCTTCTCGCGAGCGACGAACTCCTTCCAGCCCTTGGAGGCCAGCGAGGCGACGCGGCGGATCCAGTTGGGATCGAGTTCCGAGCCCTGGTACTGGCGCAGAAAGTCCTCGCGGCCGACGCCGTAGCTCTCGGCGAGGCGCAGGAGCTTGCCTTCGTGGCCCATCAGCTTCTTGTTGATGTCGTAGAGCTGCTCGACCAGCGCCTCGATGCGCGCCGCGTTGAGCGACAGGGACTTGACGTCCTCCTGGATCTCTTCCTCGAGCTTCTTGTAGCGGCGCTCCTGCGACGGGCTGAGCGTGGTGTTCTTGAGGCGATTCTCGACGTGCTGCTCCTGCAGGCGGCGCAGCTTCTTGAAGTTTTCGGCGATGCGGTCGAAGGTTTCCAGCACCTTCGGCTTCAGCTCGGCTTCCATGGCCGACAGCGACACGTTGTTCTCGAGGTCGTCCTCGTCGATCATGTCGCCTTCCGGCGCTTCGCCTTCCGGCCGCTCCTCGCCGTCGGCGCGCGCCGGCTTGTCCGCCGCCTCGCCGTCCTCGGCACCTTCCTCGCCGCCCTCGAAGGGCAGCGCGCCGCCCTTGCCGTCCGGGCCGGCATAGGTCGCCTCGAGGTCGATGATGTCGCGCAGGAGGATCTTGCCCTCGTTCAGCTCGTCGCGCCAGAAGATGATGGCCTGGAAGGTCAGCGGGCTCTCGCAGAGGCCGGCGATCATCGCTTCGCGGCCGGCCTCGATGCGCTTGGCGATGGCGATCTCGCCCTCGCGGCTGAGCAGTTCCACCGAGCCCATCTCACGGAGATACATGCGCACGGGGTCGTCGGTGCGGTCGGTCGGCTCGCGCGTCGTCGTAGTCTTGGCGACGGCGGTGCCGGTGGGCTCGCCCGCCTCGCCTTCCTCCTCGCCCGGTGCGTCGTCGGCGACCGGCTCCTCGGCCTCCTCGGAATCGACGACGTTGATGCCCATGTCCGAGAGCATCGCGTAGATGTCCTCGATCTGGTCGGACGAGTTCTGGTCCGACGGCAGCACCTCGTTCAGTTCGTCATAGGTGACGTAGCCGCGCTTCTTGGCGAGCTTGATCATCCGCTTGACGGCGGCATCGCTGAGGTCCAGAAGCGGCCCGTCCGGACCCTCGGTGCCGGTGTCCTGGACTTCGTCGTTTTCGGTGGCCTTGGTTGCCATAGTCATCTCCGCCGTCCGCCGGGCGCCTGACGCCTGCGCCTGCCTGTCGATCAAACGCACCGCGGGACCAAAAGGTCCCGGCCCGCAGATCGCGCTACCAATAGGGTTGAGGCATTAAGCCCGACTTAACCCTGTCGCTCCCGCAAAGCGCACGGCATCCGTCAGGCCATAGCCAAATGGGCGGGCCGTTGCCGACCCGCCGAAAATCCCCGGAAAGGGTTATTTAGCGGCGCAAACGGATTCCGCAAGGGTGATTCGGATGGGAATGTGGTGATTCGGGATGATTCGCCTTGGCGGACGGCGGCTTCCGGCGCGCCGGCCGGGCCGCCCACGAACGCGGCAAGCGCGGAATTCCCGGCTATTTCCAGAGCGCCGGCTGCGACGACGGCCCGCCGGTGGTGGCGTCGCGGATGGCCTTGGCTTCCTCGGCCAGTTCCTGCTCGCGGCGGGACAGCTCCTCGCGGCGGCGGTTGAGGTCGCGCGTCAGCTCGTAGATGTAGGCGGCGACGCTCTCGTCGGTCTCCGCCGTCACCGTCTTCATGTCGCGCTCGATATCGGCGGCGAGCGCCCTCAGCGACAGCCGCTCGACCAGCAGGTCGAGGCAGGTTTCGACGAAGCTCTCCGGCGGGTGGAAGCGCAGGATCGGCAGCCGTTCGCGCAGCTTGTGGCCGCGGCCGATGCTGACGCCGTCGTCGCGCTTCACCTCGTCGCCGTGCACCTCGTTGAGCACGAAGTAGAAGCGGGCGTCGAGGCGTTCGTAGAAGCCGGACACCGAATCGGCGTCGAAGTCGACGGCGATTCGGTAGAGCGCCCGCTTGAAGTCCTCCAGCGCCGCCACGTGGAAGTCGAGCCGGGCCAGCCGCTCCATGTTGGCCTCGTAGAGATCGGGATACTCGACGGCGAGGCCGAGCAGCACCCGCTCGATATTGGCGAGATCCGGCTCGTTGGGCGGCCTCAGTTCGGCGGCGATGGCAAGACCCTGCCCGTCCCGGCCGCCCCGGAAGTCGCCCCGCCCCTCGCCCCGATGCTCGTTACGGGCGTCGCCACCCCGACCGCGCCGGTCGCGGCTCCAGAACAGCTCCGACAGGTTGACGCGCAGGGCGAGGCGATAGCGCCGCGCCACCCGCTCGTCCTTGATCTGGCGAACCAGTTCGTCGATGCGCGCCTCCAGCGCCGCCTTGCGCTCGGGCGTGTCGACGCGGGCGTCGGCCGCCTCGCGGTCCCACAGCACTTCGGAGAGAGGCCGCGCCTTGGCCACCTCGGCGAGGAAGGCGTCGGCGCCGCCGGCCCGGATGATGTCGTCGGGATCCTGGCCGCCCGGCAGGAAGCAGAAGTTGAAGGAGTAGCCGCTGCGCAACGCCGGCAGGATGCGGTCGATCGCCCGGTGGGCGGCCGAGACGCCGGCCTTGTCGCCGTCGAAGCAGATCACTGGCTCGGCGGCAAAGCGCCAGAGACGGGCGATGTGATCCTCGGTGAAGGCGGTGCCGAGCGCGGCGGTGACGTTGCGGATGCCGGCCTGATAGACCGAGATGGCGTCCATGTAGCCCTCGGTGACGATGATCGTCCCCGACTTGTGCGCCGCCTCGCGCGCCCGGTGGACGTTGAACAGCATCGTCCCCTTGTGGAAGAGGGGCGTCTCCGGCGAATTGAGGTATTTCGGCTGGCCCTCCGGATCCAGCGTGCGGCCGCCGAAGGCGACGACGCGGCCGCGTTCGTCGTGGATGGGGATCATCAGCCGGCCGCGGAAGCGATCGTAGGAGGCCCTGTTGTCTTCCGGCTTGATCAACAGGCCGGCGGCGACGCCGGTTTCCTCCTTGACGCCGTTCTGGATCAGGTGGCGCTTCAGGCCGTCGCGCTCGTCGGGCGCGTAGCCGAAACGGAACTCGATCGACGTCTTCTCGAGGATGCCGCGCCTCAGCATGTAGTCGCGCGCCGGCTTGCCCTCGGGCGAGCGCAGCTTCTGCTCGAAGAACTTGGCCGCCAGCTCGCAGGCGCCGGCCAGATCGACGCGCACCGCCTCGCGCTCGCGGTCGCGCGGATCGGCCTTCGGCAGCGGCACGCCCGCTTCTTCGGCCAGCCGCTCGACGGCTTCGGGGAAGGTCAGGCCCTCGGTCTCGGTCAGGAACTTAAAGTGGTCGCCGGTCGCTCCGCAGCCGAAGCAATGGTAGATGCCGCGCCGGTCGTCGCAATGGAAGGACGACGTCTTCTCCTTGTGGAAGGGGCAGCAGGCCCAGAAGTCGCCGCGCGCCGGCTGGCTCTTGCGCTTGTCGAAGGTGACGCGCCGCCCCACCACCTGGCTGATCGGCAGCCGGGCGCGGATCTGGTCGAGGAGGGACGGCTCGAAGCGCATGGCCGACATATAGTCAGAGGCGGGGGATCAATGCAAAGCGATCTCCGGCGCCGGCGCGCCGAGGCCGCCGTCGTCGCGGATCTTGCGCCGGAAAGCGGCCGGCGTCAGGCCGTAGGCCGATTTGAATTGCCGGTGGAAATGGCTGAGGTTGGCAAAGCCGGCGGCGAAAGCCGCCTCGGCCACCGAAAGGTCGCCGGAAGCCAGCAGCCCGGCCGCCCGCTCGAGCCGCCGCCGGTTGCAGTGGCCGACGAAGCTGAGTCCGGTCTGGCGGCGGAACTCCCGCGACAGCAGGCTGCGCGACATGCCGAAGCGGCTGGCCGCCGCCTCCAGCGTCACCGTATCCTCGAGATGCTCGTCGAGCCAGGCGATCAGCGCCGCCAGCCGGCCGCCATAGGCGTCGGCCGGCGTCGGCGCCAACCGCTCGACGTGGCGGGACAGCATCAGGCCGAGCGTCGCCCAGTCGCCGAGGGCGGCGGCCTCGTTCAGCCCCTCGCGAATTGTCGCCGCCAGCCCGAGCAGCCCTTGCCCATCGTCGTGGCTCGCCCGCGTCAGGCGGCTGCCGGGAGGCGGCAACCGGCCGGCGAGTTGCGGCGACAGATGGACCTTGGCGTCGGACAGCGTGAAGCAGATCAGCCGGACATGGATTGACTCGCCGACCGCCACGAGGAAACGATGCTCCCGGCCGGGCGGCACCAGCAGCGTGTCGCCGGGCCGGAGCGGCCAGTCGTCCTCGCGCGTCGACAGCGATCCGCCCGGCGCCAGCACGGCGACGAACTCGTAGACGTCATGGGCGTGCCAGGGGGAAGGTTCCGAAAGCTGCGCGTCGAGACACCACATTCTTGGCCGATCGTACATGTTTGGGAGGCGTTTTGCGAGGACGCCAGCATTGCGAATAGGATACCATCATTCCCAACGCGTAGCGAATCCACATATCAGTCCAGGAAGCTCCGATGTACACCGCATTCTCCGAAGCCCATCGCGGCTTCGCCATGCTCGGCTGCCTCACCACCGTCCTCTGGGCGGCCCTCGCCCTGTGGCCGACGTTGCAGCACCGGCCGGCGCCCCGCCTGTGGCGGCCGACCTATATCGCCGCCATGGCGACCACCGGCCTCTCCGGCGTCACCGGCCTCGTCGTCCTGTTCATGGGCAACTGGCTGACCTTCGTCTTCCCCTGGCTCGGCCTGCTCGCCGTCGCCCTGCACGGCGTGGCCGGCGTGCGCGGCCGCAAGGCGCTGGCCATCGGCGCCGCCGGTCCGCTGGCCATCGCCGTCACCGTGCAGATCGTCACGCTGATCGTCATCTACGGTCTGATGACCTTGAAACCCTTCTGAACCGGAGCATCGCCCATGACCGCCGCCCTGTTCGACCTGCCGCTCGTCACGCTCGACGGCACCCCCACGACGCTGGCCGCCTGGCGCGGCAAGGTGCTGCTGATCGTCAACACCGCCTCGAAATGCGGCCTGACGCCGCAGTATGACGGCCTCGTCAAGCTCTACCATCGCTACGAGGATCGTGGCCTGGTGGTACTCGGCTTCCCGGCCAACGACTTCGCCGGCCAGGAGCCGGGCAGCGACGCCGAGATCGCCACCTTCTGCTCGGCCACCTTCGGCGTCGACTTCCCGATGTTCTCCAAGATCGTGGCGACCGGCCCGGACAAGCACCCGCTCTACGCGGCGCTGACGGCGGCAAAGCCCGAGGCGCGCGCCCTCCCCGGCTCCGACTTCCGCGCGGCGCTCGTCGGCTACGGCATCACGCCGACCGAGCCGCCGGACGTGCTGTGGAACTTCGAAAAGTTCCTGATCGGCCGCGACGGCACCGTCCTCGACCGCTTTTCTCCCGATACGCCGCCCGAGGCGGAGATGATCGTCGAAGCGATCGACAAGGCGCTGTGAACGCCGGCTGACCGAACTGCCCAAGGCGGCGAAACCTCGTCCGCGCTGATGACCGGAGGACAGGCGGTACAGTGGCAAACAGGAAGGCGACGGTTTTGCCACTCTCCGAGCAGGAATTCGTCGAGCTGATCAAGCGAAACGAGACGAACCGCCGCCTCCTCGACGTCCTGCCGGCCATGGAGTTGCCTCAAGGCACCCTGACGGCAGGGTGCCTGTTCCAAACTGTCTGGAATCTCAAGTCCGGCAACCAGCCGGACCGGGCAATCAGGGACTATGACGTCTTCTACTTCGACTCCAGTGATCTGTCCTGGGAGGCGGAAGACGCCGTGATCCGGAAAGCGCGGCACCTGCTCGGCGATCTGGCGGACAAGGTCGAGATCAGAAACCAGGCGCGCGTTCACCTCTGGTACCCGCAGAAATTCGGCGTCCCCTGCCCGCCGCTGACACGCGTCGAGGACGGAATCGACCGTTTTCTGATCGCCTGCACCCTGTTGGGGGTCAGCCTCGGGACGGGCGCCGTCTATGCCCCAAACGGCTTCCGCGACATGTGGAACGGCGTCTTGCGCATCAATCCCAACAATGCTCAGACCGGACCGTTCCTCAGGAAGTGCCGGGACTATCAGGCCAGATGGTCATGGCTCTCGGTCGCCGACGACGTTGGCAACACAGTCCGAGGCGTCACCGACACATGAGCCCACGAGGCGGCCGCAGCACAAAGTCTCCTGCCTGCTCGGAGCAGTCCCGGAGTCACGCGGAAATCACAACAGCACATATTTCCCCATACGCTCCGGTATAGCCTGTTTACGCGCCGCCGCCCCTTCGGCTAGGAAAGGCGGGCGCCGGTCCGGCGTATCCCGTATCGAGTCGCCGATCCATGCCGCCGCTTCCCGCCGAACTCACGCCCGTCGCCGTGGCGCTCTTCATCGTCACGGCCTTCGTCGCCGGCCTTGCCCGCGGCTTCTCCGGCTTCGGCGCGGCGCTGATCTTCATGCCGGTGGCGAGCGCACTGATCGGCCCACGCCTTGCCGCGCCGGTCATCCTCGTCATCGACGCGGTGACCACCGTCGGCCTGGTGCCCGACGCCTTCCGCCGCGCCGACCGGCGCGAGGTGGCGGTAATGTCGATCGGAGCCCTGGTCGGCGTGCCCTCGGGCGTCTACCTCCTCACCCACCTCGATCCGCTGACCATCCGCTGGACGATCATCGCCATCTGCGCGGCGCTCCTGGCCTTGCTGTTGGTCGGCTGGCGTTATCACGGCAAGCCGAAGGCGCCGCTCACCGTCGGCGTCGGCGTTCTCTCCGGCCTGTTCTCCGGCGCCAGCCAGGTCGGCGGGCCGCCGGTGATCGCCTACTGGCTGGGCGGCGCCATTCCCCCCAACATCGTCCGCGCCAACATCGTGCTCTATTTCGAGGTGTCGACGGCGCTGACCATCCTCAACTATTTCCTCGGCGGCCTGTTCGTATCGGCCCTGGTGCCGCTCTGCCTGATCACCGCGCCGGCCTATGCCCTCGGCCTCTGGGGCGGCTCGAAGCTGTTCGGCGTCGCGTCCGAGGCGACCTTCCGCCGCATCTGCCTCGGCCTGATCGCCCTCGCCGTGGTCATCGGCCTGCCGCTGCTCGACGGCGTGCTGCGCTGACCGGCCGCCGTTGACGCCGTCGCCCGCCTCGCCTATGTAGCCTTGATCACGCCGGGCGGCCCGCCGCGCCGGCCGTTGAAGCGCGCCTCCCGCGCCCTCCCAAGACAAGGAGCGTCCGCCATGACCACCGCCGCCTGGCAGGAACCCGTGCCCACCGCCGTCCTGGTGCTCGCCGACGGCACCGTCATCGAGGGCTTCGGCATCGGCGCGCGCGGCGAAGCGGTGGCCGAGGTCTGCTTCAACACGGCGATGACCGGCTACGAGGAGATCCTCACCGATCCCTCCTACGCCGGCCAGATCGTCACCTTCACCTTCCCGCACATCGGCAACGTCGGCGTCAACGACGAGGACATCGAGACCGTCAACATGGCGGCCGAGAGCGGCGTGCGCGGCGTGGTGCTGAAGGACGAGGTTACCGACCCCTCCAACTACCGGTCGCTGAAGGGCTTCGACGCCTGGCTGACGGCGCGCGGCATCATCGGCATCACCGGCGTCGACACGCGGGCGCTGACCGCGCTGATCCGCGACAAGGGCATGCCCAACGCCGTCATCGCCCATGCGCCCGACGGCAAGTTCGACCTTGCGGCGCTGAAGGCCAAGGCCGCCGGCTGGTCCGGTCTCGAAGGGCTCGACCTCGCCATTGAGGTCACCAACCCGCAGAGCTACGACTGGACGGAGGGAAGCTGGGCCTGGAACAAGGGCTACGGCCGCCAGCAGGACAAGAAGTACAAGGTCGTCGCCCTCGACTTCGGCATCAAGCGCAACATCCTGCGCCTGCTGGTGGACGAAGGCTGCGAGGTGGTGGTGCTGCCGGCCACCGCCACGGCGGACGAGGTGTTCGCCCACAATCCCGACGGCGTGTTCCTGTCGAACGGCCCCGGCGACCCGGCCGCCACCGGCGACTACGCCGTGTCGACCATCAAGGCGGTGATCGACGCCGGCCTGCCCACCTTCGGCATCTGCCTCGGCCACCAGATCATGGGCCTCGCTCTCGGCGGCAAGACCAGGAAGATGCACCAGGGCCACCACGGCGCCAACCACCCGGTCAAGGACTTCACCACCGGCAAGGTGGAGATCACCTCGATGAACCACGGCTTCGCCGTCGATCCCGACAGCCTGCCCGACAGCGTCGAGCAGACGCACGTATCGCTGTTCGACGGCTCCAACTGCGGCCTCAAGGTGAAGGACAAGCCGGCCTTCTCGGTGCAGTACCATCCGGAAGCCTCGCCCGGCCCGCAGGACAGCCACTATCTCTTCAAGCGCTTCGTCAACCTGATCCGCGAGAAGAAGGGCGAGCCGACGGTGCCCGAGCGGGCGTAAGGCCCGCTAGAGCCGCGCCGCCGAGAACGTGTCGCAGGACGCGGCGTCGCCGGTGTCGAAGCCGATCTTGAACCAGCGCTTGCGCTCGGCCGAGGTGCCGTGGTTGAAGCTCTCCGGCACCACGTAGCCCTGCGTCCGCTTCTGGATGGCGTCGTCGCCGATCTGGGTGGCGGCGTTCAGCGCCTCCTCGAGGTCGCCGCCCTCCAGGATGCCCTTCTTCTCGGCATAATGACCCCAGACGCCGGCGTAGCAGTCGGCCTGCAGTTCGACCCGCACCGACAGGGCATTGGCCTGAGCCGGACCGAGCGACTGCCGCCGCTCGTTGAAGGCCGGCAGCACGCCGAGGAGGTCCTGCACATGATGGCCGACCTCGTGGGCGATGACATAGGCTTGCGCGAAGTCGCCGGGCGCGTCGAACTGCCGCTGCAACTCGTCATAGAAGGCGAGGTCGATATAGACCTTGCCGTCGCCGGGGCAATAGAACGGCCCGCTCGCCGCGCTGGCAAAGCCGCAGGCCGAGCGGATCTGGCCGGAGAACAGCACCAGCGGCGTCGCCGGATAGCGCTTGCCATTCTCCTTGAAGATCGCCGACCAGGTGTCCTCGGTGTCGCCGAGTACGGTGGCGACGAAATCGCGCATCTCGTCGCGGTCGCCGGCCCGCGGCCGCTCGATCGCCGCCGACCCGCCGCCAAGCGACGCGCCGCTGCCGAGGTTGCCGTCGAGCAGCACCAGCGGGTTGATGCCGAGGAACCACAGCACCAGGCCGAGGATGATCAGCGTGCCGATGGAGAGGCCGCCGCCGCGCCGGCCGCCGCCGGGAAAGCCGCCGCCCGGAAAGCGCATGCCGCCGCCGGAAAAGCCGCCGCTGCCGCCGCGCATGTCCTCGATGTTGTCGCTCTGGCGACGCCCCTTCCACTGCATGTCCGCCCTCCGGGTTTCAACGGAGTATAACAGCCTATCGCATGGTGAGTTCCACCCCCCTTAAGCATGTGGGCACCACACTTAGGGGCGGATCAGGCCGCCGAAGTAGCGCAGGCCATAGGCGCGCACCTCGCCCACCCGGATTTCCTCGAAGCCGAAAAAGGCGCGATAGTCGCCGTCGGCGATGTCGATATAATCGTGGCCGCCGCGCCGGAAGCGGAAGCCGCCGAGGAAGCGTCGCTGCCCGTAGAGCGCGGTGAGCGCCGCCTTCACCGTGGCACCGGCCTCGGCACCGCTGATCAGGTCGTCGCGCAGCACCCGACCGTGGTAGCCCATCGCCCAGACGGGCTGGCCGTCCCGCCACACCACCTCCTGGCCGGAAAAGTCGGTGCCGCCGAAATAGCTGTCGAGATAGCGGAAGCCGCCGTCGCGGAATTCGAGATCATGCGAGGCCGGCCGGCAGCTCGCCGCCGGCGCGCCGCCGCCAGCATAGGTCGCCGCCTTGGCGCGGATGATGAAGTCTTCGAGGGCGTCCATGGCCGGTCTCCGCTGCTCCAGCATGGAGGCTAGCGCAACCCGCTGCCATCGCGTGGCAGCAGATTGTCGCGCAGCGATCGGCCGGCGCGGCTTTCGGCCCGGTGGACAAATCGTCCGGCGTGAGGCACTTTTCGCGTCCGATCGTGAGGGCGATCGCGGGGGATGTGGAGCGGCATGGACGCAGAAACGTTTCGCGCCTGGCGGCGGCGCCAGGGCCTGACGCAGGACGAGGCGGCGCGGCAACTCGGCCTCAAGCGGCGGATGATCCAATATTACGAACGGGGCGAGCGCGGCGGCCGGCACGTGGCCATCCCCAAGCACGTGCGCCTCGCCTGCTGGGCGCTCAGCCAGGGCGTGCGCGATTTCGACGGGCGGGAGGCGGGCAGCGAGCAGATCGCCGTCTGACCGGCCGAAGAAAGCCGCCGGCTTGCCCAACAAAGCCGCCGTTTGAAGGCTCAGCGGGGTTTGCGGCCGCGCGCTTTTCATTTATAAGCCCGGCAACGGTCCGAACGACGATCACCCTTCTTGCTGCCCGCCCCGGTCGGTGCCCCGCGCACCGGCCGCGTTTACACGCGAGTGAAGATGCCCAGACGCACCGATATCGACACCATCCTCATCATCGGCGCCGGCCCGATCGTCATCGGTCAGGCCTGCGAGTTCGACTACTCGGGCACCCAGGCGTGCAAAGCCCTGAAATCAGAGGGTTATCGCATCGTCCTCGTCAACTCCAATCCGGCCACCATCATGACCGACCCGGAGATGGCGGACGCCACCTACATCGAGCCGATCACTCCTGAGATGGTGGCGCGCATCATCGAGCGCGAGCGGGCCGAGCGGCCGAACGACCGCCTCGCCCTGTTGCCGACCATGGGCGGCCAGACGGCGCTCAACACCGCGCTGTCGCTGAAGAAGATGGGCGTGCTCGACAAGCACGGCGTCGAGATGATCGGCGCCACCGCCGAGGCGATCGACAAGGCCGAGGATCGTGAGCTGTTCCGCGAGGCGATGACCCGCATCGGCCTCGACACGCCGAAGGCCGCCTTCGTCAACACTTCGGCCCTCAAGCAGCAGTTCCGGGCCGACTACGAGGCGCGCCGTGCCGCCGTCATCGCCGCCCATCCCGAAGACGACGGCCGCGCCAAGGCGCTGGCCGCCTTCGAGGGCGAATGGGCCGCCGACGAGAAGGCCCGGCGCGAGGAATACAACCTCACCGCCCGCCTTAACGCGCTAAAAGCCTACAAGGTGACCGGCCTGCCGGCCATTATCCGCCCGTCGTTCACCATGGGCGGCACCGGCGGCGGCATCGCCTACACCATCGAGGAACTCTACGACCTGGTGATGTCCGGCGTCGAGGCTTCGCCCACCAACGAGGTGCTGGTCGAGGAATCGGTGCTCGGCTGGAAGGAGTTCGAGATGGAGGTCGTCCGCGACAAGGATGACAACTGCATCATCGTCTGCTCCATCGAGAACGTCGACCCGATGGGCGTGCACACCGGTGATTCGATCACCGTGGCGCCGGCGCTGACGCTGACCGACAAGGAATACCAGATCATGCGCAACGCCGCCTGCGCGGTGCTGCGCGAGATCGGCGTCGAGACCGGCGGCTCCAACGTGCAGTTCGCCATCAACCCGGTCGACGGCCGGATGATCGTCATCGAGATGAACCCGCGCGTGTCGCGCTCCTCGGCGCTGGCATCCAAGGCCACCGGCTTCCCGATCGCCAAGGTGGCCGCCCGCCTCGCCGTCGGCTACACGCTCGACGAACTGGCCAACGACATCACCGGCGGCGCCACGCCGGCCGCCTTCGAGCCGACCATCGATTACGTGGTCACCAAGGTGCCCCGCTTCGCCTTTGAAAAATTCCCCGGCGCC
This sequence comes from Rhodobacterales bacterium Alpha_02, assembly GCA_001603295.1. Lineage (GTDB taxonomy): Bacteria > Pseudomonadota > Alphaproteobacteria > Rhizobiales > Pleomorphomonadaceae > Pleomorphomonas. Next base: position 15,908 of record LUYO01000025.1, read on the forward strand.
GAGCCCAACCTGACCACCGCCATGAAGTCGGTGGGCGAGGTGATGGCCATCGGCCGCACCTTCCAGGAATCGCTGCAGAAGGCCATGCGCGGCCTCGAAACCGGCCTGACCGGCCTCAACGAGATCGAGATTCCCGGCGACGCCGACGAGCGCGGCGCCATCCGCGCCGCCCTGGGCACGCCGACGCCCGACCGGCTGCGCCATGTGGCCGAGGCGATGCGCCGCGGCTTCACGCTGGACGAGATCTACGACATCTCCCACATCGACCCGTGGTTCCTGCGCGAGATCCGCGGCATCGTCGACATGGAGGCGAAGATCCGCGCCAGCGGCCTGCCCGAGACCGCCGGTTGGCTCACCCGCCTGAAGGCCATGGGCTTCTCCGACGCCCGCCTCGCCGAGCTGGCCCACCGGCCGGTCGAGGAAGTGACGGCGTTGCGCGACAAGCTGGGCGTCCACCCGGTCTACAAGCGCATCGACACTTGCGCCGCCGAGTTCGCCTCGCCCACCGCCTATATGTATTCGACCTACGAGACGCCGTTCGCCGGAGCCCTCGCCGACGAAGCGCAGCCGTCGGACAAGAAGAAGGTGGTGATCCTCGGCGGCGGCCCCAACCGCATCGGCCAGGGCATCGAGTTCGACTACTGCTGCTGCCACGCCTGCTTCGCGCTCAGCGACGCCGGCTACGAGACCATCATGGTCAACTGCAATCCGGAGACCGTCTCGACCGACTACGACACCTCCGATCGCCTGTATTTCGAGCCGCTGACCGGCGAGGACGTGCTGGAAATCCTGCGCGTCGAGCAGCAGCGGGGCACGCTGCACGGCGTCATCGTGCAGTTCGGCGGCCAGACGCCGCTGAAGCTGGCCGACACGCTGGAAAGGGCCGGCATCCCCATCCTCGGCACCTCGCCCGACGCCATCGACCTCGCCGAGGACCGCGACCGCTTCAAGCGCCTGCTCGACAAGCTGGCCCTGAAGCAGCCGAAGAACGGCATCGCCTATTCGATCGAGCAGGCGCGCCTCGTCGCCAACGAACTGAAGTTCCCGCTGGTGGTGCGCCCCTCCTACGTGCTGGGCGGCCGCGCCATGGAGATCATCCGCGACGAGGCCGGCTTCGACGCCTATCTCTCCGGCACGCTGCCGGCCCTGGTGCCGGCCGACGTCAAGGCGCAGTACCCCAACGACAAGACCGGCCAGATCAACATGGTGCTCGGCAAGAGCCCGCTGCTGTTCGACCGCTATCTTTCCGACGCCATCGAGGTGGACGTCGACGCCCTCTCCGACGGCACGGACGTGTTCGTCGCCGGCGTCATGGAGCATATCGAGGAGGCCGGCATCCATTCGGGCGACTCGGCCTGCTCGCTGCCGACCTATTCGCTGCCGGCCGCCACCGTCGAGGAGCTGAAGCGCCAGACGCGGCAGCTGGCGCTGGCGCTCGACGTCGTCGGCCTGATGAACGTCCAGTATGCGGTGAAAGACGGCGCCATCTACATCCTCGAAGTCAACCCGCGCGCCTCGCGCACCGTGCCCTTCGTGGCCAAGACCATCGGCCGGCCGGTGGCCAAGATCGCCGCGCGGGTGATGGCCGGCGAGACGCTCGCCGCCTTCGCGCTCGCCGAGCAGAAGCTCGGCCACGTGGCGGTGAAGGAGGCGGTATTCCCCTTCGCCCGCTTCCCCGGCGTCGACACGGTGCTCGGCCCGGAAATGCGCTCGACCGGCGAGGTGATGGGCATCGACCGCAATTTTTCGGTGGCCTTCGCCAAGGCGCAGCTCGGCTCCGGCGTCAAGGTACCGACCGCCGGCACGCTGTTCGTCTCGATGCGCGACGCCGACAAGCCGCGCATCCTCGATTCGGTGCGCGGCCTGGTGGAGATCGGCTTCAAGGTGATCGCCACCTCGGGCACCCACGCCTATCTCGTCGAGCACGGCATTCCCGCGGTGTTGACCAAGAAGGTGCGCGAGGGCCGGCCGCATTGCGTCGACGCCATCAACAACGGCGAAGTGCAGCTGGTGTTCAACACCACGGAGGGCGCGCAGGCGCTGGGCGATAGTCGTTCATTGCGGCGCGCTGCCCTCTTGCAGAAAGTTCCGTATTATACCACCTTGGCGGGGTCGATCGCGGCGGCGCGCGGAATCGGGGCATGGTCCTCCGGCGTACGCGAGGTCCGCCCGCTGCAATCCTACTTCGGCCCGGCCGGATAGGACAGTATTGGTTTGCCGTCGAGCCAAGCGGCATGCCCGGTGAACAAAGCCGCCGGCCGGCCCAGAAGGGGTCGAAATTCGGCGGCGACAGCGAAGTTTGCGGCCCGGTGCCTTTGGCGCCGGGCGCTGTGATTTTTTGGAAAGGGCCTTGAGACCGATGGACAAGATCCCGATGACCGCCGGCGGGCATGCCGCTCTCGATAGCGAGTTGCAGCGGCGCAAATCCGAGGAACGGCCTCGCATCATCGCGGCGATCGCCGAAGCGCGCGCCCACGGCGACCTGTCCGAGAATGCCGAATACCATGCCGCCAAGGAGCAGCAGAGCCACAACGAGGGCCGCATCTCCGAACTGGAGGACATGCTTTCGCGCGCCGAGATCATCGATGTGACAAAGCTCACCGGCAACACGGTGAAGTTCGGCGCCACGGTGAAGCTGGTCGACGAGGACACCGAGGAGGAGAAGACCTACCAGATCGTCGGCGACGCCGAGGCCGACGTCAGGGGCGGCCGCATCTCCATCTCCTCGCCGATCGCCCGCGCGCTGATCGGCAAGCAGGTCGGCGATTCCGTCGAGGTCGCCGCGCCCGGCGGCGCCCGCGGTTACGAGATCCTGGACGTGGTCTTCAGGTGAGATGGCAAGGCGGGCCGGCGCAACAGTCGGCCTGACGTGCGGGATAGCCGCGAGGGGATGGCATCGTGATCGTCGTTGCGTGTTTCAAATGGGGCAGCGCCTTTACGGCCGATCGCGTCAATCTCCTGTTCCGCGCCGTCCGCGACCGGTCGAGCGTCGATCTTTCCTATGTCTGCCTGACCGATGATCCCAGCGGCCTCGACGACTTCATCGAGGCCAAGCCCATCCCCGAGATGGGTCTCAAGCCGGAGAACTGGCGCGACGGCTGCTGGCCGAAGCTCTCCATCTTCAAGCCGGGCCTGTTTCCGGGCGCCGAGGCGGTGATCTTCATCGACCTCGACATGATGGTGCTGGCCGACATCGCGCCCTTCGCCGAGCGGGTGAAGGCGATGGGCGACCTGCATATCCTCCGGGAGTGGAACCCCTTCGTCTACAATGTCCTGCCGGTGGCCTGGCGTCCTTATCGCGGCGCCCAGTCGGCGCTGTTCGGCTTCCGCCCCGGCGAGATGGACTACGTGTTCGAAACCTTCAGCGCCGCGCCGGAGGCCGAACTCAAGCGGGCGCACAACGACCAGAGCTATCTCACCGTCGCCGCCCGCAAGATCCATCACTGGCCGCATGACTGGTGCGTCAGCTTCCGCCGGCATTGCGCCTGGTACTGGCCGCTGTCGCTGGTCTTCTCTCCCATGCGTCCCCGACGCGCCAAGATCGTCGTCTTCCACGGCAAGCCGCGCCCCTGGGATCTCGTCCAGCCCGAAGGCGTCCGCTGGGGCACCAGCCGCAAGTTCGGCTACAAGCCGGTCGGCTGGGTGCTGGACTATTTCAGGAAATACAGCTTCGGAGCACCCGAAGGCGCCGGCAAGAGCGGCTGATCCGGCGCCGGCCTCAGGCGATGAGCCCCGCCGCCTCGGCGAGCGGCTGCACCGGCTCGGTCGTCAGCGCAAGGTGCAGGCCGATACAGTCGGGCGCCGGCGAGAACAGATACGGCACGCCCGCTCCGATCGCCGCCTGAAAATCGCTCTCCCGATCCCCGACCATCAACGAACGCGCAAAATCGAGGCCGGTCAACCGCCCGGCTTCCAGCAGCATGCCCGAATTGGGCTTGCGCATCGGATGGCCGTCGACATCGAGCGGCGGCCGCCCGGCGCCGTAATAAGCGCAGGCCAGCACCAGGTCGAGCCGGGCGCCCTGCGCGGCAAGGCCGGCGTCGATATGGGCGGTGATGGCGGCGAAATCGTCCCAGCTCAGCAGGCCCTGCGCCACGCCCGACTGGTTGGTGACCACCACCACCGGCCAGCCGGCGGCGTTGGCCCGCCGGATCGGCTCGATGATCTCCCCGAGAATGCGGATATGCTCGGGACGCGAAGGATAGCCGGTGTCCTCATTGACAACGCCGTCGCGGTCGAGGAACAGCGCCGGCCTGCCGGCGAACCGTCCGATGTCTTCCTCCGCCTCGATCCATAGTCCCGGATCGTCGCCGGGCCGGCGCGGGTCGTTGACGAGCCGGCGGCTCACGCCGCACCCGCCAAGCGGTCTTCGACGGTGCCGCAGATGTAGTGGTAGAGGCAGAGATGACCCTGCTGGATCACCGGCGTGAAGCGCGAGGGCACGTCGAGCAGCACGTCAGACAACGGCGCCAGCTTGCCGCCGCCCTCGCCGGTCAGGGCGATCACCGTCATGCCGAGCAGCCGCGCCGCCTCGGCGGCGGCGATCACGTTCTTCGAGTTGCCAGACGTCGAGATGGCGAACAGCACCGCCCCTGCCGAGCCGTGCGCCTCCACCTGCCGGGCGTAGAGGCTGTCGAAGGAATAGTCGTTGCTCCAGGCGGTCACCACCGAGGTGTCGGTGCCGAGCGCGATGACGTTGTAGGCCTTGCGCTCCCTGAGGAAGCGGCCGACCAGTTCGCCAGCGATGTGCTGCGCGTCGGCGGCCGAGCCGCCGTTGCCGCAGACCAGCATCGGCTTGCCGGCGCCGAGCGCCGTGACGATGGCGTCCACCGCCTGCTCCACCTTCGTCGAGAGATCATAGTCGCGCAGGGCGGCCAGTCCGTCGATCGACGTCTGGAGATAGTCTTGCAGTCCGGCCATGCCGTCCCCTTTCCGTTATCCGAGCGAAGCGATCTTGCCGAGCGTTCCCGTGGTGGACCGGCCGGCGACGATCGGCGACAGGTGCACCTTGCCGCCATTGGCCAGCACGAAGTCGGCGCCGACCACCTGATCGATGGTATAGTCCGCCCCCTTGACCAGCAGATCGGGCGAAATGGCGCGGATCAGCTCGATCGGCGTTTCCTCGTCGAACAGCACCACCGCGTCGACCGCCTTCAGCGCCATCAGCAGCCGCGCCCGGTCCGTCTCGATGTTGATCGGCCGTCCCTCGCCCTTGTTGCGGCGCACCGAGGCGTCGGTGTTGAGGCCGACGATCAGCCGGTCGCAGCGCGATCTGGCGTCCTCGAGCTGGGCGATATGGCCGACGTGCAGGATGTCGAAGCAGCCGTTGGTGAAGCCGACCCTGAGGCCCTCCGCCTTCCAGGCCGCCGCCAGCCGGACGACGCCGTCGCGGTCGAAGGAGCTGCCCGAACGGCCGGCGGACAGGCTGTCCAGCAATTCGTCCGGATCGGTTTGGGCGGTGCCGCGCTTGCCGACGACGATGCCGGCCGCCGCATTGGCGATCTCGGCGGCCATGCCCATTTCGCAGCCGGCGGCCAGCGCCAGCGCAAAGGCGGCGATCACCGTGTCGCCGGCGCCGGAGACGTCGAACACCTCGCGCGCCTTGGTCGGCAGGTGCAGCGTCCGCGCCGCCTCGACGACGCTCATGCCCTCNNCCGCCTCGACCTCGGCGTCCGAACCGGTCGGCAGGCCGGTCGCCTCGCCGAGTTCCTTGCGGTTGGGCGTCACCGCCGTGGCGCCGCGATAGACGCGGTAGTCGGTGCCCTTGGGATCGACCAGCACCGGCCGTCCGGCCGCCCGGCAGAGGGCGATCAGCTCGGCGGCGACGCCGTTCCAGAGCGCGCCCTTGCCGTAGTCGGAGAGGATGACGATGTCGGCCCGCTCGATCTCGGCGGCGAAGGTCGCGACCATCGCCTGCCGGTCGCCTGGCGCCAGCGACGCCACTACCTCCTCGTCGAAGCGCAGGAGTTGCTGCTGCTGCGCCACGAAGCGCGTCTTGCGGGTGGTGCTGCGGTTGGCGCTCGAAATGATCCGGCCATGGTCGATGCGGCGAGCGTCGAACAGGCGGCGGAGCTGCGCCCCAGCCTCGTCGTCGCCGATCACCGCGACGGGGATCGCCCGGCCGCCCAGCGCCGCGACGTTGGCGACGACGTTGCCCGCCCCGCCGAGCATAACGTCGTCGCGGCCGTGGCTCAGCACGGGAATGGGCGCCTCCGGCGACACCCGGTTCACCTTGCCGTGGACGAAGCGGTCGAGCATGAAGTCGCCGGCCACCAGCACGGTCAGCGTGGAAAACTTCGATACGGCGGCATGATAGGAAAGACCGGCGTCAGGCATTTCGGCGCTTGCAAGGCTCCAGCGGATGGCAGTCCGCACTCCTTCTAGAGCATCGGACCGAAAAGTGTTACCAGATTTTCCGAAGGCGGTCCCGGAGGCCGCCGCCCCCGAGGAAAACCGCATGATCATCGTCACCGGCGGAGCCGGAATGATCGGCAGCAACATCGTTGCCGCTCTCAATGCCGCAGGCCGGACCGACATCCTGGTCGTCGACGACCTGACCGACGGCACCAAGTTCCGCAACCTCGCCGACCTCGCTATCGCCGACTACGAGGACAAGGACGACTTCCTCGCTCGCATCGAGCGGGACGAGGCCATGGAAGTCGACGTCATCTTCCATCAGGGTGCCTGCTCGGCGACCACCGAGTGGAACGGCAAGTTCGTGATGGAGGTCAACTACGCCTACTCCAAGGCGCTGCTCCACTATGCGCTGCGTCACCGCGTGCCGTTTCTCTACGCCTCGTCGGCGGCCACCTACGGCGGCGGCGACACCTTCCGCGAGGAGCCGGAATTCGAGCGGACGCTCAACGTCTACGGCTATTCCAAGAAGCTGTTCGACGACTATGTCCGCCGCGTCGTGCTGTCGATGGCCGATCATTCGCCGGTGGTCGGCCTGCGCTACTTCAACGTCTACGGCCCGCGCGAGAGCCACAAGGGCAGCATGGCCTCGGTCGCCTTCCACCTGTTCAACCAGGTGAGAGCCGGCGAGAACCCCAAGCTGTTCGACGCCTACGGCGGCTACGGCCCCGGCGAGCAGCGGCGCGACTTCGTGCATGTCGCCGACGTCGCCGACGTCAACCTCTGGTGCTGGAAGCGGGGCGTGTCGGGTATCTTCAATTGCGGCACCGGCCGCGCCGAACCCTTCCGGGCGGTGGGCGAAGCGGTGATCGGCGCGCTCGGCCGCGGCGCCATCGAGTTCATTCCCTTCCCCGAGCACCTGAAGGGCCGCTACCAGAGCTTCACCGAGGCCGATCTCGGCCGGCTGCGCGGCGCGGGCTACAACGGCGCCTTCCGCGACGTCGCCACCGGGGTGAAAGAGTATGTGGAATGGCTGAAGGCATCCTCGTGATCGGACCGCGCTGGGTCGGCGACATGGTGATGGCCCAGTGCCTCATCGCGGCGCTGAAGGAGCTTTACCCGGCGTCGGCGATCGACGTGATGGCGCCGGCCTGGGCGGCGCCGCTGATCGACCGCATGCCGGAAGCGCGGGCTCGCGTCGACGCGCCGTTCAAGCCGAAGGAGTTCGGCCTGTTCGAGCGCCTGAAGGTCGGCCGGTCCCTGCGCGGCCGTTACGATCGCGCCTATGTGCTGCCGGGCAGCTGGAAATCTGCCCTGGTGCCGTTCATCGCCGGCATTCCCGTCCGCGTCGGTTTCCTGCGCGAGATGCGCTACGGCCTTCTCAACAGGATCGTGCCGCTGCCGAAGGCGCGGAAGCGCCGCACGGCCGAGATGTTCCACCTCCTGGCCGGCGGCGGCGCCTTCCAGCCGCCGCATCTCTCCATCGACGCCAACAACCAGGCCGCCCTGCTCGCCTCCCACGGCCTTCAGGCCGGCGGCTATGCGGCGCTGATGCCGGGCGCCGAGTTCGGCCCGGCCAAGCGCTGGCCGGAGGACAAATACGCAGGCCTCGCCCGCCACTTCGCCGAACGCGGCCTCAGGACCATCCTGCTCGGCTCGGCCAAGGACAGGGAGGTGGGCGAGGCGATTACCGCCCTCGTCCCCGACGTGCTCGACCTCACCGGCCAGACCCGGCTCGAGGATGCCATCGACCTCTTGGGCGGCGCCCGCATCGCGGTGGCCAACGACAGCGGCCTGATGCACGTCGCCGCTGCCGTCGGCACGCCGGTGGTCGGCGTCTACGGCTCCACCTCCTACGACAACACGCCGCCGCTCACCGACCGGCGCGAGCTGGTGTCGCTGCATCTCACCTGCTCGCCCTGCCACCAGCGCGAATGCCCGCTCGGCCATCTCAATTGCCTCAGGACGCTGGGCGTCGAGATGGTGGCCGAAGCCGCCGACCGGCTGCTGGCAGCGGTTCCGTCATGAAGGTGCTGATCGTCAAGATGTCGTCGATGGGCGACGTCGTCCATACCCTGCCGGCGGTGACCGACGCGCTGAAGGCAAGGCCCGACATCACCTTCGACTGGTGCGTTGAAGCGGCCTTCGCGCCGCTCGTCCGCCTGCATTCCGGCCTCCGCCGCATCCACGAGATTCGCCTGCGCTCCTGGCGCAAGGCGCCGCTGTCCCCGGCCACCTGGCGCGCCGCCGCCGCCCTGCGCCGCGCGCTGAAGGCCGAGCGCTATGACCTCGTCATCGACGCCCAGGGGCTCATCAAAAGCGCTCTCGTCGCCCGCACCGCCGGCGCCAAGGTGGCGGGCCTTGACGGGACGAGCGCCCGCGAGCCGCTGGCCGCCCGCTTCTACGGCGAGCGCCACGCCATCCCGCGCGACCACCACGCCATCGACCGGCTGCGCCTCCTGTTCGGAGAAATCCTCGGCTACACGCCGGATCTTGCTACTCTCGACTACGGCATCGCCGCGCCCGCCGAGGGCCAAGCGAACACCGTCGTACTGCTGCACGGCACGACGTGGCCGAGCAAGCGCTGGTCGACGGCGAACTGGATCGAGCTTGCCCGCGCCCTTGTCGCCGAGGGTCTGACGCCGCAGCTGCCGCATGCCGACGCCGCCGAGGAGGCGGTGGCCCGCGCCGTCGTCGCCGGTGCTCCCGGCGCCGTGCTATTGCCGCGCGCGCCGCTCGGCGAGATGGCCGGCCTGATCGGCCGGGCAGCGGCGGTGGTCGGCTGCGACACCGGCCTCACGCACCTTGCCGCCGCCCTCGACCGGCCGACGCTCGCCCTGTTTCTCAGCACCAAGCCCGGCCTCACCGGCGTCGCCGGCCGCCGGGCGGCGGTGCTGGAGGCGACGATTGCCTGCGCCCCCTGTCGCAAGCGCGATTGTCCACTTGTGCCGGCCGGCGAGGTGCAGCCCTGCGTCGGCACCATCCCGCCGTCGCTCGTCCTCGACAACCTCCACCGCCTGATCGGGAGCGCCGCCCCATGACCGCCCCTCGCCTCAGCGCCATCCTGATCGTCCGCGACGAGGCGCGCGACCTGCCCGACTGCCTCGCCGCGCTGGCCTTCTGCGACGAGATCGTGGTGGTCGATTCGGGCAGCCGCGACGGCACGCCGGACATCGCCCGCGCCGCCGGCGCCACCGTGCTGGAAACGCCCGACTTCCCCGGCTTTGGGCCGCAGAAGCAGCGGGCGCTCGACCTCGCCACCGGCGACTGGGTACTGTCGGTCGATGCCGACGAGCGCATTCCGCCGGCGCTGGCCGCCGAGATCCGCGCCGCGATCGCCGCCCCGACCGCCGACGGCTATCGCATCGACCGCCGCAGCCAGTTTCTCGGCCGCGTCATGCGTCATGGCGGCTGGGCGCCCGACCGCGTGC
>LUYO01000026.1:0-28887 GCA_001603295.1 Rhodobacterales bacterium Alpha_02
CCGCAAGTTTACGGATCAGCGCCAGCTCGGCCGGGTCGGTCAGCAGATCGAGCGGCGCCGCCGATTCGTCGGCCGCCGCCACCTCCGGCGCCACCTCGCGCGCCTGCCGCAGGATGGAGTGGCAGCGGGCGTGCGCATACTGGACGTAGAAGACCGGGTTGTCCTTCGACTGCTCCTTGACCTTGACGAAGTCGAAGTCGAGCGGCGCGTCGTTCTTGCGCATCAGCATCATGAAGCGCACGGCGTCGGAGCCGACCTCCTCGACGACGTCGGCCAGCGTCACGAAGTCGCCGGAGCGCTTGCTCATCTTCACCGGCTCGCCACCGCGATAGAGCTTCACCAGCTGGCAGAGGCGGACGATCACCTCGATGGTGCCGCCGGAAATGGCGTTGCCGACCGCTTCGAGCCGTTTGACGTAGCCGCCGTGATCGGCACCGAGGATGAAGATCATCTGCTTGAAGCCGCGCCGGTATTTCGAGCGCATGTAGGCGACGTCGGCGGCGAAGTAGGTGTAGCTGCCGTCCGATTTCACCAGGGGACGGTCGACGTCGTCGCCGGCCGCCGACGAGCGGAACAGCACCTGATCGCGGTCCTCCCAGTCCTCGGGCAACTGGCCCTTGGGCGGCGGCAGACGACCGTCATAGACGAGGTCGCGGGCGCGCAACTCGTCGATCATCTCGGCGATTTCGGAGGGCTTTCCGTCGATGGCGTCGTGCAGCGTCTTCTCGGAGAAGAACAGGTCGTGCCGGACGCCGAGCAGCGCCAGATCGGAGCGGATCATCTCCATCATCATGTCGACGGCGAGTTTCTTGACGATCGGCAGCCATTCGGCCTCGGGCATGGCCAGTAGGCGGTCGCCCCAGGTGGCCTTCAGCGCCTCGCCGACCGGCTTCAGGTAGTCGCCGGGATAGAAGCCGTCGGGGATTTCGATCGTCTCGCCCAGCGCCTCGCGGTAGCGCAGGAAGGCCGAACGGGCCAGCACGTCGATCTGGCCACCGGCGTCGTTGATGTAATACTCCTTGGTGACGTCGAAGCCGGCCTTGGCGAGCAGCCGCGCCAGCGCGTCGCCGACCACGGCGCCGCGGCAATGGCCGACGTGCATCGGGCCGGTCGGATTGGCCGAGACATATTCGACGTTGACCTTCAGGCCCTTGCCGAAACGGCTGGCGCCGACGTCGAGGCCCTCGGCCAGCGACGTCTTCAGAAATCCGGTCCAGAAGGCCGGCGACAGGCGGAGGTTGATGAAGCCGGGACCGGCCACCTCCACCGCCTCGACGTCCGCGTCGGCGCGTAGCGCGGCGGCGATCTCCTCGGCCAGTTCGCGCGGCTTCCGACCTAGCGGCTTGCTCAGCAGCATGGCGGCGTTGGTGGCGACGTCGCCGTGGCTCGCGTCGCGCGGCGGCTCGACGGCGATGCGGGCGAGCGCGTCGGCCGGCACGTCGAGCGGCAGGGAAGCGATGGCCGAGCGAATGCGCTCGCCGAACACCTGGAAGATATTCATCTGTACCTCGTGGGAGCCGGAAGGCGGCCGTTTGGCCTGCGGCCTAGCGCAATTCCGGCGTATCGTCAAACCAGCGCCGGTGCTCCTGGATGGCAAAGCGATCCGTCATGCCGGCGATGTAGTCGCCGACCCGCCGGGCGAGCGTCGCCTCGTCGCCCGGCACAAGGCCGCGCCGCCATTCCTCCGGCATCATCTCCGGATGCGTGACGTATGTGTCGAACAGGTCCCTCACTACGCGATCGGCGTCGCGGCGCACCCGCATCACCTCCGGGTGGCGATACATGCGCGGAAACAGGAACCCCTTGATCGCCGCGTCGACGGTGGCCATGCGCTCGGAGAAGGTCACGATGGTCAGCCCCGCCCGGCGGATGTCGTCGGAAGAGCGTGGCCGGAGCTGATCGAGCGCCGACAGCGAGGTGGCGATCACGTCCTCCACCATGGCGGTGATCAGCCGGCGGGTGATCTCGTGGATGGTGCGGTGCTGATCGAGACCGGGATATTTCGCCTCGATGGCGTCGAGGAAGCCGCCGATCAGCGGCAGCCCGCGCAGATCGTCGAGCGAGAACAGGCCGGCCCTCAGGCCGTCGTCGATATCGTGGGCGTCGTAGGCGATGTCGTCGGCGATCGCCGCCGCCTGCGCCTCGGCGCTGGCGAAGGTGTGCAGATCGAGGTCGAACAGATGCGGATAGGCGAGGAGCGCCACCGGCAGCCCCTTTTCGGCATAACGGCCGATCGGCCGTCCCCCGGCGTCGGTCAGCGGGCCGTTGTGCTTGACGAGGCCCTCCAGCGTCTCCCACGACAGGTTGAGGCCGTCGAACTCGGCGTAGGAATGCTCCAGCTCGGTGACCGCCCGGAAGGACTGGGCGTTGTGGTCGAAGCCGCCGAAGCCGGCGAGGCAGGCATCGAGCGCGTCCTCGCCGGTGTGGCCGAACGGCGTGTGGCCGAGATCGTGGGCGAGGGCCAGCGCCTCCGCCAGATCCTCGTTGAGCCGGAGCGCCCGCGCCAGCGCCCGGCCGATCTGCGCCACCTCCAGCGTATGGGTGAGCCGGGTGCGGTAGTGGTCGCCCTCGTGGAAGACGAACACCTGCGTCTTGTGCTTGAGGCGCCGGAAGGTGGTGGAGTGAATGATGCGGTCGCGGTCGCGCTGGAAGGGCGTGCGCGTCGGGCTCGCCGTCTCGGGATAGCGGCGGCCGCGGCTCTCGTCAGGGTGGACCGCGAAAGGCGCCAGCGGCTCCGTACCGAATCCGAGACCTGCCACAGTCGCCTCCCGAACACCTGCCCGGCAAATCCGCATGACCGGCTCGCGCAGCCGTCATTTGACTTTGCCATCCGCTGCCTTACCTATGTCAGCAGCGATGACGGTTGCAAGTCATTATCAACCCAAGGGAACCGCGATGGAAGCGCTCGCCGCCCATATCACCATGACCGCCAGTGCCGCGCGCCGGATCGCCAAGGTGCTGGAAAAGCAGCCGGGCAAGACGGCGCTGCGCATCTCGGTGGAAGGCGGCGGCTGCTCGGGCTTCTCCTATCGATTCGACCTGGTGGACGGCCAGAACGCCGACGACCTGGTCATCAGCCGCGACGGCGCCACGGTGCTGATCGATTCCGTGTCGCTACCGTTCATGGACGGCTCGGAGATCGACTTCGTCGACGACTTGATGGGCCAGTCGTTCCAGGTCAGGAACCCGAACGCCACGTCGAGCTGCGGCTGCGGCACGTCGTTTTCCGTCTGATCACACCGTCAGCAGCGTCGAGCCGACCGTCTCGCGCGCCTCCATCGCCTTGTGGCAGGCAACGGCCTCGGCGAGCGGGAACTTCTGGCCGACGTTGATCGTCACGGCGCCGGTCCTGATCTGCTCGAACAGGTCCTCGGCGCAAGCGTCGAGATCGGCGCGCGTCGCCGTGTAATGGGCGAGCGTCGGCCGCGTCGCGTAGAGCGATCCCTTCTGCGACAGTATCCCGAGGTTGAACTCGGCCACCGGGCCGGAGGAATTGCCGAAGGACACGAACAGGCCGCGCGGCTTCAGGCAGTCGAGCGAGGCCGGGAAGGTGTCCTTGCCGACCGAATCGTAGACCACGTCGCACTTGGCGCCGCCGGTGATCTCGTCGACGCGGGCAACGAAGTCCTCCTTGCGGTAGTTGATGACGTGGGTGTAGCCGCAGGCGCGGGCGATCTCCGCCTTCTCATCCGAGCCGACGGTGGCGATCGACGTGGCGCCGAGCGACTTCAGCCACTGGCCAGCGATCTGGCCGACGCCGCCGGCGCCGGCGTGGAACAGCACGGTGTGGTCGCGCGTCACCCTGAAGGTCTGGCGCAGGAGATACTGCACCGTCATGCCCTTCAGGAGGCTGGCCGCCACGGTGTAGCCGTCGATGTCGTCGGGGATACGCACCAGCTTGCGGGAGTCGATCACCCGCGCCTCGGCATAGGCGCCGACCGAGCCGGCATAGGCGACACGGTCGCCGGGACGGAACTGTACGACGCCCTCGCCCGCCTTGTCGACGATGCCGACGGCCTCGGCGCCGGGCACGAACGGCAGGCCGGCCGGCGCCGGATAGAGGCCCTTGCGATAATAGGTGTCGATGAAGTTGACGCCGATCGCCGTGTGGCGCAGACGCACCTCGCCGGGGCCGGGCTCGCCGACCTCGACCTCCTCGAACGACATCACCTCGGGTCCGCCCGTCTTTCGGACGACAATCGCCTTCACCATGGCCGTCGCTCCCAATCCCGGAAACTCATCCGACGGCGTTGGTAGCATCAACCGCCGGTCGGTCGCCAATCATCTTTTGTTGGCCGTCGCAATCCCGGAGCGGCGGGTCGGCCTCGCGGGCGAACACGCCGGACGCCGCCACGAAGGGCAACATCAAGAGGAAGGCGGCCGTCAGGCCGAAATGCTGGGCGATGAAGCCGACGCCGGGCGGCGCCAGCAGGAAGATGGCGGTGATGATCATCGACATGGCCGCGACGTTGCGCGCCGCGTCGCCCGGCTTGTCGCCGGCGGCGGCGACGCCGATCGGCATCACCAGCGACACGCCCACGCCCATCAGCGCCAGCGACAGGCCGGAGACGAGAATGTGCGGCGAGAAGATGAAGCCGACGAGGCCGACGACGGTGACCGCCGCGCAGACGCGGACGATGCTCGACGCCCGGTAGCGCGCCCGGAACCAGTCGCCGGCCAATCGGCCGAGGAACATGGTGAGCGGGAAGGTTCCATAGGCGACCGACGTCCAGAACGGGTTGGGCTGGAGTTGTTCGCGCAGGAACAGGGTGCCCCAGTCGTAGACGGCGCCCTCGGCCAGCGTCACACCGGTGGCCATCACGCAGAGGCCAATCAGGCCGACGCTCGGCAGCGTGATGAAGGGCGGCTTGGCGGCGTCGGGTGGACGGGTCACGCGCTCATACATCGGGGCGGGCAGCACGAGGGCGATGCCGACGCAGGCGACCACGCCGACCGCCGCCATGGCGGCGAGGTGCCAGACGAGCGGCACGCCGAACTGGCCGAACAGGCCGGCCGACAACGCGCCGCCAACGAAGCCGAGGCTCCAGTAGCCGTGGCACTGGGACATGTACTTGCCGCCGGTGGTCACCTCCAGGCGCTGGATGCCGGCGTTGCCGCCGATCTCGAACAGCGTGTTGCCGGCACCGGCGAAGAACAGCATGACGGCGAGCACCATCCAGTGGCCGGCAAGGCCGATGCCGAGCAGCATCGCCGCGGCAAGCGCGAGACCGGCGACGGAGACGCGGGCGGCGGCAAAGCGGTCCATCAGCGGCCCGGCAATCGGCGCGGTGACCAGCGCCCCCACCGGCCCCAGGAACAGCGCGAGGCCCATGGTCGCCTTGTCCACCCCGAGATGGACGAGCAGATCCGGCATCCGCGTCAGCCAGTTGGCGGTGAGAAAGGACGAGCCGAAGTAAAGGGTGCCGATGCGCAGGGCGGTAAACACGGGTCTCACCAATGGGAAGGAAAAGGCGGCGGACTCGACATGGATTCCGCCGCGAAAGCAAGAAGCCATAAAACGATTCAAGCATCGAGGGCAACGTTTGCGGACGCAAGACGGCCGGCGGCACCGTCGATTGCGGCCTCGCCGTGACGCTACGGACACGGTACCGGGAGCGACGCGGCAACGGCATGCTGGCGCAGTGCCGAAAATCGCCCTGCCCTCGGTTGCCATGTCGATCCCGGTCGAGTATGTGAAAGCCCGTTCGCGCCCGTCCCGCCACGGGTTATACTGGGCGGCGTCGGCCGTCCTGCGGACGAGGTGGGAGCGCGTAGCTCAGTCGGTAGAGCACGTGACTTTTAATCATGGGGTCGAGGGTTCGAGTCCCTCCGCGCTCACCAACGATCTCGATGGTCCGTTTCCGGTCTGCCCGCCGGTTTCTCCCCGCCGACGGTTGCGCTGGGCGACCCTCGCCGGAAAACCGACAGGTTAAGTCCTCGGGTCCCGGCAAAAGCGCCTGTCTTAGGCAATACGTTTTCAGAGCGGCTTATGTTCACCGGACGGCGCGCTTTGCCGAAGTGGCTTTCGGCACCCCCTAGAGATCATAGGTGTGGTGGACGGTGAACCGCCGGCGCTCCTTGCGGAGCAGGAAGCAGCTCGCGGCGCAGCCCTCGCTCCAGGCGCGCGGAATCGGGTGACGGCACCGGAGGAACGGGCATTTGATGGCATCGCTCGACATTTCGCTCATGATCCTTTCTCGCCTTGCGCGTCATTCATGTTGTACATGATCATAGCATACGACTTTAGTATTAGTCATCACCGCATATTCACGGGGGGCGCCACCCTCCGTTGCGGCCTCGATGCCGGGCGAATCGGGGAAGGCTGCCAGAGCAATTTCAGCCGCGGACAGGGCTATTCTGGCGCCAAAAGTTCCCTGAAATCGCCAAGGCCGAGCGTTTCGGCATTTTTATGAAACAATGAACCGTTCCAGTTGACGCCGGCCGATTGCCTTTCTGCAACTTTGTTCTATGGAGGTACGTCCTTTCCGCAATCGGAGATAGCCTGATGCCGGTCGCCATCGAAACCGCCCTCGACACCGCCGGAACCGGCCCGTTCCAGCGACGCCTGCTCGGCATCTTCGGCCTCGTCTGGGCGGCCGACGCCATGCAGGTGCTGGCCGTCGGCTTCACGGCGCCGTCGATCGCCGCCAGCTTCGGCCTCTCGGTGCCGGAAGCGCTGCAGACCGGCACGTTGTTCTTTCTCGGCATGATGATCGGCGCGGCGCTGTTCGGCCGCATCGCCGACCGCATCGGCCGGCGGCGCGTGCTGCTGGTCACCGTCGCCTGCGACGGCGTGTTCGGCCTCGCCTCGGTGTTCGCGCCGAACTTCGGGCTGCTGCTCGCCGCCCGCTTCCTCACCGGCGCCGCCGTCGGCGGCACGCTGCCGGTCGACTACGCCATGATGGCCGAGTTCCTGCCGTCCGACCGGCGCGGCCGCTGGCTGGTGATGCTGGAAGCCTTCTGGGCGGTCGGCACCGTGGTGGTGGCGCTCGCCGCCTGGGCCGCCGCCTCGACCGGGCTCGCCGATGCCTGGCGCTACATCTTCTTCGCCACCGCCCTGCCGGCGCTGGTCGGCTTCTGGCTGCGGCTGATGGTGCCGGAATCGCCGCTCTACCTGTTGCGCAAGGGCCGGACCGACGAGGCGCGCGCCGTCGTCGATCGGATGCTCGTCGTGAACGGCAAGGCGCCGCTCGACGCGCCGCTCGCGGCAGACCCCGCGCCGGAAGCCGTGCGTCTCCTGTCGCCGGCGCTCAAGCGGCGGACGCTGTTGATGCTTGCCGTCTGGTTCCTGGTGTCGCTCAGCTACTACGGCATCTTCACCTGGATGCCGGCGCGCCTTGCCGGCGAGGGCTTCGGCTTCGTGCGCGGCTACGGCTTCCTGGTGATCGTGGCGCTGGCCCAGTTGCCCGGCTATGCGCTGGCCGCCTGGGGCGTCGAGCGGGTCGGCCGCAAGCCGACGCTGATCGGTTTCCTGATCCTGTCGGCGGCTGGCTGCGCGCTGTTCGTGGTGGCCGGCGAGGCGACGCTGGTGGCGACCGCCATCCTGTTGATGAGCTTCGCCCTGCTCGGCACCTGGGGCGCGCTCTATGCCTACACGCCGGAACTTTATCCGACGGCGGCGCGGGCGAGCGGCATGGGCGCCGCCGGCGCCATGGCCCGGCTCGGCGGCCTTCTGGCGCCGTCGCTGCTGTCGCTGCTGATCGCCAGGAGCTTCGGTGCGGCGGTGGCGCTGTTCGCCGTGCTGCTGATCGCCGCCGCGGTGGCCGCCGCGCTGATCGACGCCGAGACCCGGCGGCGGGCGCTCGACTGACGCCCCACGCTTTCCAAGCATATCCTGAAGCGGCGGCCGCCTTTGGGTGGCCGCCTTTTTGCTGAACAGTATTCTCCAGTTCGCCCGACAATCCTCAAATTCAATCACGTATGATCAAAATCTAGGGGTTCGTGCGAGGTTGTGAGCGATCCGGCAAGCCAATAGCTTTCAACTTGGTTCAGCCGCGGACGGCTCCGCGTGTCGGGACGGTTGCCGCGACGGCGGTTGCGCGGCGACGGACGACGCGCCTGCCGACCGCCGAAACGCCGGAAAGCCGGCCTCTGGAGGAACAGAGCATGTCCCATCGCATGATACTCAACGAGACGTCCTATTTCGGCGCCGGCGCCCGCGCCGAGCTGGTCGGCGAGGTGCAGCGTCGCGGCTACAGGAAGGCGCTGGTGGTCACCGACGCGGTGCTGGTCAAGGCCGGCACGGTCGCCAAGGTCACCGATCTCATGGACGCGGCCGGCCTCCCCTACGAGCTGTTCGACAAGGTGATGCCCAACCCGACCATCGGCGTGGTGCAGGAAGGCGTCGCCGCCTTCGCCAAGGCCAAGGCCGACTATCTCGTGGCCATCGGCGGCGGCTCGCCGCAGGACACCGCCAAGGCGATCGGCATCATCACCAACAACCCCGACTACGCCGACGTGCGCAGCCTCGAGGGCGTGGCGCCGACCAAGAAGCCGTCGGTGCCGATCATCGCGCTGGCCACCACCGCCGGCACCGCCGCCGAGGTGACCATCAACTACGTCATCACCGACGAGGAGAACCGCCGCAAGTTCGTCTGCGTCGATCCGCACGACATCCCGGTCGTCGCCATCATCGACAGCGAGCTGATGGCCACCATGCCCGTGGCGCTGAAGGCGGCCACCGGCATGGACGCGCTGACCCACGCCATCGAGGGCTACATCACCAAGGGCGCCTGGGAACTCTCCGACGCGCTGCACATCAAGGCGATCGAGATCATCGGCCGCTCGTTGCGCGCCTCCTGCAAGGGCGACCCCAAGGGCGTCGAGGAGATGGCGCTCGGCCAGTATGTGGCCGGCATGGGCTTCTCCAACGTCGGCCTCGGCCTCGTCCACGGCATGGCCCATCCGCTCGGCGCCTTCTACGGCACGCCGCACGGCGTCGCCAACGCGGTGCTCCTGCCGACCATCATGGCCTACAACGCCGACTTCACCGGCGAGAAGTATCGCGCCATCGCCGTCGCGCTGGGCCACGAGGGCGCCGGTTCCCTGCCGATCGGCGAGGTCCGCAAGGCGGCCGTCGCGGCGGTGCAGAAGCTCTCCGACGACGTCGGCATTCCCAAGCGGCTCAGCGAGGTCGGCGTCAAGGCCGAGGACATACCGGAACTGGCCAAGGCGGCGCTCGCCGACGTCTGCACCGGCGGCAACCCGCGCGACGCCAGCCTCGCCGACATCGAGGCGCTCTACCGCTCGATCCTCTGAGTCCGTCGGACGAACAATGAAAGTGCCGGCCGCGTCCCCATGCGGCCGGCACTTGCCTTTCGGGCGCGGCGGTCAGCCGGCGGCCTGGCGGCGCCCGGCCTGCTCCAGTTCGATATAGAACGGCAGATGCGCCTGGTCCCAGGCGTAGATGTCGTCGACGATCGGGATCAGCGACCGGCCGATGTCGGTCAGCGTATATTCGACCTTCACCCGCTTCTCGGCGAACACGGTGCGCCGGACGACGCAATCCTGCTCCATCTCGCGCAACTGCTTGGTCAGGATGCGGTCGCTGATGTCCTTGAACAGGCGGTGGATCTCGGCATAGCGCAGCGGCCCGTCGTGGCCGAGGTGCCAGAGGATCACCACCTTGTACTTGCCGGAGATGATCGACATGGTCAGCTCCTTCTCGCAATGGAGCTCGCCGGCCGCAATCTTCTCGCTGAGGTCGTCCCTGAGCGTCACGGGCATGCAATCGTCCTCCCCGGAGACGGCCGGCATTCCCCCGCGCCGGGCGGCCCTCACGGGATCATTGCGCAAGAAACCGCGCGATTCCAGCGCGTTCGGCGGATCGCCGCCGGTCTTTGGTCGCGGTGAAGACCAGCGCAAGATGCCGCTCGCCCGAGGATGGCGAAACCTCGACCACTTGCTTGGCCACATGAAGAATTCGTGCCGCCGGCGCCGCGAAGACTGCGCTTTCGTCGCTACCGCGACCCGCCGGTCGAGGCGAGCTTACATTTTTGTACTCGCCTAACAAAATTGTGCGTTATTTACAGCTCCGCCGAAACGGTGGATGCTCTCTCCGACGCTTGGAGGAAGCGCGGCACAATTACGCCATTCACGACCATTGCGGCCGGCCTGACAGCGGAACGGCGCCCTCGCCCCTCGGGCGGGGCGGGACCGTTCGCGCCTGCCGCCGGCCGAGCGGAGGAGCACATCATGTTGAAAGCCAATGTCGGTTCCAGCATCGCCGCCGACGCCTATGCCGCCGGCCGGGAAGCCGCCGCCAAGGCCAGGGTGGACGGCGCCAAGGTCGCCTTCGCCTTCACGAGCTGCGACTATGACCAGACCGCCTTTCTGAAGGGCGTGGGCGAGGCCCTGCCCGGCACGCCGGTGGTCGGCTGCACGTCGTTCACCGGCCTGTTGACGCCCGAGGGCTTCATCTCCGGGCCGGACGGCTATGCCGGCGTGATGGCGATCGCCGACGAGGATCTCGTGGTCGGCACGGCCGGCGCCCCGAAGGGCGATTGCGCCCGCGAAACCGGCCGCCAGGTGGCGAAGGCCGCCATGGCGGCGGCCGGCCGCAGCGAGGCGCCGGCCTATTTCTACATGGTCGCCCCGCCGGGCGAGGAGGAGACCTATCTCAAGGGCATCGAAGACGTGATCGGCCGCGTGCCGTTCTTCGGCGGCAGCGCCGCCGACAACAGCGTCGAGGGCAAGTGGAAGGTGCTCTACGGCCTCGAGTCCTACGGCAACGGCCTCGGCGTGGTGTTCTTCTATACCAACAAGAAGGCCGCCTTCCGCTACGCCGGCGAATACACGGAAACGCCGAAGGCCGGCATCATCACCAAGGTCGAGGGCAAGCGGAAGATCGTCGAGATCGACGGCGTTCCCGCCCTGGTCAAATATGCCGAATGGCTCGGCGTCGAGCCGCAGACGCTGCACGGCCTCGCGCTGCTCGGCGCGTCGATCTGCCATCCGCTCGGCGAAAAGGACCGGCTCGGCGACCTCGTCGCCATCCGTCATCCGATGGTCGGCAACCCCGACGGTACCATCAACGTCGGCAACGACGTCGCCGCCGGCACCGCCGTCATCTTCATGGACGGCTCGCCCGACGAGCTGATCGCCTCGACCGGCAAGACCATCAGGATGGTCGACGACCGCCTCGGCGAAAAGCCGGGCGCCTACCTGCTGGTCCATTGCGGCGGCCGGCGCGGCGGCATCGGCGACCGCATCGGCGAAGCGGCCGACGAGATCCGCAAGGCGGCCGGCGGCGTGCCGTTCATCGGCGTGTTCACCTTCGGCGAATACGGCTTCGAGGACTGGGGCGCCACACCTGCGGCGGCCTGATGCTGTCGTTCGCCGGCTTCCAGAAATAGTTTCCGACACAAAGGACTGAAACATCATGGCAAAGATGATCATCGGCGGCCGCAAGGTCGACGCACGGGATGGTGCGACCATCGAGGTGACCAATCCCGCCACCGGCGAGGTGATTGACACCATTCCCGCCGCCACCAGGGACGACATCGACTGGGCCGTCGAGGAAGCGGCCAAGGCGCAGAAGACGTGGGCGAAGGTGCCGCTGCACCAGCGCGGCGCCATCCTCAACCGCTTCGTCGATCTGGCGCTTCAGCACAAGGAGGAGCTGGCGCGCCTTCTCTCCACGGAGACCGGCAAGCCGATCGTCGAGGGTCGCAACGAGATCGACAACATCCCGACGCTGTTCCGCGGCTTCGTCGAGAAGGCCAAGCACTTCTACAACGAGACGATCCCCGAGGGCACCGAGCCCGGCATGGAGCATACGCTGCAGATCGTCACCCGCGAGCCGGTCGGCGTGGTCGCCTGCGTCATCCCGTTCAACTTCCCCTGCGACCTGTTCGACCAGAAAGTGGCGCCGGCGCTGATCATGGGCAACGCCGCCATCGTCAAGCCGTCGACCGACAATCCGCTGACGCTGATTCGCCTGTGCGAACTGTTGATGGAGGCCGGCGTCACGCCCGGCGCCATCTCGATCGTCACCGGCCGCGGCTCCAAGGTGGGCGGCTGGCTGTGCGCGCACCCGGCCGTCGACTTCATCTCGCTGACCGGCTCGACCGAGGTCGGCATCGAGACGGCGCTGACCGCCTCGAAGAACCTGACGCCGTCGGCGCTCGAACTCGGCGGCAATGACGCCTTCATCGTGCTGGCCGACGGCGACGTCGACCTCGCCGTCGAGGAGACGATGTTCGGCCGCTTCTACAATACCGGGCAGGTCTGCTGCGCCTCCAAGCGCTTCCTCGTCCACAACTCCCGCAAGGACGAATATGCGACGAAGCTGGTCGCCCGCCTCGCCAGGGAGAAGCAGGGCGACCCGCTCGACGAGAGCACCACCATCGGCTGCCTGATTTCCGAGAAGGCGGCGATCGGCGTCGAGGAGCAGGTGGCGCTGACCGTGCAGCAGGGCGGCAAGGTGCTGCTCGGCGGCAATCGTCGCGGCGCCTTCTACGAGCCGACGGTGATCGTCGACGTGCCGAAGACCGCCGACGTCGCCAAGGACATGGAAATCTTCGGCCCGGTGGTGCCGGTGATCGGTTTCGACAGCGTCGACGAGGCGATCGAGATCGCCAACGCCTCGATCTTCGGCCTGTCCGGCGCGGTGTTTTCGGCCGACGTCAACGCGGCGCTGAAGGTGGCGAGGCAGCTCGAATGCGGCGGCGCGGTGGTCAACGGCTGCTCGTTCTTCCGCTCCTGCGAGATGCCGTTCGGCGGCTACAAGATGAGCGGCATCGGCAACGAGGGCATCATGTGCTCGCTCGAAGAGGTGACGCAGATCAAGACTATCGTTCTCAAAAACGTCTTCGCCTGACGTGCCCTCGATCGTCGGAATAACGGCGTCGCTCGGCCGGGCGGCGCCTTTTTCATGACGACCACCGGCAAGTTTGACGCACGACAACGAGCGGTGGCGCATCCGGGGTTAGTCTCCTGCCATCAAACGACGGAGACCCGCCAATGTCCTCCCTTGCCAGCATCGAACCCGCAAGCATACTCGACGTGCGCCGCCTGCCCTGCGAGCTGCGCCGCGCCACCATCATCGAGAGCTTCGACGCGCTCGCGCCGGGGCAGTCGATGGAGATCGTCAACAGCTTCGATCCGGTGCCGCTGCGCCAGCATTTCGAGGAACGGACCCTGGTCGGCTTCGGCTGGGACTATCTCGAAGAAGGACCGGAGATCTGGCGCATCCGACTGACCCGGAGGTGATGCCATGAAGCCGGAAGTTCTCGCCGCCCTCGCCACCGTCGACGATCCCGAGCTGGGCATCGACATCGTATCGCTCGGCTTGGTCCGCCGCCTCGACATCGGCGATCAGACCGTCGACGTCGAGCTGATGATGACCACGCCCACCTGCCCGCTCGGCGGCCTGATCAGCGAGAACGCCCGCGCCGCCGTCGAGAGCGCCGTCGGCAAGGACCGGACGGTGAACGTCGCCATCGACAAGGCGGCCGTATGGTCGCCGGAGCTGGCCGATCCGGCCGTCCGCTCGCGCTTCGAGCGGCAACCGTCGCGCTTCGAGGCGGCGGTGTCGAAATTCGCCGCCGGCCTGTTCGGACGCTGAGGACGGCCAGCCCGTTTGGAGCATCTACGCCCTTTCTGGCCCGAGATGGTCCGCCTTCGCGGACCATGGCAATCAATACTCTCAATGATTACAGTGTCATGGTCCGCGAAGGCGGACCATCTCGGGTCAGAATTGAGCAATACCTTCCACCCGGCACCGTCATCAGCATCTGCGTAGAATTCGCTCAGCTGCCTCAGCCCCCTCACCTCCATACGGATGGAGCCCTCCATGAAGCTCACGCCCCTCCTCCGCATTGCCCTGGCCATCGCGGCAGCGGCATCGCTCGTCGCGGGCCTGACAGGCGGCCTCGCCCGCCTCGGCGTCGTGGCGCCGGTCGGCGACATGGCCGACATGCACGGGGCGATCATGGCTTCGGGCTTCTTCGGCACNNCCTCGCCGCGCTGCTGGTGCCCGCCGTATCGGCGGCCGGCGCCGTGCTGCTGCTCGCCGGCTGCGCCGAGGCGACGGTGCCGCTGTTCCTCGTCGCCGGTCTCGGATTGACGCTGCTGACCGGCCTTGCCGCCTTCAAGCTGCCGAAGCTGTTCACGCTGCTGATGACCGTCGCCGCGGCGCTGTGGCCGCTCGGCACGGCGTTCTGGATGACCGGCCGGACGCTTGCCGAGGTCGGCTACGTCTGGCTCGGCTTCCTGATCCTCACCGTCGTCGCCGAACGGATCGAGCTATCGCGGCTGATGCGGCCGACGCTGGCCGCGCGGGCGCTGCTCGTCGTGCTGGCCGCCCTGTTCGCCGTGGCGCTGTGGCTGGGGCAGCCGTGGGAAGGCTCGGCGCTGCTGTCGCTGTCGCTGGCCGGCATCGCGCTGTGGCTGCTGCGCGAGGATATCGCGCTGCGCACCGTCCGCACCCACGGGTTCGCCCGCTTCTCCGCCCTGTTGCTGATCTGCGGCTATCTCTGGCTGATCGTCGCGGCCGCCGGCCTGTGGCTGCTGCCGCCGGGCGAAACCGTCCACGGCCACGACGCGGCCATCCACGCCATCGCCATCGGCTTCATCCTGTCGATGGTGTTCGCGCACGCGCCGATCATCCTGCCGGCCATCAGCGGCGCGCCGGTGCGCTACGTGCCGATCCTCTACCTGCCGGCGGCGCTGCTGCAACTGTCGATCGGCCTCAGGATCGTCTTCGACGCCGTTGAGGCGACCGACCTCCTCTACATCCCGGCCTGGCTGACCATCGTCGCCATCGCCGGCTATGTCGGCCTGCTGCTCGGCACCATGGCCGTGCGGGCGAAACCGACGACGGCCTGAGGCGGGCGGCTCAGCCGGTTCGCAGCCAGTCGTCGAGCAGCTTGCCGTGCAGCCGGGAGGCGGCGCGATAGGCGCGCGCCCGATTGCGGCCGATGCGCTTGGCCTCGGCCAGCGCCACGTCGGCGGCCATCATCAGCGCCTCGACGTCGGCTCCGGCATCGGCCACCGCGGCGACGCCGACGCTGGTGGTCAGCGGAATGCGCTCGCCGCTCTCGGCGGTGAGCTTCAGCCCCTCGGTGCGGCGGCAGAGATATTCGGCGACCGACAGGCCGACGTCCAGCCGGATCGACGGCATGAACAGCGCGAACTCCTCGTCGCCGATACGGGCGACGATATCCGGCAGCCTCACCTCGCGATGCAGCACCTCGGCGACGGCCTTCAGCGCCCGGTCGCCCGTCACGCGGCCGAAGCGGTCGTTGACGAAGCGGAAGTGATCGAGGTCGAACAGCATCAGCACGCCGCGGTCACCGCCGCCCTGCAACAGCGCCTCCATGGCCCGGAAGAAGGCGTGGCGGTTGGGCAGGCCGGTCAGCGCGTCGGTGTCGGCCGCCTTGCGATGGTGGCGGGCGTCGCGCTCGGCGATCAGCGTCAGCATGGCCACGACGACGAACAGCGTGAACAGCAGCGCTTCCAGCAGGCCGGCGACGAACAGCGGCGACTGGTCGAAGGTGGCGCCGAAGCCGAAATCGGGGAAGAACAGCAGAAGCGGCACGCGCAGCGCATAGAGCGTGCCGTGGGCGGCGAACAGCACGGCGGTCGGCAGGCGGGCCGGCAGCGGCTCAATGCGGCGGCGCTGAACGAGCCGCCAGGCGATGGCCAGCGAATAGCCCGACATCACCAGCGCCGCCAGCGCGGCGTGCAGCGCCGGTTCGTGGCGCAGCAAGGGCACGGCGGCGAACGGCAGCCAGGCGACGGCGCCGGCCGCCGTCTTCCAGACCGGGGGACGCCTGCCCTCGAACAGCTGGAAACCCAGCCAGATCAGGCCGTAGGCCAAGGCCAGCGTGGCGTTGCCGAACAGCAGCGAGGTCCAGTCCGGTACCACCGGCCGCAGGATGTAGAAGGCGCAGGCCAGCGCGCCGAACCACAGCGAAGCAGCCCAGACGCCGAGCGCCGGGCCGCGCCGCTCGGTCAGCCACAGAAAGCCGAGGGCGGCGCCGGCCACCGCGCCGCCGAGCACGCCCACCACCAGCAATGTCGAAACGCTGAGCAGATCGTCCATGACGACCTCCACGCCTCAGGAAACGTTGGGGTCACTCATCTCCGAAGCGACATGACAATACTAGATTGTGACGGAAAGATGTAGTTTTAAGGGGGGAAGCCAAAGAATTTCCATCATTCCGACATGGTAAATCAACGCCGGCCTTTTCCCTTCAGCGACGTCAGCGAGGGATAGCGTCCCTTGGGCCTCGGCGGGGGTGGCGGCGGAGGCGGTGTCGGCTTGAGCTTCAGCTTCTGCGGTTCGATCGGCGCGAGCGCCGTCGGCGCGCCGGCCTTCGCCTCCTCGACCATGCGAACGAGCTTCAGAAGCACCGCCGCCGTGCCCTTGAGGCGCTGCTCGGCCTCCGGCCAGTCGCGCGACAGCACGATCTTCTGGTCGGGCCGGATCTTGGCGAGCGAGCCCTGCTCGCCGATGTAGCGGACCAGCGCCGCCGGATTGTCGAACTTGCCATCGCGGAAGGACAGCACCAGCCCCTTGGGGCCGGCATCGATCTTCTCGATGTTGGCCTTGCGGCAGAGGCTCTTGATGGTGATGGTCTTGAGGAGATGCTCGACCTCCTCGGGCAGCGGGCCGAAGCGGTCGATCAACTCGGCGCCGAAGGCGTCGATGGCGCTGCCGTCCTCCAGTTCGGCGAGGCGGCGGTAGAGGCCGAGGCGCAGTTGCAGGTCGGGCACGTAATGGTCGGGGATCATCACCGGCGTGCCCAGGGTGATCTGCGGCGACCACTGGTCGTCGGCCACCTCGTCGAGATTGCCGGCCTTCAGCTGGGCGACCGCCTCCTCCAGCATCTGCTGGTAAAGCTCGTAGCCGACCTCGCGGATGTGGCCGGACTGCTCCTCGCCGAGGAGGTTGCCGGCGCCGCGCAGGTCGAGGTCGTGGCTGGCCAGCTGGAAGCCGGCACCAAGCGTGTCGAGCGATTGCAGCACCTTCAGGCGGCGCTCGGCCACGGCGTTGACGCGGTTCTCCGGCGGCGTCGTGAAGATGGCGTAGGCGCGCGTCTTGGAGCGGCCGACGCGGCCCTTCAGCTGGTAGAGCTGGGCGAGGCCGAACATGTCGGCGCGATGGATGATCAGCGTGTTGGCGGTGGGGATGTCGAGGCCCGATTCGACGATGGTGGTCGACAGCAGCACGTCATACTGGCCTTCGTAGAAGGCGTTCATGATGTCTTCGAGCTCGGTCGCCGCCATCTGGCCGTGGGCGGTGGCCACCTTCACCTCGGGAACGTGCTTTTCCAGGAATTCGCGCTGGCCGGCGAGGTCGGCGACGCGCGGGCAGACGTAGAACACCTGCCCTCCCCGATACTTCTCGCGCAGGATCGCCTCGCGGACGATCAGCGGATCGAAGGGCGTGACGAAGGTGCGCACGGCGAGGCGGTCGACCGGCGGCGTGGCGATCAGCGACAATTCGCGGACGCCGGTCAGGGCAAGTTGCAGCGTGCGCGGGATCGGCGTGGCGCTGAGCGTCAGCACATGGACGTCCGATTTCAGTTCCTTCAGCCGCTCCTTGTGCTTGACGCCGAAGTGCTGCTCCTCGTCGATGATCAAGAGGCCGAGGTCCTTGAACTCGATGCCCTTGGCGAGCAGCGCATGCGTGCCGACCACCACGTCCACCGTACCATCGGCGATGCCGGCGCGGGTGGCCGCCAGATCCTTGGACGGCACGAGGCGCGACGCCTGCCGCACCTTGATCGGCAGGCCTTTGAAGCGCTCCTGGAAGGTGCGGAAATGCTGGCGCGACAGGAGAGTCGTCGGCACCACCACGGCCACCTGCTTGCCGCTCATCGCCGCCAGGAAGGCGGCGCGCAGCGCCACCTCGGTCTTGCCGAAGCCGACGTCGCCGCAGACGAGGCGGTCCATCGGCCGGCCGGAGGACAGATCGCCGGCCACCGCCTCGATGGAGTTGAGCTGGTCCTCGGTCTCGTCATAGGGGAAGCGGGCGGCGAAATCGTCGTAGAGGCCCTCTGGCGGCGACAGCACCGGTGCCGACTTCATCAGGCGGGCGGCGGCCGTCTTGATCAGTTCGTCGGCGATCTCGCGGATGCGCTTCTTCATCCGCGCCTTGCGCGCCTGCCAGGCGCCGCCGCCGAGCTTGTCGAGCTGCGCCTCGGCGTCGTCCGAGCCATAGCGCGACAGCAGCTCGATGTTCTCGACCGGCAGGAACAGCTTGTCGCCGCCGGCGTAGACGATTTCCAGGCAGTCGTGCGGCGCGCCGGCCGCTTCGATGGTCTTCAGGCCGACGAAGCGGCCGATGCCGTGGTCGACGTGGACGACGAGATCGCCCTCGGCGAGGCTGGTCGCCTCCTTGATGAAGTTCTCGGCCTTCTTGCGGCTCTTGGCGCCGCGCACCAGACGATCGCCGAGCACATCCTGCTCGGCGATCACCACAAAGCCGGGCACCTCGAAGCCGGTCTCGATGCCGAGAATGGCGAGCGGCAGCACGCCGTCCCGCGCCTTCAGCGCCGCGTCGAGATGCGGCACCAGTTCGGTCGCCTGGGCGCCGTGGTCGCGGATCACCTGGGCGAGACGATCGCGCGAGCCCTCCGACCAGCAGGCGAGGATCACCTTGCGCTTGTCGGCGGCCAGCGCGGCGATGTGCCTGACCAGCGCGTCGAAGATGTTGATGTCGCCGGCCGCCCGCTCGGCGGCGAAGGAGCGGCCGGTCTTGCCACCGAAATCGACGATCTTGACGGCCGACTGTTCCGGCCGGTTGAACGGCGTCAGACGGGCGACGGCGCGGCGGGCGAGGATGCCTTGCAGCTCGCTTTCAGCGAGGTAGAGCGCGGTCGGCGGCATCGGCTTGTAGGGCGCGCCGGCGCCGCCGGTCTTCAGCGCATCGAGCCGCGCCTCGTAGTGGTCGGCGACGGTGGACAGGCGCTCGTTGATCGCCTCGTCGACCAGCGGATCCATCATCACCGCCGCGTCTCCGGTGTAGTCGAACAGCGTGCCGAGCGTCTCGTGGAACAGCGGCAGCCAGTGCTCGATGCCGGCGTAGCGGCGGCCTTCGCTCACCGCCTCATACATCGGATCGCCCGAGGTGGCGGCGCCGAAGGCGGCGACGTAGCCCTGACGGAAACGCTTGATCGACGCCGGAGTGATCTGCACCTCGCTCATCGGCACCAGGTCGAGGCGCTTCAGTTGGCCGGTGGAGCGTTGGCTCTCCGGATCGAAGGTGCGGATCGATTCGAGCTGGTCGCCGAAGAAGTCGAGCCGTACCGGCGCTTCCGTGCCCGGCGCGTAGAGATCGAGAATGCCGCCGCGCACCGCGTATTCGCCGGTGTCGCGCACCGTCGACGAGCGCGAGAAGCCGGCGTCCTCCAGCCAGGCGGTCAGCTTGCCCATGTCGGCGATATTGCCGGGGGCGAGGGTCATCGCCTGCCCGGCCACCATCGACGGCGGCACGACGCGCTGCACCAGCGCGTTGACGGTGGTCAGCAGCACGAAGGGTCGCGCATCGCCGGCATGCGCCGCCAGTTCCGACAGCGTCGTCATGCGCTTGGCGACGACGGCCGGCGTCGGCGACACGCGGTCGTAGGGCAGGCAGTCCCAGCCGGGGAATTCGAGGATCCCGATCTCCGGCGCGAAGAAGGCGAGCGCCCGCTGGAGTTGCTGCAGGCGCTGGCCGTCGCGCGCGACATAGACGGCGTCGAGCCCTTTCCGCTTCTCCGACCGCACCAGTTCGGCGAGCGCCAGCGCCTCGGCGCCGTCCGGGACGGCGGCGACGGTTACGGCGGAAAAGTCGGACAACAGGCTGGACCAGGATGACGGCATGGCGAAGGGCGATCCGGCGCGGGAGGAAGTGTGATCTTCTAAAGCATCCGGGATCAAAAGAAAACCCCGAACGAAAACAAAAAACCAATCAAATACAATAGCTTGGCTATTTCTTGTCGAAGGCTTGACCGGATGGAGGCGATGGGGACCACCCTCCCTCCCCGTTCACCCATTCTTCAGCATGGATCGCGTTTTCCCATATTCATTCAGCATTCCTTTTCGCCCCGCTCCTATAACGGATTGCCACCGCCTACCCGTCAGGCGAGCAAAGCGTGTCGGCCGAGGCCGAAAAGGATGCCGTCGTGAGCGTGTTCCTGCATGTTCCGTCCCTGCTGATCGCCGCTGCGGTGGCCGGCGGTTGCGTGTCGGCCAGTCATCTGCTGATCTGGCGGGCCGGCCGGAACGAGGCCGCCGTTCTGCTCTGGGGCACCGCCTACGGTGTCGCCACGCTGGCCATGACGATGGTGGGGCTGCGCGGCCAGATTCCAGCCTTCCTGTCGATCGTCGTCGGCAATTCCCTGTTGCTCCTGGCCTTCGGTCTCGTCTGGCTCGGCTATCGCCGCTTCATCGGCAAGTCCGGCCGGGGCGACCGCCTGTTCACCCTGCTCGGCGCGATCGCCTGGTTCGCCTTCGCCGGCGCACCGCAACTGTTTTCCGACATCAATCTCAGGGTACAGGTGGTATCGGCGGTCCAGTTCGCCTATCTCCTGGCCATCGCTTTCGATCTTTTCGCTCACAGCCGCAAGGAACCGTTGCCGGCGTTTCTCCTGACGGTGGGGGTGATCGGCGTCCAGGAAGTGCTGCTGGTGACGCGCATCATCTATCTGCAGCTGTTTCCCATCGATCCGGCCTTCGACACCCTGCCGACCGGCCTGCCGATCGGCCTGACGCTGATCGGCTCGACGGCCTTCATCGTGTTCTTCGGCCTGTTGCAACTGGCGCTGGTCGGCCAGCGTTCGGAGCGGCGATTCCGCGTCGCGGCGGAAACCGACGGGCTGACCGGCCTCGCCAACCGCCGCTGCTTCCTGAACGACGTGCTGCCGCGCCTCGCCGCCAGCCCCGACCGCGGCGCGCTGGTGCTGTTCGATCTCGATCACTTCAAGCGCATCAACGACAGCCACGGCCATCTGATGGGCGACCGGGCGCTGGTCGAATTCGCCGGCATCCTCGCCAACGTGGCCTCCGGACAGGCCATCGCCGCCCGCGTCGGCGGCGAAGAGTTCGCGCTGTTCTTCCCCGACGCCGACACCGCGACAGCGGTCGACCTCGCCGAAGGGGTCCGCCGGCTCACCAGCGCATTTCGGTTGCGTACCCCCAGCGGTGCCCTGCGCGTCACGGTCAGCGGCGGCGTGGCCGGCGTGGCGGAAGTCGGATCGGACTACGAATCGCTGCACAGCGCCGCCGACACTGCGCTCTACGCCGCCAAGCGCGAAGGCCGCGACCGCATCGCCGTCCATCGACGGAACCTGCCGGCCCCGCAGCTCACGTTGGCCGCGGCCGTCTGACCCGGTCTCAGCCGGCCGCCGGATGGGCGGTGGCGAAGGCCATCACCTTGGCGAACACACCCTTCGGCGCGGTGTCGGGCACCGGCGCCTTGCCGAGGATCCAGCCGAACAGCTCGCGGTCGTCGACCTCGAGCAGCGCTTCGAACTCGTCAAGCTCGGCCTCGGTCAGCGTGCCGATGGCATGGTCGGCAAAACGGCCGAGCAGCAGATCCAGCTCGCGCGTGCCGCGATGCCAGGCGTGATAGAGGATCTTGCGGCGACGCGGCGACAGATCATCGGAGGTGCGGCTCAGCCCGGACATCGGCATTTCCTCCAAGAGAACGGATGACGTCTGTTAGCCGATCCCCGGCCGGAAAGTAAGATGCCGCCAGTATCGGCGGTAGCCGAAGGCTGCTATAGGGACAGCCCTTTCGATTGTCGTTCCGGCGTTTTGATCATGACTTCCGCTTCTTCCGGCCGCTGGTCGGAGCTTGTCGAGCCCGAGCGGCTCGCCGCGTCGCTGACGCTGATGCTTGCTGCCGCCATCTTCGCCTTCAATGCCTTCCTCGTATCGACGGCCATGCCGACGGCGGTGGGCGAACTGCACGGCGAAGCCTACATTTCCTGGACGCTGACCGTCTACATCGTCGCCTCGATCACCGCCGGCGCATCGGCGCCGCTGATGAAGGCGCGCTTCGGCGCCCGGCGCTGCCTGTTCTGGGCGAGCGGAGTGTTCGCGGCCGGCACGCTGGCCGCCGCCCTCTCCCCCAGCATGGAACTGGTGCTGGTCGGTCGCACCGTGCAGGGCGCCGGCGAGGGGCTGACCGCGGCCATCGCCTTCGCGCTGATCCCGCAGCTGTTTCCGTCGCGGCTGGTCGCCAAGATATTCGGCGCCGAGGCGATCGTCTGGGCGGTGGCCGCCTTCGGCGGGCCGGTGCTGGCCGGCGTCATCACCGAGCTGGTAAGCTGGCGTGCCGCCTTCCTCATCAACCTGCCGATCGTCGCCGTCTTCGTGGCGCTGGTCCATGTGGCGGTGCCGCACGAGGACCGGAAGCTCGATACCGGCTTGTTCCCCGGCATCCGCCTTGGCCTGGTGGCGCTCGCCATGATGGCGATCTCGGTGGCCGGCGTGGCGCTCGACGCACCGTGGCAGGCGGCACTGGTGGTGGCCGGCGCTGCTCTCTGCCTCATCGCCGCCGTGCGGATCGACCTTTCGTCTCGCATATCGATCCTGCCGCGCGGCGCCTTCGGCCTGACGAGCGTGCCGGGACTCGGCTTCTGGCTGATCTTCGTCCTGCCGCTCGCCCAATCGGTAACCGGCGTGTTCCTGGTCTACGCCGTGCAGCATCTGTGGGGCTACGGCCCGGCGGTAGCCGGTGGTATCGGCGCCATCCTGGCACTGGCCTGGAGCGGCGGCGCGGTGACGGTGGCCAACTACGACGGCACCGGACGCCGGCTGCGGTTCGTCGCTGTCGGTGCCTCGGTGGTGGTGGCCGGCCTGGTGGTCGGCACCATCGCCATCCTGCTGCACCTTCTGGCGCTGGTGGTGCTCTGCCAACTGATGATCGGCCTCGGCATGGGCGTCGCATGGGGCTGCCTCTGCCAGGTGACCATGGAAACCCACCCCGAAGGCGAGCGCGACAAGGCGTCGGCGCTACTGCCGACGCTGCAATCGGCCGGTTACGCGGCGGGTTCGGCGGTGCTCGGCCTGGTCGCCAATCTCGCCGGCTTCGCCAGCAACCCGACGCCCGAGGGCCTGCGCCGGTCGTTGGTCGTCGCTTTCGTCGCCGCCGCGCTGCTGGCGCTGCCGCCGCTCGTCTTCGCGCTGCGCATGGGCCGGCTGTACCGGGCGGGCGCCGTCAGATCGTGACGTCGGCGCCGGGCACGATGCCGATGTCCTGGAGGTGGGCGACGACGCGCTCGGCCAGCGCGTCGGCGGGGACGGATGTGGTGTCGAGCCGGATTTCCGGCGCTTCCGGTGACTCGTAGGGCGAGGAGACGCCGGTGAAGCGGGCGATCTCGCCGGCTCGCGCCTTGGCGTAGAGGCCCTTGGGATCGCGCGCCTCGGCCACGTCGAGCGGCGTGTCGACGAACACCTCGACGAACTCGCCGGTTTCCACCAGTTCGCGCGCCAGCCGCCGCTCGGCCCGAAACGGCGAGATGAAGGACACCAGCACGATCAGCCCGGCGTCGATGAACAGCTTCGCCGTCTCGGCGACGCGGCGGATGTTCTCGACGCGATCGGCATCGGAAAAGCCGAGGTCGCGGTTGAGGCCGTGGCGGATGTTGTCGCCGTCGAGGATGTAGGCGTGGCGGCCGAGGGCGGTCAGCTTCTTCTCGACGAGGTTGGCGATGGTCGACTTGCCGGCGCCCGACAGGCCGGTGAACCAGACGACGGCCGGCTTCTGGCCCTTGGCGAGCGCCCGCGCCCGCTTGTCGACGTCGAGCGCCTGCCAGTGGATGTTGCCGGCCCGGCGCAGGCCATGATCGATCATGCCGGCGCCGACGGTCAGGTTGCTGAGCCGGTCGATGACGATGAAGGCGCCGGTCTCGCGATTGACGGCATAGGGGTCGAAGGCGACCGGCTCGGACAGCGACAGGTTGGCGACGCCCACTTCGTTGAGAGCGAGGCTTTTGGCCGGCAGTTCGCCGCCGGTGTTGACGTCGATCTTGTACTTGATCGCCGTCACCTGGGCGGTGACCTGCCGGGCGCCGATCTTCAGGAGATAGGGCCGGCCGGGCAACAGCGGCTCGTCGGCCATCCAGACCAGATGGGCAGCGAACTGGTCGGACACCTCCGGCCGGTCGGCGGCCGCCGACAGCACGTCGCCGCGCGAGATGTCGATCTCATCGGCGAGCGTCAGCGTCACCGCCTCGCCGGCCGAGGCGGCGTCGAGTTCGCCGTCGAAGGTGACGATCGACTTCACCGTCGAGGTACGGCCGGATTTCGCCACCACCACCGCGTCGCCGCGCCGCACGGTGCCGGAGGCGACGGTGCCGGAAAAGCCGCGGAAATCCAGGTTGGGCCGGTTCACCCACTGCACCGGCAGGCGGAACGGCCGCTCGGTCGCCTCGTCGTCGACGGCGACGGTTTCGAGATGCTCGACCAGCGTCGGGCCGGTGTACCAAGGCGTGCGGGCGCTCCGCTCCAGCACGTTGTCGCCGTGGCGGGCGCTGAGCGGCATGGCGGCCAGCGTCCGGAAGCCGAGATCGGCGGCGAAGGCGCGGTAGTCGGCGACGATGTCCTCGAAGATCGCCTGCGAGAAGTCGACGAGATCGATCTTGTTGACGGCCAGCACCACGTGGCGGATGCCGACCAGCGAGGCGATGAACGAATGCCGCCGCGTCTGCGTCAGCACGCCGCGCCGGGCGTCGATCAGGATCACCGCCAGATCGGCGGTGGAGGCGCCGGTCGCCATGTTGCGGGTGTATTGCTCGTGGCCGGGCGTGTCGGCGACGATGAACTTGCGCCGGTCGGTCGAGAAGAAGCGATAGGCGACGTCGATAGTGATGCCCTGCTCGCGCTCGGCTTCGAGGCCGTCGACCAGCAAGGCGAGGTCGATGTCGTCGCCGACCGTGCCGTGCTTGCGCGACTCCTTTTCGAGGCTGAGGAGCTGATCCTCGAACAGCAGCTTGGAATCGTAGAGCAGCCGGCCGATCAGCGTCGACTTGCCGTCGTCGACCGAGCCGCAGGTGAGAAAGCGCAGCAGGCTTTTGCGTTCGTGCCGGCCGAGATAGTCGGTAAAGGCAGAGGCGTCGGCGGCAAGGCCCAAGTCGATAGCGTTCATCAGAAGTAGCCTTCCCGCTTCTTCTTTTCCATGGAGGCGGCGTCGTCATGGTCGATCAGCCGGCCGGAGCGCTCGGAGGTGCGGGCGATCAGCATCTCGCGGACGATCTCCGGCAGGCTCGCCGCGTCGCTCTCGACGGCGGCGGTCAGCGGGTAGCAACCGAGCGTGCGGAAGCGGACACGGCGCAGTTCCGGCGTCTCGCCGGGCTGGAGCGGCAGGCGCTCGTCGTCGGCCATGATCCACTGGCCGCCGCGGTCGACTACCGGCCGCTCGGCGGAGAAGTAGAGCGGCACGATGGGGATCTTTTCGATGAGGATGTACTGCCAGATGTCGAGTTCGGTCCAGTTGGAGAGCGGGAAGACGCGGATGCTCTCGCCGGGCCGGACGCGCGCATTGTAGAGGCGCCAGAGTTCCGGCCGCTGGTTCTTGGGGTCCCAGGCGTGGGTATCGGTGCGGAAGGAGAAGACGCGCTCCTTGGCGCGGCTCTTTTCCTCGTCGCGACGGGCACCGCCGAAGGCCGCGTCAAAGCCGTGGGCGGAGAGCGCCTGCTTCAGCGCCTCGGTCTTCATGACGTTGGTATAGATCGACGAGCCGTGGCTGAACGGCGTGACGCCGGCGGCGACGCCCTCCCGGTTGGTGTGGACGATGAGGTCGAGCCCTTCCGCCTTCACCGTGGCGTCGCGGAAGGCGATCATCTCGCGGAACTTCCAGGTGGTGTCGACGTGCAGCAGCGGGAACGGCAGCTTGCCCGGATAGAAGGCTTTCAGCGCCAGGCGCAGCATCACCGACGAATCCTTGCCGATCGAATAGAGCATCACCGGGTTGCGGAACTCGGCGGCGACCTCGCGGATGATATGGATGGATTCCGCTTCGAGACGCTTCAGATGGGTCAGACGATCCTGGGACACCGGGCTCACCTCACGCGCGACGGGCGTCGCGGCTTTCATCCCCGGCACACACGCCGAAGGCTGGCGAAGCGGTAGCAAGCGGTCCCCACGCTCTCAAGAAAGCGCGCACTCCGGCGGAACGGGAAAAGAGAAAATCATTCCGCCGATGTCGTTTTGCTTTGGTCGGACCGGAAATACGACCGACGACATCTATTATCTACTGATTTTGTATTCTAATTGCCGTCAGCTCCGCTCGGGAGCCGCCGCCGTCGAGCCGCGGACAATCAGTTGCACCGGCCACACCTCGGCCACGGCGCCCGGCTTCTGCCCGGCCACCCGCGCCAGCGCCACTTCGGCGATGCGGGTGCCGGCGGCGCGGATCGACGAGCGCGTGGTGGTGAGTTGCGGATGGAACTGATCGGCCGGAAAGGCCGGCATCTCGTCGTCGTGGGCGACGATGGAGAGGTCGCGGGGCACGTCGAGCCCAAGCTCGGCGGCGGCGCGCAGCACGCCGAGCGCCACCAGGATCGAGCCGCACAGGATGGCCGTCGGCCGTGCGTCGGCCTCCAGCGCCGGGCGGGCGCAACGGTAGGCGTTCTCGGCGGTCATCGGCATGAAGTGTTCGTCGAGCAGCGTCGCCGGCAGGCCGGCGGCGGCGAAGGCAGTGGCGGCGCCGCGCGAGCGGTCCTCGACGAAGGTGAATTGCTCCTCGCCATTGATCAGCATGACGCGGCGGTGGCCGAGCTGGATCAGGAAGCTGGTCGCCTGCTGGAAGGCGCCGAAATTGTCGATGTCGAGATAGGAGATGCCGGCCGGGCTCGGCGGCCGCCCGTGCACCACGAAGGGGAACTTCAGCTCGCTCAGCAGCGCGATGCGCGGGTCGACGATCAGCGGCGCCGACAGGATCACCACATCGACGGTGCCGTCCTGCGCCAGACGGCCGAAGGTGGCGATTTCGTCGTGCGGCGTCGATGGGCTGATCAGGATATCGAATCCTTGTTTGGCGCTGGTCTCGGCCACGCCGGCCAGATATTCGACGAAAAGCGGATCCATCAGGGCGTTCCGCTCGGCGTTGAACACGACGCCCAATGCATGGGCACGGCCGGTCGCCAGACGCCGGGCCGCCGGTGACGGCCGGTATCCGAAACGTTGCGCGGCGGCGAGCACGATCTGACGGGTTTTTTCGCTGACCTCGGGGTATCCGTTGAGGGCGCGGCTGACGGTCGTCTGCGACAGATGCAGCTCCGCGGCCAATTCCTTAAGATTCATCGCCATTTTCCGTCGTCATCGGAAGCCGCCTCGCTCTTCCCCCTGAAACGGGAGACGACGCCGATGAGCAGTCCCTGTCATTCGCGACGATACTGTTACACCGATTGCGTCCGCTGCTCAAAGGATCAGCATGACGAGAGGCGTCGCCACCTTCGCCGAAATCCTCTCTGCAAACGGTTACATTGTCCAGTTGACAGGAGAACGGCTTTCAAGGATGATCACAGCGTTCAAAGCGCTTTGGGGATTGCCCTGCGCTTCGTACGGGAGTTGCGGCATTCGGGAGAAGTGCCGCGTTCAAGGGAGGACTTGATGAATCATTCAGCTCTGCGCGCCGGTCTTTTCGCCGGTGCGGTCTTCAGTGCATCCTTCGCGATGGCCGCCGAGCTTGCCGTCGTCTCCGGCGACACCGGCAACGGGCTCGCCTTCCTCCAGAGCCAGCTCAAGAAGTTCGAGGCCGACACCGGCAACACCGTCAAGATCGTGCCGATGCCGTCGTCGACCACCGACCAGTTCGGCCAGTATCGCCTGTGGCTCGCCGCCGGCAACGCCGACATCGACGTCTACCAGACCGATGTCATCTGGGCGCCGCAGCTCGCCGATCAGTTCCTCGACCTCACCGACGCCGCCAAGGACGTCGTCAAGGACCACTTCCCGTCGATCATCGAGTCGCAGACCACCAACGGCAAGCTGGTGGCCATCCCGGCCTTCACCGACGCGCCGGCGCTCTACTATCGTAAGGATCTCCTTGAGAAATACGGCAAGCCGGTTCCCAAGACCTGGGACGAGATGGCCGCCACCGCCAAGGAGATCCAGGACAAGGAGCGCGAGGCCGGCGCCAAGGATCTCTGGGGCATCGTCTTCCAGGGCAACGCCTACGAAGGCCTCACCTGCAACGCCCTCGAATGGGTGAAGTCGTTCGGCGGCGGCCAGATCGTCGAGGCCAACGGCGACATCTCCATCAACAACGAGCATGCCGCCAAGGCCCTCGAAATGGTCAAGGGCTGGGTCGGCACCATTTCGCCTCCGGGCGTGCTCGCCTACCAGGAAGAAGAGTCGCGCGGCGTCTGGCAGACCGGCAACGCCATCTTCATGCGCAACTGGCCCTATGCCTATGCGCTCGGCAACAGCGCCGACAGCGCCGTGAAGGACAAGTTCGGCGTGACGACGCTGCCGGCGGCGACGGCCGGCGACAAGCCGGCGGCGACGCTCGGCGGCTGGAACATGGCGGTGTCGAAGTACTCCAAGCACCCGGAAGAGGCGATCAAGCTCGCCCTGTTCCTCGGTTCGAAGGAAGTGCAGAAGAACCGCGCCATCGAGCAGACCAACCTGCCGACCATCGTCTCCCTCTATGACGATGCCGACGTGGCCAAGGCCGCGCCGATCATCCCGCAGTGGAAGGACGTGTTCATGAACGCCGTGCCGCGTCCGTCGGCGCCGACCAAGGTCAAGTACAACGAGGTGTCCTCGCTGTTCTGGTCGGCCGTCCACGACACGCTGTCGGGCAACGGCACCGCCGCTGAGAACCTTGAGATGCTCGAGGCCAAGCTGACCGAGCTGAAGGGCGCCGGCTGGTAAGCCGCTCCCTGGCTCGCCGGCCGCCCGACGTCGCCCCCTTGACGTCGGGCGGCCGGCCCCTTCCCGGAG
>LUYO01000184.1:0-11218 GCA_001603295.1 Rhodobacterales bacterium Alpha_02
CGACGGCGGTATCGGCGGCGGTGCCGGCCGTCGTCCTCGACGCGCTCGGTCCCGAGCCGAAGGAGAAGCTCGCCCCCTGGTGCAAGCCCGGCCGCACCGTCGCCTTTCTCGGCTCGTCGGGGGTGGGCAAGTCGACGCTGGTCAATGCCCTGGCCGGCCGGACGGCGGCGGCGACCGGCGCGGTCCGGGCCGACGACAACCGGGGCCGGCACACCACCACCGGCCGGCATCTCCACCTGCTGCCGGAGGGATATGCCGTGCTCGACACGCCGGGCATGCGCGAGCTTCAGCTCGCCGACGCGGCGGAGGGCATCGCGGAGGTGTTCTCCGATCTGGCGGCGCTTGCAGCCGGCTGCCGCTTCAGCGACTGCCGGCACGAGGAGGAGCCCGGCTGCGCCGTGCGGGCGGCGATCGCGGCGGGCGAGATCGACGAGGCGCGGCTGCGGCGCTGGCAGAAGCTGCAG
The DNA here is from genome assembly GCA_001603295.1 of Rhodobacterales bacterium Alpha_02. Lineage (GTDB taxonomy): Bacteria > Pseudomonadota > Alphaproteobacteria > Rhizobiales > Pleomorphomonadaceae > Pleomorphomonas. The sequence continues at coordinate 465 of LUYO01000184.1, forward strand.
CGCGAGGAAGCCTTCAACTCGGCCAGCCTTGCCGAACGGCGCGAGCGCGAGCGCGCCTTCAGCCGGACGGTGCGCTCGATCCTGAAGGACAAGCCGCCGAAACGGTGAGGAAAGGGGCCGCCCCGGTTCCGGCCGGGACGGCCCGCCGATGACGATTGTTTGAGCGGCATTGTGGTCGGTGCACGATTACAATTGCCGTATCAATCCGCGAGGCGCGCCGATGCCGATTTTCCGCTCCCTTCCCGGTGCCGTCTGCCTGCTGTGCATCGCCTTCGCCGCGTCGGCCGCCGCCTTGCCGAAATGGCAGCAGTTTCCCGCGCCGCCGCCGATGCCGCCGGCCGACGAGAGCGGCTTTGCCGACATCCGCGGCATCAGCATGTTCTATTCCGTCTACGGCAAGGGCAAGGGATCGCCGATCCTGCTGATCCACGGCGGCCTGTCCAGCGGCGACGTCTGGAGCTTCGAGGTGCCGGCGCTGGCCAGGGCGCACGAGGTGATCGTCGCCGACAGCCGCGGCCAGGGCCGCTCGACGCACGGCCTTGCCTGGCTGACCTATCACCGGATGGCCGAGGACTATGTGGCGCTGCTCGCCAAGCTGAAGATCGACAGGGTGACGCTGGTCGGCTGGAGCGACGGCGGCATCATCGGCATCGACATCGCCATGCACCATCCGAAGCTGCTCGACGGGCTGTTCGCGCAGGCGCCCAACGCTACGCCCGACGGACTGACCAGGATTCCCGAGATCGAGGCGCCGCCGCTGTCCGACAGCCTGTCGCCGGGCGGCGAGGCGCAACCCGATCCGGTGGCGCGGGCGCGCGGCCGGCAGATGGCGCGCGAGCGGGTGTTCAAGCGGCTGTGGGCCACCGAGCCGAACTATTCGGACGGCGATCTCGCCAAGATCCGCGTGCCCACCGAGATCGTCATCGGCGATCACGATCCGGTCATCCGGCCCGAGCACGCCGCCCATATCGCCCACGTCATTCCGGGCGCCAGGCTCGTCGTGCTGAAGGACGTCGGCCATCCCGCCCATTCGCAGGACCCCAAGCAGTATCTGAAGGCGATCGAGGATTTCATGGCGTCCGAGAAGCCCGCCGCCGCGCGGCCGCCGGCGATTGCCAATTCAAAAGCGCCGTCCGGTCCGAACGCCCAGACGGCGGCGGCTGGAACATCCGGGTGACGAAACGGTTCCGTCAGGCCAACCGCGACTGGAGATCCCCATGTCCACACGCACGGAAAAGCCCGTCCTGTTCGTCAAGCACGAGTGCCCCTTCTGCCTGAAGGTGCGCCTCTATCTTCTCGAGGCCGGCCTCCTCGACACCGTCACCCTGCGCGAAAGCCGCTCGCCCGAGGAAGAGAAGGCCATGCGGGCGGAACTGGAGCCTCATCTCGACAAGGTCAGCTATCCGACACTGCGCCTCGGCGACAGCTACATGACGGAATCGGACGACATCATCGCCCGCTTCGCCAAGGAGGGCGGATCGGCGCCAACGCAGTTACCGACGTTCCAGGCCTATGTCGACGGGCCGTTCAAGCAGCTTCTGGCGCTTTACAAGGAAAATGCCGAACTCAAGAAGCCGGCCTGACGAGAGGCTCGGGCGGATTCAGCGCGCCTGATCCGGCCGGAGGTCGATCAGCCCGGCGGCGGTCGGGCGGAAGCCGCAGCGGCGATAGAAGTCCGTGAGGTGGGGCTCGAAGTCGACGTGCAGCCAATGCGCGCCGCGCTGCCGGGCGAGCGTCTCGGCCGCGTTCACCAGACGCGTGGCAATGCCCCGCCGGCGGAAATCCGGATGTACGCACGTGTCGAGGATGAAGGCGTGCAAGCCGCCGTCCCATGCGACATTGACGAAGCCGACGATTCTCTTGCCGTCATAGGCGCCGACGTGCCCGAGGCTACGAGCGAGAATATCCGCGAAGCGCGGCGGCAACGGGCCGCCCCAGGCGGCACGCCAGAGCGCCCCGATGTCGGCCTCGGCCGGAAACGGGTCAATCCTGAACTCCAGTGACGCCTCCTCACGCCGTGGCGATGCGGCTGGTGCCGGGGTCGGGCACGTCGATGCCCTCGGCTTCGTATTCGTTGAGCTTGTTGCGGAGCGTGCGGATGGAGATGCCGAGGATGCGGGCGGCGTGGGTACGGTTGCCGAGGCAGTGGTCGAGCGTGTCGAGGATCAGGTCGCGCTCCACCTCGGCCACTGTGCGGCCGACCAGCGCCCGCGTCACCGCCTCGGCCGTCTGGGCGGCACGGGCGGCCGGATCGGCCGAGCGCGGCACGGCCACCGCGCCCTCCATGCGGGCGCCGTCGGGCGAGCGGATGGCCTCGACGCCAATCTCGATGCCGGTAGCCAGCAGCACGGCGCGGTGGATGGTGTTCTCCAGCTCGCGGACGTTGCCCGGCCAGCGGGCGGCGATCAGCTCGCGCTTGGCGTCGGCGGCGAGCGGCCGCTCCGGCATGCCGTTGATCTCGGCATACTTGCGGCCGAAGTGCTCGGCCAGCGCCAGGATGTCGGCCGGCCGGTCGCGCAGCGAGGGGATCTTCAGGTTGACGACGTTGAGCCGGTAGAGAAGGTCCTCGCGGAAGCGGCCTTCCTTGACGGCGTCGGAGAGGTTGCGGTTGCTCGTCGCGACGATGCGGATGTCGACCGGCACCGGCTTGCCGCCGCCGACGCGGTCGATCACCCGCTCCTGGATGGCGCGCAGCAGCTTGGCCTGCAAACGGACGTCCATCTCGGAAATCTCGTCGAGCAGCAGCGTGCCGCCGGAGGCTTCCTCGAACTTGCCGACCCGCCGGGCGACGGCGCCGGTAAAGGCGCCCTTCTCGTGGCCGAACAGCTCGGATTCCAGGAGGTTCTCGGGAATGGCGGCGCAGTTGACCGACACGAAGGGCTTGTCGGCGCGCGCCGACTTGCGGTGGACGTAGCGGGCCAGCACCTCCTTGCCGGTGCCGCTCTCGCCGGTGATCAGGATCGATGCCTCGCTGGCCGCCACCTGATCGGCCAGCTTCAGCACCGCCTGCATCGCCTCGTCGCGCACCACCAGGTCGCGGCTGTCGGCGGCGACGGCGGCCAGCACGGCGGCGATCAGCTCGGCGTCGGGCGGCAGCGGGATGTATTCCTTGGCGCCGGCCCGGATGGCGGCGACGGCCGCCTTGGCGTCGGTGGCGATGCCGCAGGCGACCACGGGAACGTGGATGCGCTCCTCTTCCAGCGAGGCGATCAGCCGCTGCACGGGCAGCGACACGTCGATCATCACCAGGTCGGCGCCGCGCCCCGAGCGCAGCGTCTTCAGCGCGGTGTCGACGGTGTCGGCCTGCAGCACCGAGGCGCCCTTGTCCATGGCGATGCGGGTGGCGGCGGTAAGCTGGCCGTTGAGCGAGCCGACGATCAGAAGGCGCATGGGACTGTCTCCGGTCAGCGCTCGGCCTTGACGATTTCGGTCATCGTCACGCCGAGCTTGTCTTCGACCAGCACAACTTCGCCGCGGGCGACGAGGCGGTCGTTGACGTAGATGTCGATGGCTTCGCCGACCTTGCGGTCAAGTTCCAGCACGGAGCCGGGGGCGAGCTGCAGGAGGTCGCTGACGCCGAGGCGGGCGCGACCGAGAATGGCCGACACGCGCACCGGCACGTCGAACACCGCTTCAAGCTCGGCGGCCGAGCGGGTGACGGCCTGATCCTCGCCGTCGTCGCCGCGCCGGCGTTCGGCGACGTGACTTTCGAGGTCGATGCCGGTGGGTTCGTCGGCGCTCATGTGGCGGCTCCGCTCTGGGAAGTGATGTCGTCAGGTTCTACGGCAGGCAGGTGACGGGCGATTGCCGCCTCGACCTCGGCGATGACGGCGGCGTGGTCGAGCACGATGCCGCCGTCGGCCCATTCGATGCGGCAGTCGCCGCGCGCCATGCCGGGCTCGCCGAGCACGACGAGGCGGCCCTCGAAGCCGCGTTGGGAGACGAGGCGGCGTAACTCGCCCTGGATCGGCTCGGCGTCGGCGTCCGACAGGCGGATGACCAGGTGCGGCGCGGCGCGCAAGGGCGCGAAGCAGTCTTCGAGCAGGCCGACGATGCGTTCGCGCGGCTGCCGCTCGACCAGCGTGCCGGCGATCTTGATAGCCACCGCCTCGGCAAGGCGCACGGCATCGGCCTCGATGCGGGCGCGCTCGGTGTCGAGCACGGCGAGGATCGACTGGGCGGCGCTGGCCAGCCGCTGCGCCTCGTCGGAGAGCCGCGTCGCCTCGCGCGCCGTCCGATCGGCGGCCTGCGCCTCGGCGGTGTCGCGGCCGGCGGCAAGGCCGCGCTCGTAGGCGGCGGCCTCGGCCTCGGCGAGGCGGGCGAGATGCTCCGGCTCGGGAATCATCACGACGGCCGGCGCGGCGTCGGCCCGCGCGGCGGGCGCCGAGAAATCGTTGTCGAACAGGAAGCGGGCCGGTGCCGCCATCGGTCAATGCTCCTTCGCGGAACGGCCGTCACATGACAAGCTCGTCCTCGCCCTTGTTCTTGGAGATCATGATCTCGCCCTTGGCGGCGAGATCCTTGGCGAGATTGATCAACGTGGCCTGCGCATCGTCGACGTCGCGCAGGCGCACGGCACCCATGGCCTCCATGTCCTCCTTCAGCATGGCCGAGGCACGGGCCGACATGTTGGCGAAGAAGAAGTCGCGCACGCCCTCCTTGGCGCCCTTCAGCGCCAGCGCCAGCTTGTCCTTCTCCACCTGGCGCAGCAGCGTCTGAATGGCGCCGGCGTCGAGCTTGCCGAGGTCGTCGAAGGTGAACATCAGCGCCTTGATGCGGTCGGCGGCGTCGCGGTTGTGCTCCTCAAGGGCGGAGATGAACTTCGCCTCGGTGTTGCGGTCGAAGGAGTTGAAGATCTCGGCCATCAGCTCGTGGGCGTCGCGGCGCTGGGTGTTGGTGAGGTTGGACATGAACTCGACGCGCAGCGTCTGCTCGACCTTCTCCAGGATGTCCTTCTGCACAGCCTCCATCTTCAGCATGCGGTCGACCACCTCGAGGGCGAACTCGTCGGGCAGCTTGGACAGCACGCGCGCCGCGTGGTCGGAGCTGATCTTGGAGAGGACGACGGCGACGGTCTGCGGATACTCGTTCTTGAGATAGTTGGCGAGCACCGTCTCCTGCACGTTGGAGAGCTTCTCCCACATGTTGCGGCCGGCCGGGCCGCGGATCTCGTCCATGATGGCGTTGACCTTCTCCGGCGGCAGCACCGACAGGAGCAGGCGCTCGGTGGTGTCGTAGTTGCCCATCAGCGCGCCGGAGGAGGAGACGCGCGTCACGAACTCCACCAGGAGGTCGTCGAGCATATCAGGCGTGATCGGGCCGAGCTTGGACATGGCGACGGAGAGCTGCTTGATCTCGATCTCGTCGAGCAGCTTCCAGATCGGGCCGCCGTAGCGGTCGCCGAGCGCCAGCATCATCACGGCGGCCTTCTCGGCGCCGGTCAGCGAGCGGCTCTCGCCGTCGGAGGAGATGGTGAGCGCGTTGCCCTTGGCAACGATGGTGGTCGGGGAAAGGGGCATTTACGCCGGGACCTCCGACAGCCAGTTGCGAATGATGATGGCCGCCTCGTTCGGGTTGTCGCCCACGAGACTGCCGACCTTGCGCACCTGATCGAGCTGCATGGCGCCCTGCGCCTTGGCGTTCTCGATGCGGGTGTCGGAGGGGGCGGCGATCTCAGGCAGATCGGTGGTGGTCTCGGTAGCCTCGGCGCCGACCACCACCGGCTTGCCGTCGGGGTTAAGCACCACGGTCACCGCGCCGCGGCCGGCGGCGGCGGCCTCGCTCAAGGCGGAGGTGATGGCCGGCAGCGTCTCGGCGTCGATGTCCGAGCCGAGGATGCGGCGGATCAGCGGCCGGACGGCGAACAGCAGCACCAGGAGCGTCACCAGGATCAACACGCCCATCTCGGCGAAGCGCATGATGTCTTCGCGCGAGAAGTCGAACATCGAGGTCGGCGCCGCCGCGAGATCGGCCGGATTCTGCGGGCCGTCGGCGAACTGGAGGTTGACCACCTGCAACTGGTCGCCGCGCTTCTCGTCGTAGCCCATGGCGGTGCGCACCAGCGCGGTGATCTGGTCCAGCTCGGGCTGCGGCCGCGGCGCGTAGGTCATGACGCCGCTCTTGTCCGGCGCGTAGCGGCCGTCGACCAGCACGGCGACCGACAGGCGCTTGACGCCGCCGACCTCGGTCACCTGGGTGCGGGTGGTCTTGGAGATCTCGTAGTTGACTGTCTCCTCGGTGGTCTGGGCGTTGTCGGAGGTCTGCGAGGCGTTGGCGCCGGACTGCTGGTTGGCGTTGGGGATCTGGTTGCCGGCGGTGACGGGCGGGTTGCCCTGATTGTCCTGGCTGAGCGACTTCTCCTCGCGCGTCTGGGTGGAGCGGACGACCTGGCCGTTGGGGTCGAAGGTGTCCTGCGTCTCTTCGACGCGGTTGAAATCCAGCTCGGCGGCGACGCGCACGCGGGCGCGGCCGGCGCCGACCACGCTCTCGACGATGTCGCGGACGCGGGCTTCCACCTGGTTCTGGTAGGCGGCGGTGCGCTCGTCGGCATTGGTGGCGAGATAGGTGGCGCTGCTCTCGTCGCCGTTGCCCTGCGCCAGGAGGCGGCCGGTCTCGTCGATCACCGAGATGCGCGACGGATCGAGGCCGGGAACGGCCGAGGCGACGAGGTGCTGGATGGCGCGGATCTGGCCGGGGTCGAGGGTGCCGCGCGTCTTCAGGACGATGGAGGCGGTGGGCTTCTTCTCGTCCTTGCGGAACAGCTGCTTCTCCGGCAGCACCAGATGGACGCGCGCCTGATCAACCTGGCGGATGGTGCGGATGGTGCGCGACAGCTCGCCCTCAAGGGCGCGCAAGGCGTTGACCGACTGCACGAAGGAGGTGGTGCCGAGGGCGTCGGTCTTGTCGAAGATCTCGTAGCCGACGCCGTCGCCGGCCGGCAGACCCTGCTGGGCGAGGCTCATGCGCGTCTGGTCGAGCTTGGTCTCGTCGACCAGGATGGTGCCGCCGTTGTCCTTCAGCGTGAAGGCGGTGCCGGACGAGGTGAGCTGCTGCACGATGGCCGCCGAGTCGGCCATGCTGAGACCGGTATAGAGCGGCACCTGCTGGATCGCCGAGAAGCGGAGCACGATGAAGACGAAGAAGCCGATGAGGCCAAGCGCCACGGCGCCCATCGCCGCCAGCCGGCTTGGCCCCAGGGTCTTCAGGAACTCTCCAAATCCACCCACACCCGTTCCCCATTGTTCGACGCGGCGGGAATCGACGCCGCCGCCGCGGACCAAGGCGGCAATTATTTCCGCACGGGTATGGTAAACAAGTTGTTAACGCCGAATGGCCGTTCCGGCGCGACTGGCGGAAAACAGCCAAAACCGGTTTGTTAAGAATTGCAAAATCCACGGCAATTTTTGCCGGGCAGGTAAGCGGAGGGCGTAAAGTAGGTAGAAGCCCGCTGATCGGCGGCGCCCAAAAAGCAAAGGGCGACCGATCCAGTCGGACCGGTCGCCCTCGAAAAGGCTCCATCGGAACGCTCGCGGCGCGTCAGGCGCCTACGGGCGATACTGCTGGACGCGCGTCGCCCTGAGGCCGGCGAGGCCGTGCTTGTCGATCGACTGCTGCCAGGACAGGAATTCCTCGACGGTGAGGGTGTAGCGCTTGCAAGCCTCTTCCAGCGACAGGAGACCGCCGCGCACGGCGGCGACGACCTCGGCTTTGCGACGGATCACCCAGCGCTGGGTCCCCTCGGGCGGCAAATCGGCGATCGTCAGCGGACTTCCATCCGGCCCGATGACGTATTTTACGCGCGGACGCATCTGTTCGGTCATTCTACTCTCACACAAATCTGACCTTCAGGAGCGCATCCTAGATCAAGCCGTTTAAAAAACGCCTAATTGCTCCGCAAGAATTCAGTAAGATTTTGAACGACTTGACGAAAGCGGTCCGGTGGCCTCCGTTTTAGGAATTGGACCATCCGGCCGCGGAAACCGCGCCGTTTTCCGCCCGAAAGGTTAACGGGCGGACGAAGATTGCCGGCCGGGACGGCATCGTTGGCGGAAAGGGGCGTCATGTCGCGATCATCGGCTCGATGCGCAGAACTACGCATCGGCGATCTCCGGTGGAAAGCGCCGGAACGACGGAAAGGCCGCCGATGGCGCGGCGGCCTCTGAGATTTTGGGCAGGGAAGGGCGACCCGGCGTCAGACCGAAATTTCGGTCAGCGCCGACAGCGGCAGCAGGCGGCCGTTGACCTTGATGTAGGGCTGCTGCGAGGAGGTGTCGACCGCCTGCACCTTGCCCTTGACCTCGGTGGTGATCGACACCGCCTTGCCGTTGGTGTCGGTGCCGGCAACCGAGATGGTGAAGGCGCCGGTCGAGGCGCTGTAGTCGCTGCCGTTTGAGCCCTGGCCATCCCAGGTGAAAGCGTTGTCGCCGGCCTTGAGGTCGGTGGTGCCCTGGTAGACCACGCCGCCGTTCTCGTCGGTGATGGTCACCTTGGCGCCCGAGGCGGCGGCGCTGGAGTTCACGGTCCAAGCTGCTTCACCGCTGTCGAACTTGGTGGTGTCGGAATAGGCGGTGACCGACTTGCCGATGTAGTTGACGAGTTGCAGCGCGGCGCTGGAGGTCAGCGTCTCCATCATCGACTTGAGGTTGGCGTTGGTCTGGATCTGCTGCTCCACCGACGAATACTGGACGAGCTGCTGGGTGAAGCTGTTGACGTCCATCGGGTCGAGCGGGCTCTGCGTCTTGAGCTGCGTGGTGAGCATCGTCAGGAACGTCGTGTAGTTGGACATCAGCGAGTTGGTCGCCGCGGACGCGCCGGTGCCGGTGGTGTTCGAGGTGTTGGCGCCGATGCCGGATACGCTCATGATGATCTCCCTCGCACTCTAGACGCGGATGTCGATGCGGCCGTCGCCGCGCGGGCTGTAGGCATTGACGATCGTAGCCGGGACGTCGTCGTTGGTCTTGACGGTGATGGGGCTGTCCGTCTGGTGCTGGCGGAACTGCTGCTGTTGCTGCTGGTCCTGGCGGGCGAAGGCGGAGCGGTCCTGCTGGCCGCTGTCCTGGCGCATGGACAGCGACACCGAGCCTTCCTTCACCTCGAAGCCGGCATCGCGCAGCGTCTGTTCGATGTGCCGCTGGTCGCGCGACAGCGTGTCGAAGGTGTCGCGGCGCTCGACGATGAGATGGGCGCGGGCGCTGCCATCGGACGAGAAGGCGACCTTGACGTCGACCTTGCCAAGCTCGGCCGGATCGAGCCGCACCGAGAAGCTGGTCTCGCCGGACTTGACGTGGCGGACGATGGTGGCGCCGACATCCTCAAGCCGCACGGCGGCGGCGGTGGCCGTGGCGGCGGACTGGGGCGCTGTGGCGGTCGGTGCGGTCTGGCCGGCGGGCGGCGGCGCCGTCTGCGGCGAGCCGTCTGACGCGGCGCTGTCGGACGACGCGGTGCTGCCGGCACTGACGTCGCGCAGCCGGTCGGCGAAGGCGCGGGCGGCACTGGAGACGCCGCTCACCGTCTTCGGCCTGGCAAGGTCGTTGTCGGCGGCCTGATTGGGCGCCGCGCCCTTGCTGCTGGCGGACGGCCGCTCGCCGGCCGCGTCGGCGGCCTTGGCCGGCTTGTCGGCGGCGTTTGCCTTGCCGGCCGCCGGCTTGACATTGACCGTGGCGGTCAACGCGGCTGCGGCGATCGCCTCATCGCTGGCGGCGTCGGTGGCGGCGGCAGAGACGATGGCCGTCACGTCGGCGTCGGACGACGGCTGCGGCGCACGGGACGACGCCGATGCCGGCTGGACCGGCTCGGCCGCATCGTCGGCTGGCTGGCTGGCGGCGTCATCGGCGGAGGCGACGGCGGTCTGGGCGGCGGCTGGCTTCGCGGCACTGTCGACCGGCTTGGACGCCGTCTCGGCGGGCGCCGTGGCGACGGTCGGGGTCGCCGCGTCGGCATCGACGACGGTCACCGGCGCGGCGGCGGCGGGCGTGGCCGGGGCGTCGGTTTCCGTCGATGCAGCGGTCCGGGCGACGGTCGCCGCCGGCGTGTCGGAGGTCGGCGTCGGCCGGGACACAGCGGCGGCGGCGGCCGGACGCGCCGGCTGGTCGGTGGTCGCCGAGGCGCCCGCGTCGCCCTGTGGCCGTGCGGCCGGAGTGTCGGACACCATTGGCGATGCCGGCAGATCGACGGCCTCGCTTGTTGGCGCGACGACAGGGGCGACAGGGGCGGCGTCGGCGTGCTTTGCCGCCGGGGCGGCGGCCTGCGGCAGGACGGCCGGGATGGGGATGTCGGCGTCCACCGGCGTCGCGGCGGGCTGCGGTGCGATAGGCGCCGACGCAGTCGTGGCGACCGTCTCGGCGGCGACGGGTGAAGCGGTCACGGGAACCGCTGCATCGGCCGCTGGCTGGCCGGCCGGCTGGGGCATTGCCGGCGTGGCAGCGGGCGTCGCCTCCTTGCCGGCGGCGGCAAGGGCGTCGAGGAAACCGTCGGCCGTCGGCGCGGGAGCTGGCGTCGGGGTGGTTCCGGCGGCCGCGACGGCTGCGGCAGCGATGGCGGCGTCGCCGTCGGCCGGCGATCCAGGACCGGTCAGCGAGAAGGTCGCATAACCAAGTGGCGCGGCGACCGGCTGGGCCGCCGGCTCGGCGTCCGCCGCCTTGGCGTCTTCGGGCTTGGCGGCGGCGACGTCGGCGGCGTCGGTGCTGTCGTCGGCAGCGGTAGCATCGCGACGCGAGGAGGGGCGGTCGGTGCGGTCGGCTGCCGCGGCGTCGCGC